>CAJMOT010000095.1 GCA_905214995.1 uncultured bacterium | reverse complement strand
GACGATACCGAGGGCGCGGTGAAGTCGCTCGTCGCGGAATTTCTCGGGCGGTAGCGGGCCAAAGGCGGGCGGGCGGCTCCCCGAAAGCCAATCCAATACTGATTAGCCAAAAAAGGAAAAACATATGCACATGGCCGACGCACTCGTCTCCCCCGCGGTGGGCGGAGTCATGATAGCCGCAAGCGCGGGGCTGCTCTGGAACAGCGCGCGCAGGCTGAAAGAAAATTTCGAACCCGCGCGCGTTCCGCTCATGGGCGTGATGGGCGCGTTCGTCTTCGCGGCGCAGATGATAAATTTCGCAATCCCCGGGACGGGCTCGAGCGGCCACATAGGAGGGGGAATGCTGCTGGCGGCGACGCTCGGCAGCCATGGGGCGTTCATCGCTCTCTCGTGCGTGCTGGCGATACAGGCGTTTATGTTCGCCGACGGGGGGATCCTCGCGCTGGGGTGCAACATTTTCAACATGGGCTTCTTCCCGTGCTTTGTGGCGTATCCGCTGATATTCGCGCCCATCGCCGGAGGGATGAAAAGCCCCGCCCGCATAATGGCCGCGTCCATACTCGGCTGCGCCGCCGCCCTCCAGCTGGGGGCGTTCGGGGTGGTGCTCGAAACCCTGTGCTCGGGCGTGACGGAGCTGCCTTTTAAAACGTTCGCGCTGCTGATGCAGCCGATACATCTTGCGATAGGCGCGGTTGAGGGCGCGCTGACGGGGGCGGTTCTCGTGTTTTTGAAATCCTCGCGCCCCGAAGTGTTCGAGAAAACCCCGAAAACTCCAGCAAAGTCGGCGTGCGCCGCGCTAATGATAGCCGCGGTCGCGATGGCGGGCGGACTGTCGCTCGCCGCATCCTCCGACCCCGACGGGCTGGAATGGTCGGTGGAGCGCGCCGCAAAAGGCGCGGAAATCTCCGCCGACACCCCCGCGCATTCCGCGTCCGAAAAAATCCAAAACTCCTCGGCGCTGCTGCCCGACTACAACCTGCCCGGCTCGGAATCCGCCCTGGGGGGCGCCGCCGCCGGAATTGCGGGAACTTTCGCCGCCCTCGCCGCGGCGTGCGCGCTCGGATTTTTATTGAGAAAATCGGACGGTGCCTCCTAATTCCGAAACTCCGCCGGGCAGCGGCGGGGAGGCCGCCGGCGTTCCGCGCCCCGCCTTTTCGCCCGCGCTGAAAATCGCGCTCGCGTTCATTTACGCGTGCTTTGCGGTGTCGTTTCCCAAATACGATCTGGCAGGCGTCTGCATATTCGCCTCGCTGCCGCTCTTCGCCGTTTGCGCGTTTTCGAAAGACATAGGCAGGTCGCTGAAAAATTCGCTCGCCGCAATTCCCGTCGCGCTCGCGATAGGCGCGGCAAACCCGTGGCTCGACTCCTCCCCGCCGTTCGATTTCGGATTCGCAAAAATTCCGGCGGGCGCGGTGTCGCTCGCGGCGCTGTGCGCCAAAGCGTGGGAGTGCGCCATGGCCGCGGTCGCGTTTTCTCAGGTCGCCTCGCCGAATGAAATGGCGAAAGGGCTCGCCGCCCTTGGAGTGCCCTGCCCCGTGGCGCTGCAAATGTCGCTTACCATGCGCTACATTCCCATAATTTCCGGCGAGGCAAAACGCATGGGCGCGGCGTACTCCGCCCGCTCCGGCAAAATCGGGGGCGCCGCGAAAATTTCGGACTGGCCGAAGCTCGCGGGCTCGCTCATGCTCAGAAGCCTCGACCGCGCGGCGAGCGTGTACGACGCCATGCGCGCGCGGGGTTTTGAGGCCAAATTTCCGCGCGGAGAATTTTCCGTGCGCGCCTCGGCCTCCGATTTCATTGCCGCCGCCGCTTTCGCGTGCGTCTGCGCCGCATTCAGATTTCTTCCGGAAAGGATTTTTTCATGATAGAGACGTTTTCCCTCTCCGCCTCGCGGGACGGCGGCAAGACCCCCGCGGTCTCCTCCCTCTGCCTGCGCGTGGAAAGCGGGGAATCCTGCGCGCTGCTCGGCGCGAACGGCGCGGGCAAATCAACGCTCATGCTATCGCTGGTGGGGCTCGCGCCGATACTCTCGGGGCGCGCGGAAGTATGCGGGCTTGAAGTCGCTAAAAAAAATCTGCGCAGGATACGCGCCCTCGCGGGGCTGGTGTTCCAGAACTCAGACGACCAGCTATTTTGCCAAACGATACTCGAAGACGTCGCCTTCGGCGTGGAAAACCTCGGGTTTTCGCGCGGCGAATCGCTCGAAACCGCGCGCGAATGGCTCGAAAAATTTTCGATATCGAACCTCGCCGACAGGCCCCCGCACGGGCTTTCGGAGGGCGAAAAAAAGCGGGCCGCCATCTGCGGGGTTGCCGCCATGCACCCGGAGGTAATGCTGCTCGACGAGCCGAGCGCGCAGCTCGACCCGCGCGGGAAGCGCGAGCTCGCGGAGCTCCTGAACTCCTTTCCCCAGACGAAAATCATATCGACCCACGACATGGACTTCGCGAGAAGCGTCTGCAAAACCGCGGCGGTTCTCGACGTCGGGAGGCTCGCCGCGCGCGGGGAAATCGGCGAAATCCTCGCCGACGCGGAGCTGCTCGAGCGCTGCCGCCTCGCCTGACGCGGGCAAAGCGGTGTTGACAAACGCGGCGGGCGGGTTAGTCTTGCCGCTTATTTTTTCATTATGGTCGACATGGCAACAATCGAGGGCCTCTGCAAGCGCAGGGGGTTTATTTACCGATCGTCCGAAATCTACGGCGGCTTTAACGGATTTTTCGACTACGGTCCGCTGGGCGTGGAGCTCAAAAACAACATCAAGAGGGCGTGGTGGAACGATTTTGTCCACGGCCGCGACGACATCGTGGGGCTCGACGCCTCCATAATAATGCACCCGGACGTGTGGCGCGCCTCCGGGCATGTCGCGGGATTTTCCGACCCCATGGTGGACTGCAAAGAGTCCAAGCTGCGCTTCAGGGCCGACCAGATTTTCTTCGCGCAGGTGAAAGTCGCGGGCGAGACAATCGGGTACGTCAGCGCGCTCGAAGACGAAAACATGCAGGCGGAGGCCGAGAAGAAGGCCGCCGAGCTCAAGAGAAAGCTCGCCAAGCAGGGAGAACTCGAACCCGTCGTCCTCAAAAACTACATGGACGCATCTCCCGACGAATATGCCCTCATTCCCTCCCCCGCCACCGGCAAGCCGGGCTCTCTCACTCCCCCTCGCGATTTCAACCTGATGTTCCAAACCTATGTAGGCGCGCTGCGCGACGAAACCGCTGTCGCCTACCTGCGCCCCGAGACCGCGCAGGGAATATTCGCCGACTTCAAAAACGTCTGCGACACGAGCCGCGTCAAACTCCCCTTCGGCATCGCGCAAATCGGCAAGGCTTTCCGCAACGAAATCACGCCGCGCAATTTCATATTCCGCAGCCGCGAGTTCGAACAGATGGAAATCGAGTACTTCATTTCGCCCTACGACGACTGGAAGACGATGCACCGCGACTGGATCGACGCCTGCAAAAAGTGGTTCGTATCCATCGGAATCCCCGCCGACAGGCTCGCCGAGGACGTCCACCCGCAGGAAAAGCTCGCGCACTACGCAAAGGCGTGCACGGACATCACTTTCCATTTCCCGCACGGCTTGCAGGAATTGCAGGGAATCGCCGTGCGCGGGAATTTCGACCTCACCCAGCACCAAAACGCCTCCGGCAAAAACCTCGAATACTTCGACGAGGCGCGCAGGGAAAAATACCTGCCGCACGTCATAGAGCCGTCGCTCGGCGTGGACCGCACGTTCCTGGCGGTGATGACCGCCGCGTACGAGGAGGACGAAGTGCCCAACGACAAGGGGCAGGCTGAAAAACGCGTGCTGCTCAAATTCAGCCCGCGCGTCGCGCCTTTCAAGGCGGCGGTGTTCCCGCTCGTCAAGAACAAGCCCGAGCTCATGGAGCGCGCGCAAAAGCTCCACGCCAAACTCCGCCGCCGCTGGAACGTATTCTTCGACGCCGCCGGCGCGATAGGCAGGAGATACCGCAGGCAGGACGAAATCGGAACCCCGTTCGGAATCACCGTGGACTTCCAGACTGCGGAGGGCGACGGCACGGTCACCCTGCGCGACCGCGACACTACAAAACAGGTGCGCATGAGCGAAGACGAACTGGTAAAATATCTCTCCGAACAAATCGACGGCATATAGAAAAACTTTTGGAAGATTAACCACACGGGGCTGCGAAAACTCGCCGCCCCTCTTTTTTGCGCCGCGCAGGAGCGTCCCGAGCGGCCTCCAAAAATTCCGGAAACAAACCGCCGACTTCTTCCGCGCTTTTGAAAGCGCGCAGTGCGGCAGATTCAAAAACACGCATAAAAACGCGCCGCCGCGCCGAAAACCTGCGCCCTACCGCGAAGCGCGGAAACGCTCCCGGATATTTCAACAACCCGTGAAACGCGGTTCGCGCGCGCTCAGCCGCGCGGAAACCGCGGTAAAAATCGGACTATTGCCGCCGCCAAATAAAGGTTCTCTCCGCCGCCGCAAAAATCGCTCAAAGCCGGCATTCATAGGGTTGTTTTCCCAAAACGCCGACCTTACAAACAAAAAATGCCCGCCTGCAAACGCCGCAAAAGGCCGCGCGCAATCCGCCGCGCAGCAAAGCCCGAATGCAAAAAAGCGCCGGAAAGAAAAACTCCTTCCGGCGCGTTTTGCCAAATGGGGAAAATCAAAAAATCTCCTATCTTGAAAAAATAAAACCCACTAGATTGACATACATAGAGATAATTTGGTTTTTACTTCTTCCATTAAATTATATATTCATTTTTAGGGGATTTAATAAAATCATATAATTTCAACATTATCATATAAATTTTGCAATCCGCCACTTTTCATTCTAAATTTTGAACCGTGATTATGCCCCGTTCTTGCATCGAATTCTATATAAATAATTCCATTTTCCACCGCTTCTACAAATTTATCTAAAGAAAAATGAGATAGCTTATATATCTTTTCATACAAAAATATTTCTCTTCCGTTTTCAACTTTATTGTCGGCAACGACGTAAAAACAGTTTGGCAATTTCTTACCCGCTTTATGAAATACATCGTCAAAACCCCAGTATGGAGCAACGTAATTCTTAAAGTTAGATAAGTTTTGCTTTACCATTTCAAGCCATTCTGAATGTCTTGAATCAACGGCATTTTCATCAAAATCAACTATAAACTTTCTCTCGTTTTTATCTATTTTTATTTTAAATCCCCTATCTGTTGGCGATACGGCGTTCATCGTCATGCGAAAACTTCTTTCATTTTCCGCATAATGTTCGCCAGCGCGGTTTCTCTTGTTATGCTTCCAACCATATATGGGTATCAACTCTTGCGGGACAAGGCGCAATGCCCTCGGCGAAGGCTCCATGTGAAACATCGTCATTAAAGACGCCGTATTCTTTCTTTGCGCTTTTAATTCCCATTCGGCCGCGTTTGGTATAGGCAGATTGTTTTCCGTAATTCCAAGCAAATCCTCCAAAGTGTTGCCGACATTGCCGTCATTTTTGGTATCGCGGCCCTGAATCCAACCCATACTGCGAATTTCTTTCAGCTTCGCTATCAAAGATTCTTTTGTGTAGATTATCGGCATTGCGTTTACCATTTCATTTGAAATTGCCGATCATTTTCTGCAATCCGCCTATTTGCCATCTCAACATACTCCTGCGATTTTTCAATCCCTATAAAATATCTGTCATTCTGCAACGCGGCAATAGCAGTTGTTCCGCTGCCCATAAAAGGATCCAACACTATTTTTGCGTTTGTTGATTGAATGATTCTATCTATCATCGCCAGAGGAAATGGCGCAGGATGCGGGTTTTTCATTTCCTGAGTGAATTCCCAGACATCGCCGTAAGAATTTGCGCCTTTCGCCAACTTAAAGTCCGGCTTTGTTATCATATAAATAACTTCATAGGTTGGCAAAAAATATCCCGCATTAAAGTTTATCCCCCCTTTACGCCGCCAAATTATAATTTGCCGTATTGGGAAACCGGCGACTATATCCTGCCTATCTTGCAATAATCCCGCCTGCACGCGCCACTTGTGGTTGTAAAAAATAGCGCCGTCATTTTTTAACAAACGAAACATCTCCGTTAAACAGTCTCTTTGCCATTTTGCGTACTCGTCTGCGGGCATACAATCATCATAATTGGCGTACCCGTTTACCAAAGCGGCATTGGCCCATTTCCCGCCGCGGCCGTCTTTCATGCCGTTGCCGGTCGAATTCTTAAGATTGTACGGAGGCGATGTCACAACCAGATCAACAGACTCATCGGGCATTGTCCGCATTACCTCTAAACAATCTCCGCATATATTTTTGTTGAGAAAAGCATCAATAGATTTATGCATAAAACCCAATTCTTTTGTACATGCAAATCATAGAAGGCAAGCGGGGAAACATCCAGAAGTTTTTTATTTAACAAAAAGATGCGCCTCAAATACCCATCCATATTCTATGGCGTATATGTTCTTTACATCATGACGCCTCATATTCATAAGACATGTAATTGAAATTCTCAGAATCGCGCCAAAGGCGGAGTAGAACCCGGCCAAAGTTATGCGAAAATCTCGCGCCACGCGGCTATTTGCGCCTCAATCTGCTTCGGCCCGGGCATACCGATTTTTTCGCGCATGTCCATGGCGCGCTTTAAATCGAAAACCTCCCTCCACGAGGAGTCCGCCCTGTCGCACAGCGCGAATACGTCGGAGTCCGGAAGCGCGTTTATCGGCACCGACTTCTTCTCCGAAAGCGCGACGAGGCGGCCGACGATGTGGTGCGCCTCCCTAAACGGCACGCCCCTCATCACGAAGTAGTCGGCGAGGTCCGTCGCAAGCAGCAGAGGGTCGGAGACCGCCTCCGCGCACTTATCCGGATTGAATTTGATGCGGCGGACGCATTCAGAAAGGACTTCGGCGCAGACGCAAATCTGGGCGAAAGAATCGAACACCGGCGGCTTGTCCTCCTGCAAGTCGCGGTTGTAGGTCAGCGGAAGCCCCTTGACGAGCGCAAAAAGGGAGCTCAAATTGCCGATCAGCCGCGCGGACTTTCCGCGCATCAGCTCAAAGGCGTCCGGATTCTTCTTCTGCGGCATGAGCGACGAGCCCGTAGTGAATTCGTCGGGAAGCTTAACAAAAGCGAATTCGCTCGTGTTCCAAATTATGACGTCCTCGGCAATGCGCGAAAGGTGCGTCCCGAAAACCGCGCACGCAAAGGCGAATTCGAGGAACAAATCCCTGTCGGCGACGGCGTCCATGCTGTTGCCGGTGACTATCGGGTCGCCCGTTTCGGGATCCGTGAATCCGAGCTTGGAAGCGGAGTACAGCCTGTCTATCGGCAGAGTCGTACCCGCTATCGCGCCGCTGCCCAGCGGGGAGACGTTCGCCGCTTCCGCGCAAAAGCCGAAGCGCTCCGCGTCCCGCGCGAGCATTTCCACCCACGCCAGAATGTGGTGCGCGGCGCTGACCGGCTGCGCGCGCTGCATGTGCGTATAGCCGGGTATAAGGATATGCCTGTTGCCGTCGGCAAGCTTCAAAAGCGCCCTTATTGCCCCGCCTATTTTTTCGGACGCCTCCGCGCACGCGAATTTGAAGAAAAGCCGCATGTCGGTCGCGACCTGGTCGTTGCGGCTGCGCGCGGCGTGGAGCTTCGCGGCGGCGGGAACCTCGCGCGTGAGCGCCTGCTCTATGTTCATGTGGACGTCCTCGAGAGACTCGTCCCACTCGAATTCGCCGGCGCGGATTTTTTTGAGAATTTTGGAAAGCCCCGCGGCTATCTGCGCGGATTCCCGCTTGGAAATGATGCCCGTGTGCGCGAGCATCTTGGCCTGCGCCACGGAGCCTTGTATGTCGAACTCCGCGAGCAGCCTGTCGAATGACACCGACTCGCTGAACCTGAGCATGAGCTCGCTCGGGCCCTTTGAAAACCTGCCCCCCCAACTCGCCTGGGCGTCTTTTTTGCCGTTTTTCATAATTTTGAAATATCGCGTTTAATAAAACGGCAGACGATACGAAACGCCGCCGCAAGTTGCAAGACTTATCGCCCGCCGCGCGCTAATCCCACGGCAGGCGCACGCCCGTGAGCGGCGCGGGAATGTCCTTCACCGCTCCGGGAAAGCAGATTTTGCCCGGGTTGAGAATGTTCTTTGGGTCGAACATCTTTTTGAGCGCGCGCATGGTTTCGAGCTCGTCCGCTCCGTGTTGGAGGGGCATGTACTTCGACTTCAAAAAGCCTATGCCGTGCTCTCCCGACACCGCGCCCCCCATCTCGACCGCCTTTTTGACGGCCGCCTCCATTGCCTTCCGCGCCCTTTCGCGCGCTCCGGAAACGGCGGAGTCGTACATGAAGTGGATGTGGTAGTTGCCGTCGCCCGAATGCCCGAACACCGGAGAGGGCAATCCCGTCTCGCGCGAGAGCTCCTTGAAAAATTCGAAATATTTTTTGACGGACGAGAGCGGGAGCGCTATGTCCTGGTTCACCTTGGAGTCGGCGAGCAGGTACATCGCCTGCGACGCGCCGCGGCGGATTTTCCAGAATCTCTCGGCCTCCGCCGCATCGCGCGCCGCGCGCGCCCCGCAAGCCGCCAACAGCCTTTCCGCCTCCTCCGCGTCGGCGCGGACTTGAATGGGCTCGCCGTCGAACTCCAGCAGCAGCGCGGCGGCCCCCGCTGGGGCGTCCACTTCGTCGGACGGATTTTTGGCGCGCACGCACGCGAGCGTGTCGGCGTCCATAAATTCGCAAATCGACGGAGTCAGCGGAGATAGCATGAGCTTTTCGACGGCGTCGAAAGCCTCCGAGTCCGAGCGCGGAAACGCTATTACCGCAAGCCTTGCGCGCGGGCGCGGAACGAGCTTGAGCCACGCCTCGGCCACCACGCCGAATGTCCCTTCCGAGCCTATGAAAAGATCCCTCAGATTCGGGCCGACGGAAAACTTTTTAAGCGGCCTTCCGCATTCGAGCCTGCGGCCGTCGGGCAGAAAGGCGGTGAGCGCCAGGACGTTCTCGCGGGTGTTGCCGTACTTTGCCGCGCGCAGACCGCCGGCGTTGCAGGAGATGTTGCCGCCTATCGACGAATATTTGTGCGACGACGGGTCGGGCGCGTACATCAGGCCGAACTGCGCGGCGCGCGCGTCCACGTCCGCCGTCACG
>CAJMOT010000094.1 GCA_905214995.1 uncultured bacterium | reverse complement strand
CCCGCGCCAGCATGAAGTTCTCCTCGTCCTTGGTCTCACACAGGTGGGTGTGGAGCCGTACACCGTACTGGCGAGCCAGCTTGGCGCTCTCGCGCAGCAGGTCGGCGGACACGGAGAATGGGGAGCAGGGGGCCAGCGCCACACGGTGCATGGCGCCGTAGGACGCATCGTGGTACGCTTCAATGGCGTGGACGCTGTCGCGCAGGATCTCGTCCACCGTCTGCACCACGCTGTCCGGCGGCAGGCCGCCGTCCTTCTTACTCAGATCCATGCTGCCGCGGCTGGCGTACATGCGGATACCCAACTCATCGGCGGCGGCGAATTGCGCCGCGAAAGTTTCCGGCACGAAGGCGGTCACAAGCCCCGCGCCCCCGCGCAGCGCGGCTTTGACGTTCATGAGCGCCGCCCCCGGGTACCGCCGCGACCCAGCGAGGACGAACGCGTGCCCGTAGGACCTCTTGTCGGAGAGCGCGGGGCGCAGGGCTTTCAACGGTTCGGAAATCGACGGGAGGACGACGGCCCTTGCGGAATCGGGAGCGCCGGCGTCGAAGAACCCGATGTCCACAAAGCGGATTCTTCCGGCAAACGGCCTGTTGAAGCGCTTGAAGATTGCGTCCTTTGCGATTCCGGCGGCGTATGTGGCGTCGGCGCGGAAAGCTGGGGCTTGCGGCGCGTCGGCGGAGATCCCCGCGGGAATGTCCGCGCTGATTTTTATCCGCGCGTCCAGCGCGTTTGCCGCCTCTATCGCCGCGCCCAGCTCCGCCCGCGCGGGCGGGCGGAAAGTCATTCCGACGAGCCCCTCTATCGCCAGATCGAATTTTCCGCGGACGTTCGGAAGCTCGGAGAGCGGAAATATTTTTTCGATTTTAGCGCCGCTTGAGAGCAGGGCGTCGAGCTCGAGCGCGGTGTTGGGTTTTCGCTTTTCGCGCGGGGCGGCCGCGACGCAGAGGGAGGCGCCCGGGATTTCCCCGCATATTTTAGACGCGGCGGCGATGGCGTCCGCGCCGTTGTGCCCGCCGCCGGCGATCGCGATTATGCGGGGTGAATTGCCGATGTCGAACTCCCTTAAAAACTCTTTTGCGATCCCGCCGCCGGCGCGCCGGATTGCCTCGCGCTCGCCAAATTCGCCGCGGGCGAAAAACCGCCTTTCAAATTCGGCGGCCTCTGCGCAGGACATTATGGGGGCGCGGCATTCCATTTTATTTCGTTATGACCGCCACCGCCTGCGCGTAGTCTTTGAGGTGCGTGAGGCTCACCAAAACCCTCTTGCCGCCGATCTTTTCCATCGCCGCCTGCGCGGCTTCGTCGAGCCTCGCAAACGGCGCGCCGGACGGCGCGTTTTCTATCGCTATCCCCCTTGGGGAGACGCCGGCGGAAAACCCCGTGCCGAGGGCTTTCGCAACCGCCTCTTTTGCCGCAAACCTCGCGGCGAGCGCCTCGGCGGGGTTGGCGCGCGCCATGCAATGGGCGGCCTCGGCGTCCGCAAAGGTTTTGCTTAAAAACGATTTTCCGTACTTTTCGAGCAGCCCGCGTATGCGCGCCACGTCCGCGAGGTCTATTCCGACCCCGACGACTTCCCCCGAAAGCTGCGGCTCACTTCCCATATTTCGCAATAAGCTCCTTCATCTCTTCCACCGCGCGTTCTATCCCGACGAGCAGCGCGCGGCAGATTATGCTGTGGCCTATGTTGAGCTCGTTGAAGCCGGCGGTTTGGAGCAGCGCGGCTATGTTCGAGTAGTTTATACCGTGCCCCGAGTTTACCGTAAGCCCCAAGGCCTTTGCGAGCTTCGCCGCCCGCGCGAGCCTTTCGAGCTGCCTGCGCGTCTCGGAGGCGTCTCCCCATGCGTTGGCGTATGCGCCCGTGTGGAGCTCAACGACGGCGGCTCCGGCGGCTTTTGCGGCTTCGACCTGGCGCTCGTCGGGGTCTATGAACGCGGAGCACACCGCGCCCGCCGCCGACAGCCTCGCTATCGCGGAGGCGACCTTTTCGGTTTCGCCCGCCACGTCGAGCCCGCCCTCGGTCGTCACCTCCTCCCTGTTTTCAGGCACGAGGCACACGTAGTCGGGGCGGACTTTCAAAGCGACCGAAATCACGCCCTCGGAACACGCCATTTCCATGTTGAGTTTTGTGCGTATCCTCTCGCGCAGGGCGAACATGTCGGCGTCGCGGATGTGGCGCCTGTCTTCGCGCAGGTGGGCGGTTATCGAGTCCGCGCCGGCGCGTTCCGCGGCGAGCGCGATTTCCGCGGGGTCGGGTTCCACCATTATTTTCGAATCCGCGGGAGTCCCGCGGTAGCGGGCCTGCCTTAGCGTCGCGGAGTGGTCTATGTTCACGCCGAGTTTCGTCATGTTTGCGGTCATTGAAATTTTTTCCAGAGGGACGGCATAAACAGCGCGAGTATCGCGTAGAATTCCAGACGCCCCATTATCATCAGGACTCCCAAAAATATTTTCGACGCCCCGTTCATAAAGCCGTAGTTTTCGGCGGGGCCGACCCTGTCGAATCCCGGGCCGATATTGTTCAGCGAGCTTATCACGGACGTTATGGATTCGGAGAGCGAGAGGTCGGTTTCCAGAAACGACAGAGCGAGAATCGACGCCACGGCTATGAGGCAGTAGAGCGTTATGTAGGAGAGCACCTCGAAGGCGTCCCTCTCGCCTATGATTTTGCCGTTGATTTTTACGGGGCGCACGACCCTCGGGCGGAAGGATTTTTCGATGTGGTTGCGGCATAGCGCAAACGACAGCGCGAGGCGCGAGACCTTTATCCCGCCAGACGTCGAGCCCGAGCATCCGCCTATCAGCATCAGCGCGAAGAATACCGAATGGGTCATCGGCAGCCACTTCTGGTAGTCGTCGCACATAAAGCCCGTTGTCGTCATCACGGAGACTGCGTTGAACGCGCTGTAAGTGAACGTTCGCCACGGGGATTCCGCGGCGCCGGGCTGGGCGCACATGAAGGCCGCCATTGCGACGGACGCGATTGCGAGAATCGCCGCGTAAAGCTTCAGCTCCGTGTTTTGCAGGGCGCGCCGGAATTGTCCCGCGGCCAGAAACATCGGCACGGAAAAGCTCACGCCGCCGACGAACATAAATATCGCCACCACCCAATATACCGTCAGGCTGTCGTAGTGCGCGATGCTGTCCTCGTACACGCTGAACCCGCCGGTTGCCACGGTCGAGAGCATGTGGCATACGGCGTCGTACCACCCCATGCCGCAGAGCTTGAAGCTGAGCGTGCACACGAGCGAAATCGCGGCGTACACCCCCATGATTTTCAGGGCCGCCGACTGTATCCTCTCCGTCTCCATTCCGCCGCCGGAGGCCGCGCTTGCCTCGCGGGAGTACAGAACCCTGCCGTCGGGCCCCAGAAACGACAGTATCGCCACGAAGAACACGACGACGCCGAGGCCGCCTATCCAGTGGGAGAGGCACCGCCAGAACATCAGGCTGCGCGGGAAGTCGGAATAGTCGCCGAAAACGGAAGCCCCCGTAGTGGTAAGGCCGCTTGCGGACTCGAAAAACGCGTCGGCGAACGCGGCGTCGACAATCATAACGTAGGGCGCCGCCCCGAGCAGCGAGGCGAGCGTCCAGCCGACGCCCACTATGCACATCGCCTCCTTCTTGAAAATCTTTCCGGACGCCGTGCGGCTCGGGAGGAAAAACGCGAAAGCCAGCAGCACTGACAGCGCGATTATTGAAATCCACGCGGGCATTGCCTCGCCCTCGAGCGGCGAGTCCGCGTAGTAAAACAGCGAAACCCCCGCGCTCAGAGAAAACGCGAGCGCCATTATCGCGAACAGCATCGAAAGGACTTTCAGTATGACGGGGTAATTCATTCGGCTATTTCACGAACATTTTGACGACTTCGGGAGCCATCCGCTTTTCGAGAATGACGATGAGCCTGTCGTCGGCGGACACGGAGTCCGACGCCCCCGGGACTTTCGCGCCGGAGCCGTTCACTATTGCGGCAATGATGCACGCGGGCGGCAGCCGGAGGTCGCGCAGGGGGCGCCCCACGGCGGGGGAGCCCGCGCCGACTTTCAGCTCCACGAACTCTATCGAACCCCCGCGCAGCGAGCCTATTGCGGAATAGTTCTTGTCGGTGACGAGCTTTTTGATTTCCGAAACCGTCACCCTTCTGGGGGAGACTATCGACTCGAAGTTCAAAAATCCGCTTATGTTCTGCAAAACCTGCTCGTAGTCCGGCTTGTTTATTACGAGCTCCACGTGCGCCACCCCGAGCTTTTTGGCTTGCAGGCACGTCATGACGTTTTCCTCGTCGTCCTTGGTGCACGCCATGAAATAGTCGGCGTCGCCTATCTGCTCCTCTTCGAGCAGGCGCAGGCTCGTCGCGCTGCCGTTTATCACGGTCACGCTCGGGAACGCCTCGGCGATATCCTTGCACTTTTCGATGTCGGGCTCTATCACGCGGATTTTGAAGCGGCGGTCGCTCAGTCGCCTTATCACGGAGACCGCGGTTTCAGTCGCGCCGTACAAAACTATCCTGCGCGAGCTCGGAGAAATGCTCGAAAATATCTTGCGGCATTTTAAGAGCGTTTCGGGGGTGCCTATCACCGTGGCCTTGTCTCCGGCGCGCAATACGGTGTCGGCGCGCGGAACTATGAGCTCGCCCGCGCGCTCGACGTACCCTATCCTTATCCCCGCGTCGAGCGACAGGTCTTTCAGCGCGACGCCCGCCGCCTTAGCTTCGGGAGAAATTTCCATTTCTTGAAGCTCTATCGCCCCCCTCGCGAAGTCCTCGAACGCCATTCTCTCAGGATTGCGAACATGCTTTGCGAGCTCTACCGCGGTCAGCGCCTCCGGATTTATGAGAACGCCTATGTTGAAGTGCTTTTGGTAGTTTACAACCGACGCGTCGGCGTACACCTGGTCGTGCACCCTCGCGATTGTTGTCTTTGCGCCGAGGCTTGCGGCAAGCGAACACGCGACGATGTTGAGCTGGTCGTGGGCGGTCATCGCCATGAAGAAGTCGCACGATTCCGCCCCCGCCTTTGAGAGGCACAGCGCGGACGCGCCGTTGCCGCGCACCACGCGCACGTCGAGGCGCTCCTCGACTTCGTCGGCGGTCGAATCCTCCGATTCTATCAGCGTGACGGCGTGCCCGTCCTCGCTCAAAACCTGGCAGAGGTAATGCCCGACGTCGCCGGCGCCTGCTACTATGATTTTCATAAGCGCGCACATAATAGGGCGCGCCGCGCGCAAATGGCAACGAAATTCCGGCTTCCGCCCGCCGCCGCGCGCTGAGCTTGTCGGAGCGTTTTTTTTCGAGGAATTTTCTCGCAAACGCGCGCCGGTTCGGGAAAATTCAAGGAATTCCTATGAAATATCTTGCAAAGTTCGCCGCCTGCTTTCTGGCCTGCGCCGCCCTGTGCGCGTGCGCGCCGGAGCCGAAGAAGAAAATATCCGTGGTTTCCGGAGGTTCCGTGCACTATTGGGGTGACCACGAAAACGAGATAATGGGCGAGCTCGTCACCGGAATGCTCCGCGAGGCTCTCGCGGGAAAGGCGGACGTGAAGTTCGTCAACCTCGCCGCCGGCGGCAAAATAGAGGAGGCGGCCGGCAGCGACGCCGTCGTCGTGTTCGGGGAGGGCGAGGCGTCCCACCCCCTGAAAGGCAAGATGGAATATCTTAAAAGCCTGAACGACAGGGGCGCGTCCTTCGGGGTGTTCCACTACGCGCTGATGTTCGGCGACGGCGAGGGCGGCGCGCAAAACGCCGCGATTCTCGACTCTCTCATAGGCGGCCACTACCAGACGCACTGGTCGGTAAACCCGTACTACGACGCCAAGTTTGAAAAGTTCGCCGACTGCGCCGCAGCGCGCGGCGTCCGCCCGTTCGAGATCTACGACGAGTGGCATTTCAACATGAAGTTTTCGGAAAACCCCGGGCAGAAGATAACGAACCTCGCGGTCGTCGTTCCGCCCGACAAGGTGCGCAAGCGAAGGTTCGGGCCGAATTCCGGCAACGAGTTCGTGCGCAAAAACCTCGGCAGGGAGGAGGCGATTTTCTGGCTCTGCGAAAACCCGAATTCCACGCGCGGCTTCGGATGCACGGGCGGGCACGCGGTTTGGACCCTCGCCCACCCGGACTTCCGGAAGCTCGTCCTCAACGCCGTCGCGTGGCTCGCGAAAATCGACATACCGGAGGGGGGATTCGACGCAAAATGCCCGTCGCTCGACGAAATCGCGGCAAAAATCAAAAAGCCCAAGCGTCCGGACTACGAGGGGTATTTTTCGGACTGGAAGAAAGCCGCCGCAGCGTGGCCGCGCTGAACGCGCTTTGGGAGGCTTTCCCCGCCTGCGAAAAATCTTGCAAGGCGCGGATTCGGAATTAGATTAAGGCGCGAAATAAACGGAGGCGGCGCGCTCGGGGGATTCCGCCGGCGGTTCCCTCCCGCGCATGGCGAATATGAAGATAAGGACGAAAATACTGGTTTTTGTGGTTCTGCCGGTTTTCCTCGCGGACTTGGCGATGACGGCGTTCAACTGCCTAGACAACTATTCGGCGTTCAAGTCGCTTTCCGAGGCGAAGTTTATCGCGGACACGAAGCTTGCGGCCGAACAGGTCTCGAAGGAAAACGTCCAGGGGGTTTCGATAGCGCGGGCGGCGGCGGCGGCGGGCGAGGTTTGGTTCGGCAGCCGCTCCGAAAACGTCGCGTACATCCGCGATCTCCTCGAAATCTTTCCGTCGTTCGCCGGCGCGAGCGTCGGGTACGAGCCCAACGCGGACTTCAACGACGCCAAGACCGAGAGGGGGCTTAAAAATATGCGCGACGCCGCGGAAATATCATCCGGCGGCGGCATAGACGCCTACGGGCTCAGGTCGAACCCGACCAAAGTCACGGTGGACGAGTGGCTCGGCAGGACGGAGGGCGGAAGGTTTCTCGCCTACTGGAATAGGGCGGATGCGTCCGATCTCTTTATCGAGCCGTTGCGCGACATGGATACTTCCATGTACTATGCGGGCCTGAAAAAGAAGATAGAGTCGGGCGACAAGGAGGGCTACGTCATCACCGAGCCGTACCTTTACAACAACAGGACGCTGATGGTGGAATACTCCGCCCCGATAATGTTCGAGGGCAATTTTTCCGGCCAGATGGCGTTCGACCGCGACCTCGCGAGAATTTCCGATTTGGTGTCGTCGCTCAAAACGTTTCCGGGAAGCGAGATTTTTCTGATAAGCTCGCAGTCTCGGATAATCGCCGCGACGAAAAACAGCGCCCTGCGCACCGCCCACATAGACGATCTCTACACCGACGAAAACGGCGCGTTCGTCATGGGGCTTTTGCGCTCGAGGGACGGGCAGTTTGCGCGCGACCCGTCGGGCGCCGCAAGGGGCGACCTATCCAAATACGGCACGGTGTACCGCGACCTGCTGAGGTCGGCGGTTGAGATGTCCAAGAGCTCGATGGAGGCGGGCGGGGACCGGCAGGCGGCGTACTTTGCCGACCCGCAGACCGGAAGGGCCTATTGCGTCGCCCACGCCGTGATACGCCCCGGCAACTGGGTGATGGTTCAGATTGCGCCGCGCTCCGAGCTGATGGCGCCGGCGTATTCGGCGATAGCGGGCGAAATGGCGGGGCTCGGGGTTTTCGCGCTCGCGATGTTGGCCGCGCTCGCGCTCTCCGGAAGGACGCTTTCGAGGGTGTCAAAAGCCAGCGCCGCCGCCGAGGAAATCGCCGCCGGCAGGCTCGACATCGAAATTCCCGTGTCGGAAAATTCCTCCGACGAGACGCGCAGGCTGATGACTTCCATGGCGCACATGGTATCCAATCTGCGCTCGCTGGTATCGAGGGTTTCCCACTCGGCGCGCAGGGTTTCGGCGTATTCGTCGAGCGTGGACAAGGCCTCCGCGGAGTACGAGGAAAGCATACAGAATTTCTGCTCGTCCACGGGCGAGATCTCCGCCGCCGTGAAGCAGATAACCTCCACGAGCGCGGAGCTCGCCAAAACCGTGGAAACGCTTTACGACGGGGCTTCCAAGAGCTCCGAGACTGCCGAGGACGGCAGGGCGCAACTCTCCGCGGTGGAAAAGACGATGCAGACGCTTTCGGCCAGCACGTCGTCGATAGCCAAGAGGCTCGCGATAATAAGCGAGAGGGCCAACAACATAAACGCGGTGGTTGTGGCAATTTCAAAAGTCGCCGACGAGACAAACATGCTGTCGCTCAACGCCTCCATAGAGGCGGAAAAGGCGGGCGCATACGGGCTCGGGTTTTCGGTTGTCGCGCGCGAAATAGGCAGGCTCGCCGACCAGACCGCCCTCGCCACGAGCGACATCGAAACCATCGTCAGGGACATGCAGAACGCGGTGACCGCGGGCGTGTCTGAAATGGACAAATTCGCCGAGGACGTGCGCATGGGCGTTTCCGACGTCGAGCGGATTATAGGCGGCATGGACACGATCATTACCAAAATGCAGTCAATAGCCCCGCAGCTCGAAAACCTAACGGAGGGCATGAACTCCCAGACGGCGGGGGTGTCGCAGATAAGCGAGGCGATGAGCTCGCTCAACGACGGCGTGCGTCAGGCGGGCGCGCTGCTAAGGCAGGTCTCCGAGAGCCGCTCGCAGATGCGCGAGGCAATGGCCTCCCTCGAGGCGGAAATATCAAAATTCAAGCTGGGGGAGCGTCGCTGATGCTCGCGGTTCTCTTTGAAATGGACGGGCGGCTGTGGGGCGCGGACGCGCGCCTGATAGAGACCGTCATTCCCGCAGTCAAGCTCCGCGCCGTGCAGGGCGCGCCGGAGTGGATAGCGGGCGTTTTCAATTACAGGGGAGCTGCGGCGCCGGCGGTTGACCTCTCGATTCTCGTGTGCTCCCGCCCGTCCGAGCGCATTTTCAGCACCCGCTATATGCTCGTAAAAATGTCGGCGGGAGGGCGCGAGGGGCTGGTTGCGCTCATAGCGGAGCGCGTGACGGGCGTCGCGGAAATCGGAGATTCCGAGATAACCCCGTCCGCAGGCGGCTCTTTCGCCGGCGGGGTGTTTCCCGTCGGAGAAAGGCTCGCGCAGATTGTGGAGATCGGCAGGCTTGCGCGCTCGGGGATCGCCGCCGAAATATTGGGGCTGTTTTATCCGTGACGGAGATTCCCCCAGGCTTGGCGGACGCGATAGAGCTCGGCTGCGGGGCGCGCGCGGACGCGTTTGGG
>CAJMOT010000093.1 GCA_905214995.1 uncultured bacterium | reverse complement strand
CGGCGGGCTCGCCCGCGCCGCTCTCAGCGGCCTCCGCGCCCTCCACCATTTTCAAAAATTCATCTTCGGACAAAACGCGCGTGCCGTATTCGCGCGCCTTTGCCGCCTTGTCGCCGTCCGACTTTCCGTCCGATACGAGAAAATCCGTCCCCCGCGTCACCGACGCCGAAGTGCGCGCGCCGAGCCCCTCGACGATTTCCTTTGCCTTAGACCTGCCCATGCTTTTGAGCGCGCCCGTAAAAGCGAAAACTTTACCCGCCAAAGGCAGGCTCTCCGATTCCCGCGCTTCCGCAGCCGCCCCCTCAGAGCCGAAATTGAGCCCCGCCGCCCGCAGCCGCTCGATGAGAGCCCTGTTGTGGGGGTCGTCGAAAAACGCGCGTATCGAAAGCGCGCGCACCGAGCCCGCTTCCCCGCCCTTTTTCTTTGAGCTCGAGCCGAGGCCGCGCGCGGACTCCAAATCTTCGAGAGGCGCGCGCATGAGCGCGTCGAGCGAGCCGTATTTGCGCGCCAAATCCTTTGCGAACTGCTCGCCTATCTCGAGAATCCCGAGCCCGAAAATCAGCCGCCACAGCTCGCGCTTTTTCGACGCGGCGATGGAGGATACGAGGTTGTCCGCGCTCTTGTCCTTGAAGTTGTCGATCTTCATCACGTCCTCGCGGGTCAGCGAATATATGTCCGCGGGATCCTTTACTCCGAGCGTCTCGACGAGCTTGTCCACCGCAGCCGCGCCGAGCCCGCGGATGTCCATGCAGCCGCGCGAGGCGAAGTGCGCTATGCGCCCGCGAACCTGGCTCGGGCACGATAGATTCGGGCACCGGTAAAGCATTTTTTCGCCGTACTTGCGCAATGGGGAGCCGCATTCGGGGCAGTTTTCGGGAAATTCGTAGGGAACGGAACCGGCGGGACGCAGCTCCTTTACTACCTCCAAAACCGCGGGGATTATCTCGCCCGCCTTTTCTATCACAACGGTGTCGCCCACGCGGATGTCCTTTTCGGCGATGTTTCCGGCGTTGTGCAGGGTCGCGCGCGAGACGGTGCTGCCCGAAATGAACACGGGCTCGAGCTCCGCAACCGGAGTCGCCGCCCCCGTCCGCCCCACCTGCACGGTAATCGCGTTGAGGCGCGTGCGCGCGCGCTCCGCGCGGTACTTCCACGCTACAGCCCAGCGCGGAGCATGCGACGTCATTCCGGCGGCGGCGTGCAGAGAGCAGTCGTCGAGCTTGACGACCGCCCCGTCCGTGTTGTACGGGAAATCCGCGCGCACCTCTTCGAGCTCGCAAATGCGCTTGAAAGCCCCCTTGGGGCCGTCTCCGAGCTCCGTCCACGAAAATGACGGAAGTCCCCACCCGCGCAGAATCTCCGCGAGCTCCGACTGCCTTTTAAGCTCGAAGCCCTCCGCCGCCCCGAGCGAGTAGAACACCGCCTCCAAATTCCGTCCCTCGAGAATTTTTCTGTCGAGCAGCTTGAGGGTTCCCGCCGCGAGGTTGCGCGGATTGGCATAGGGCGCCTTCCTCTTTGCCGGCCCGCCGCCGTTCTCCTCGTCTCCTCCGCGCTCCGATACGGCAAGCTCCGAAAGCCTGGCAAACTCCGCGCGCGTCATGTACGCCTCTCCGCGGATTTCGAGCAGCTCCGGAATGTTCCGCCCCGATAGGCGTTCCGGAAGATTCCGCAAAACGAAAGCGTTGCGCGTTATGTCGTCGCCCTTCGCGCCGTCGCCGCGCGTGAGAAGCCGCGCAAGCCTCCCGCGCTCGTATACGGCGGAAACCCCCGCCCCGTCCACTTTCGGCTCCACGCAATATCTGAACTCGCCTTCCGCGCCCAACGTTTTGTGCAGGCGCGAGTCAAACTCTTCGAGCTCAGCGGAATTGAACACGTTGTCGAGGCTCTTCATCGGGGCGATGTGAGCGACCGACGCGAAAGATTCCGTCAGGTCGTTTCCGACCGCGCGCGTCGGCGAAGACTCGTCGGCGAACTGCGGATATTTTTCCTCCAACTCCCGCAGCCTGCGCACGAGTATGTCGAAATCGTCGTCGGAAATTACCGGCGCGTTTTCTATGCGGTACAGCCGCTCGTGCTCGGCTATCTGCGCGCGAAGGCTGTCTATTTGAGACTTGGGCGAGTCCTGGTCCATATGGGAATTGACCGTATTTTTCACAAAGCGTTTTCTTCCGCAAGAAATATCGCGCGCGGGCGAGAAAAAGCGCCGCCCAA
Source organism: uncultured bacterium (assembly GCA_905214995.1). Taxonomy (GTDB): domain Bacteria; phylum Verrucomicrobiota; class Verrucomicrobiia; order Opitutales; family Intestinicryptomonadaceae; genus Merdousia. The sequence goes on along the minus strand of CAJMOT010000093.1, from coordinate 7,260 downwards.
CACGCCGCCCGGCATCCTGCCCAAACCCTCGGAGCCAAAACAGGCGGCGGCCCGACGCTTCCCGAGTTTCCAATCCGCGCGCCAAAATCCGGCTTTGCGCGCGGCATATCGAAACCTTGCCGCGCGCGGCGCAAAATATTTTCGGCGGGCGGCAAAAAAAGGCTTGCCATGCGCAAGCGCATAGTTTCTTATAAACGCTTCAAAATTCTTTGGAGAGTCCCTATCGTCTAGCCCGGTCTAGGACATTGGATTTTCATTCCAAGAACCGGGGTTCGAATCCCCGTGGGGACGCCAGAGGGTTAAATAAAAGAGAGGTTCGAAAGAATCTCTCCTTTTATTTATGGCGGAAATGCGGGAATGGAATTTTTGGCGACAGCCAAAAACCCACAGGGCAAGCGGCAGCGCAGTTCAATTCCGCAATTTCGCCAGAGGGTTAAATAAAAGAGAGGTTCGAAAGAACCTCTCCTTTTATTTATGGCGGAAATGCGGGGATGGAATTTTTGGCGACAGCCAAAAACCCGCAGGGCAAGCGGCAGCGCAGTTCAATTCCGCGATTTCGCCAGAGGGTTAAGAAAAATAGCCCGAACATTTTGTTCGGGTTTTTTATTTTCCCCTATGGCGGAAGCGCGGGAGATTGAATTTTCAAACTGCCGTTCATATCCGCCCCCGACGGCTTTCCTTGCATTTTAACAACTCATCCATACATTGAGTTCCATACAAACCAATTCTTCTATGGATATTGAACAAAACAAAAAGACAATGGGGCGTTTCGCGGAATTCATAAATACGGGCAACCTCGATAGGCAGGGGAATCATCGCACCGGATGCCGTATTCTACGCTCCCACTTCGACCGAACCTCTAAAAGGCTTAGAGGGATATGCCGCAGCGCTCGACATGATGCGCGGAGCAATGCCGGACATTCATTGGACGCCAGAGGAGATGATTTCCGAAGGGGATAATGTAGTCATCCGCTTTACGATGAGCGGCACCCAGACTCGGCCTTTTATGGGAATACCCGCCACCGGAAAACCTATTCGCGTAGCGGCAATAAATATATATCGCCTTCGCGATGGAAAAATCGTGCTTGAACGCGGTCTGCCCGACCTTTTTTCGATGCTTGCGCAATTGGGCGCGGTACCCTCTCCATCGGGAAAATAAAATTATTGCCGGTACATTTGCATTGCCCGCCGCCGTTTTTTTTTGCTTTAATCGTTTTATATCCCAATGAAAGGACGGCATATGACGAGGTTTTGGAAAATTTTACCGGCTTTTTCGTCGGCGGCTCTCTCGGCGCTCTGCGCTTCCGCCGAACCGTGGCATTCCCCGCTCTATCTCGACGGCGGGAGGCCGCACGCAAAGCGGGTCGAGATAGCGTTTGAAAACAGGGGCGGCGAAACGCTCGACGGAAAAATATCCCTCGTTTCGGCAAAAGACCTCGGAATCGCGGGGCGCCCGGCGAAGGAGCTGCGCGTCGTGGGGGAAAACGGGCGCGAGCTGCTCTTCGCCGTCGTCCCCGATTCGGAAACGCTTTCGGAAAATTCGGAGCTCGCCATTCCCGTCGCATGCGCGCCGAACGGCAAGACGCGCGCGTGGGTGTATTTCGACAATCCCGCCGCGTGGGAACTGCCCTCCAACCTCGACGTCTCCGCCGCGTCCGACGCGGAGGAAAAAATCGACTTTGAAGCCGGCGGCAAATTTCCGCCGCAAAATTGGAACGACAATTCGCGGGAAACCTATCGCAACGAACTCGCCGCCGCGGGCGGCAGGGGCGGCGGGAAGTGCGCCTCTACCGTCGCCGAAAAGGGCTCAAAGCCCCAATGGGTCTGCATCTCGCGCGAATTCCCCGCGGAAGCCGGCGACAAATTCAAATTTTCCGGCTGGGTGCGCGGCGAGAACGTCAAGGGAAAAGCCGGATTCTACATCCACGTCGGCCCGAAAAATATTCACAAAGACCAAAACTCCGGCACGTTCGACTGGAAGAAAATAGAGTTTGAGGGCGTCGTCCCCGAGGGCGTAAAATCAGTGAGATTCGGAACCGTCCTGTACGCCTCGGAAGGCAGGGCGTTTTTCGACGACCTGCACGTCAAAATCGAAAAATCCCGCAAGCCGCAGCCTGCGGCGGCGGTCGTAAAGACGGAATCCCTCGAATTGTCCGCTTCCGGAGAGGACGCAAAATGGCATTTACCGGCGGAAAAGTACCCGTCGAGAATCAAAATCGGCGTCCCAAATTTCTCGGACATACCCAAGAAAAACGCCCTCGCCGCCATTCCGATTAACAGAATAACTAACGCCAACTACGGCAAGGAGGCTTTCGCCGCAGTCTCGGACGGCAAAGAAACGCCGTTCTTCCTCGCCTCGGGGTACCTCATCGCCTCCGTCGGGGAAATCGCGCCGCGCTCGGAAAAGACGGTTTACATTTACCTCGACAAGGACAGGAAAAACCAGAAGCCGGAAGCCCGCGCGAAGCTCGCCAGCGGCATTTTAAGCGACTACGACGCCGAACTCTCCGCCTCCGCCGACGCCAAGACTTTCGGGCAAATAATGAATTCGCCCGCAAACCTGCTCAAAAACCCGAGCTTTGAATCCGGAGCGCAAGGCTGGGGAATCTCAAACGCAAACGGACCGGAGAAAATCGCGGACGGCGGGCTCTACGGAAAGCGCGCGGCGATGCTCGACATGGAAAACCGCCCGGAAGAATGGCGCGGATTCCGCCAGTCGATTCCGGCGTCCGCGGGCTCCGAATACATCGTTGCCGGATGGGTCAAGATGTCGGGCGGCAAGGCTGGCGCGGTGCACGCGCACTTCTCGCCTAAGGGCGGAAAGTTCAGCGCGTACTCAGCTCCGGTACAGGGTGGAGAATGGAGGATGTTCGCCATGTCCATTCCCGCGCGCGGCGACGGCAATTTGGAAGTCCACCTGACGGCGACGAGCGGAAAATACCTCTACGACGGCATAATCGCCGCGGAATGCGTCAAGGCGAACATGAAGGGAATTGAAAACGCTTCGGACGGCGGAAACGGCAGCCGGCTCTCGGTGTGGCAAACCGACAACATCGTAAAAATTTTCCCGTCGGACGCCCCGGGCCCCGAAACCGAACCCTACCTCGAGCTGGCGGGCAACGAGGAAGAGGGAATGCAGCTCGGCATCCGCGGCAATTCGGAAATAAAGAATCTCGAAGTCTCCGCCGACGCCCCCGTCTACGCCGACCTGCCCTTCTGGAGCCGCGTGAAAACTTTTCTGGGCATGGAGGAATCTCCCCGCCTGCCCGCCCCGCAAATCGGAAACATAGGCAATGTCGCAATCGACACCCAGAGCAGATATTTCCACTTCACCGACCTCAAGCCCTACGAGCGTTTTGTGCCTCCGGACAACTTCGGCGTCATGTACCCGGACCCGATAATCCCATCGCCAAAGTTCGATCTTCCCGCGAACTCCACGAAAGGCGTCTACTTGACGTTCAGAGCCCCCAAAGGCGCAAGGCCAGGCATATACGAGGGGCAAATAAGGCTCTCCGCAGGCGGGAAAGTTTTAAAGACGCTACCGTACAAAATCCGCGTGTACGGATTCTCGCTTTCCGACGAGCCGCAAGTGTGCGCGATTTTCGACATCAGGCTCCCCGCCGGCGCAAAGTACAAAAACTACACCCACCGCGAAGCCGCGAAGTATTTGAAGTCCAAAAAGCTCAGCGCCGACACCGTTCCGGCGGGAATATCTTTCAAGCTCGAAAACGGCAAGCCCGTCGCCGACTTCAAAAAGTTCGACGAAGAGGCCGAATATTACCTGAACGAGCTCAAATTCCCCTGCCTTTACCTGCCGTTTAGGGCGGGAACTTTTGGCTGGGCGCGGCCGCCCGCTCCGTACCTCGGCGAAAACCCCTACCCGGGCGAATGGCCCTACAACTCCTCCGACCACTCCGCCCTCAACCCCAAATACCGCGAATACCTCGTCGAAAGCCTGCGGCAAATAGCCGCGCATTTGGAGGGAAAGGGATGGATGGACCGCTTCATATTCTACATCTCCGACGAGCCATTCGCCGAGCGCGAGGACATCGAAAAGCAGATGATCGCCCTCTGCGACGCCGTGCACGAGGGGGCGCCAAAAATGAAAATCTATTGCAGCACGTGGCGATACGTCCCACAGTGGGTCGGCAAACTCGACATCTGGGGGGTCGGCGCGCAGGGGCAGGCGTCGGAAGACGAAATCGCCCTGCTCAAAAAGGGCGGCGCCGAAATAATAACCACCACCGACGGGCAGTTCGTGCTCGACAACCCCTACAACGCGCTCGAACGCCTGCTTCCGCTCTATTGCTACAAGTACGGCTTCAAGGGCTACGAATTCTGGGGGGCCGACTGGTACACGCTCAACCCGCTCAAATGGGGAATCCACCTCGATATTCCGCAGTCCGACACCCCCGGCAAGCTCTACCGCGTCCGCTATCCCAACGGCGACGGCTACATCTTCTACCCCGGCAAACTGATCGGGCAAAAGGAGCCGTTTGCGAGCGTCAGAATGGAGAGCCACCGCGACGGGGTCGAAGACTACGAATACTTTGTCCTGCTGGAAAAGCTCGCCAAACAAAAGGACGACAAGGCCGCACTCGACGCGCTCGAACGCATAAAAAAGATGGCGTTCATTCCGAATGCGGGCGGCAGAAACGCCCCGATGCTCCTGCCGAACCCCGAAGAATACACAAAGCTGCGGCGCGAAATAGCGCGACAGATAGAACGTTTAAAGTCCGAGAATTAATTAACCAAGAAATAAAAAGAGCCTCCGAATTTATCGGAGGCTTTTATATTATATAGAAATTATATGCTTTTTATTAGATGACAAGTTTTAGTAAAAAAAATCTCATAATCATTATAAATTGTATTTGCTCTATTTTTATTTTCAAAATTTTTCTTAAATTTATCAGAATATCCTATTAAATCATTTATATTCCTAAGGGCTAGATAATATTCTGCATAATTATTTTCATCAGTGAATACGCCACAGGGGCGATCTTTTAAATGTAATAATACTATCAACGTTTTATTAGGAGTATGAAAATATTTTTCAGGATCATCCTTTGACATAGTTATATATTTTTCAAGATTATGTTCAGTAACGATATCCCATCGTTTAAACTTTCCTTCTTTTTTAAAGTATGGAATTTTATCTAGCATTATTATAATCTGAAAATATGGTATATTAGCAGACTTTATATTTGCTGTTTCTCCCAGCATATTTTCAAAATAATTATTAGAATTCTGTGAATAGTTTCTTACTACGAATTTTATAGAATAGCCGGTTATTGATTCATTCCCCCTGCGAATAGTAATATCAACATTCTTATGATAATACCTGCCCATAAGTTTTCCCTCCTTGGAATCCCCATATCCTTGAGACTTTATTGAATATCCACATCCCAAATTATTGGCAATGTCACTCGCAATATCACCATGAAGAGACTTTAACTTGGCAGTACTTCTAGAAGTTCTAACCTCTAGATAAGAGAAAAAAGAATGTTTAATAGTGTTTAAAAACTCAGAGTTTGTCATAAATCTAGGCCTTTATCATACGCAAGTTTATAATTTAAAAATGCCTTTATATCTTTGGTGGAAAATGTATAATAACCACCACTTTTATATTTTCCTAATAATGATACATATATTTCAAAATCTTGAGATATAAGCAAATCTTTTATTTTATTAATATCTAGCCCATCCCCCATTATATATAACCCACTATATACACCAACTCCTGGCGGGGCATGAAATACTTTCAAATCATGTTTATTGCGAATTAATGTGTTTATTGTGAACTTATTTTTAAAGGTATCATTAATCCCTTGAGTCCTGCCAAACGCATACCATGGGGTTCCCGACGAAAGATCGACATTTCTATTTTTCAATACTTCTTTATTATTATTAAGATACAAATAGAGCTTCTCATCTTTCTTTAGAGTATTTTCATCTATCAACTCTGAATTTTCATTATATGGATATATGATTTTTTTTACAATGCCCTTCGATGCTTTTATTATCGGAATCATATAAGAAGACTCAAAATCAAAATCTCCAATAAAAACATTGTCACAAAGTGTAGCATATCCATTTTTTACTTGGATATTACAAGTCCCCAAATTTAATAATATTCGTCTAAGCAAGTCGAGATTTTCACGAGTCGAGAAATAAAAGTTTCCAGAAATATAAAATTCATCGGGGAAAAGAGAATCAACTAGCTTTTGTCTGCATAATTTATTGTCAAACTCAAGATAATCGACATTAGCAGAACGTTTCTCTTTTGTCAAAACAGTAATTGTCGTATATGTACTTGCGCCTTGAAATAACTGAAAATGCTTAAAATCTAATATTTTTTCTAGATAATGCTCCTTTATAAATACTTTCCTCATTTCTGAGCCTGCAATACTATTAAAATAAGAATTCGGAGTAATATATGCAAGCCTTCCAGTATCGTTCAACATATTTATCCCAATCTCAAAAAATGCAATATAAAGGTCAGTCATCCCATTCCTTGTAAATTGCAATTTTTTCACAGATTCAGAAGAACTCCTAAGGTTATGGACTCTTACATATGGCGGATTACCCACTACATAATCCATTTTTCCATTATATCGTTCGCTTTTCAATGCATCTCCGCAACAAATATCAAAATTAATATTTCTTATTTTATATTTAAATGTTACATTGATAAGATTACTTTTACATTTGTTACATTCTTCCGGATTAATTTCTATACCATGTATAAATTCTCTTAGTTCATTAGCTATTTCCAATGGAGATACGTTTTCTTTTACGCATTGCTTGCAATACCTATCTACAACTTCAATAAGAAAAGCACCGTCTCCGCAGCTATTATCAATAATATGCCTTTTTCTTATGTTCCCGCCAGTATAACCAACTAAATCTAGAATTATATCTACAACATATTTTTCGGTATATACTTTACCGGCAAGTTTAACATCTAATTTTTCTTCCTTCTTTTTCACATTAACAGCAAAAATTATATCGAAAAAATCCCCAAAAAATCAAGGTTTTATAACAAAGAAATGTAGTGTAACTCCTTATATTTACAGGTAGTTCGGGCCCCTCCTCAATCGCACCTCACAAATAAACTTAATTCATTTCCCCAACACACAAAATTCACACAAGAAAACAACAACTTGCCGCGAAGATATAATGGGGATATATATGCGAGTGGCAATCATATACGGGAGAAGCCCGTCAACCGTGGGAGGGTTGACGGGCTTCATAATACTG
>CAJMOT010000092.1 GCA_905214995.1 uncultured bacterium | reverse complement strand
CCACGCCTTTCTGAGGCGCGGCAGCGAATACTCCAGCTTTGCGAGCTCCACCTGAAGCCTCGCCTCTTTCGTGCGGGCGCGGGAGGCGAAAATGTCGAGTATGACCTCCTGGCGCGTGACGATTTCCATTCCGGACTTTTCCTCCCAGTTGCGCTGCTGGGCGGGCGTGAGCTCGTCGTCGAAAATTATCGCTTCGGCGCGGGCCGACTCCGCCGCGGCGATTATCTCGGCGCACTTGCCCGCGCCCGCCACGAACGCGGGGTTGTAATTGCGCACCTTCGCCGCCACCGACCCCGCAGACTCCATGCCGAGGTTGGAAACGAGCTCCGCGAGCTCGCCGAGCAGGGCTTCCGCCTCCGCTCCGCGGCCGTCGGAAAAATCGAACCCCACCAAAAACGCCCTCGTTGCCCGTCCGCCGTCCGGATTCCGACAATCTCCCTGCATACGGGCAAAATTTTGCGCAATTCCGCCGCGCGCGCAAGCGTTAAAAGCGCGGAAACTGCGCTGCAAAATTTGCTTGCCCAAAATCCGGCGCGGAAATAAAGTCGGCAGTTTAATTTCAAATCGTTTAAAGGATACGCAATGAAACCCAAAAAAGTCGGAATTCTCACGGCGGGCGGGCTCGCCCCGTGCCTCTCGAGCGCCATAGGCGGGCTCATCGAACGCTACACCGAAATCGACCCCTCCATTGAAATAATCTGCTACCTCGGCGGATACAAGGGGCTCCTGCTCGGGCAAAGCATAAAGGTGGACGGCAAAATGCGCGCCCAGGCGCACATTCTGCACAGGTACGGCGGCTCGCCAATAGGAAACTCGCGCGTGAAGCTCACCAACGTCAAGGACTGCGTGAAGCGCGGCCTCGTCAAAGAGGGAGAAGACCCCCAGAAGGTCGCCGCCGACCAGCTCGTAAAGGACAAGGTGGACATCCTCCACACCATCGGCGGGGACGACACCAACACCGCCGCCGCGGATCTTGCGAAATTTTTAAAAGAAAATAATTACGAGCTCACGGTAATCGGGCTGCCCAAGACCATAGACAACGACGTCTATCCGATACGCCAGAGCCTCGGCGCATGGACCGCCGCCGAGGAGGGCGCGAAATTCTTCCGCAATGTCGTATCCGAAAACGGCGCCAACCCGCGCATGCTAATCGTGCACGAAGTCATGGGGCGCAACTGCGGGTGGCTCACCGCCGCGACCGCCGCCGAGTACCGCAAGCTTCTCGCGCAGGGCGAATTCGCCGACGGGCTCGGGCTCACGAAAATGCGCCGCGACGTCCACGCCGTCTACATTCCCGAGATGGAGCTTGACATCGCCAAGGAAGCCGCGCGCCTGAAGAAAATCATGGACGAAAACGACTGCGTTAACATCTTCATCTCCGAGGGCGCGGGCGTAAAGACCATCGTCGCCGAGATGGAAGCAAAGGGCGAGGAAGTTCCCCGCGACGCCTTCGGGCACGTAAAGCTCGACGCTGTGAACCCCGGCAAGTGGTTCGGCAAGCAGTTTGCCGAAATGCTCGGCGCGGAAAAAGTGCTCGTGCAAAAGAGCGGGTATTTCGCGAGGGCGGCAGCCGCCAACGCGGACGACCTGCGCCTCATCAAGAGCTGCACCGACCTCGCCGTCGAATGCGCCATGAAGCGCGAAGGCGGCGTAATCGGCCACGACGAGGACGCCGGAAACGTTCTGCGCGCCATAGAATTTGAAAGAATCAAGGGCGGCAAACCCTTCAACGTCAAATTCGACTGGTTCCAGAAGCTGCTCAAAGACATCGGGCAGGCGTAGTTCCGGTTCCTCCGATCGGCAAAAAAAGCGGGCATTCGGGAGCCCGCTTTTTTTTGCGCCACTCGAAATTCCGCAACAGGCTATTCCACAAAAATCTTCTTGTAGCGGTTGGAATCCTTGGCGGAGAGATTCACGGTCTTTTCGTATCTCTTCCCGTCTTTTTCGTATGAGACGAGATACTTTCCGTAGAACGCGCGGAAATGTATTTTCCCCTCGGCGGAATCGTAATGCAAATCCGTGCGCCATTTTTTCAGGAGATTTTCGAGCGCGACATACGACGGCTTCTTGCTCATGTCGGCGCGCAGAAAGCCGCTCATAAACCTGTCCTCCCCGCCGGCGGTTTTGTCCACAAAGTGCCAGTAGGTTATAGCCTCGACATTCCTGTGGCTGAACCAGAGCTTGTAGAAATTTTCGACGAAAAACGCCTGGTTCGCCTCGCCGACTTCGCCCTCGCCAAAGCACGGGAAAGTGATTTCCGTTATGTGTATGGGCCTGCCGAACCTGCCGAGAGTGTCGAGCACCGCCCTCTGGTATTCCGGCCCCCACTCTATCCCCTTCAAGGCGTTCTGGTAATCTTCCTTTCCGAAAAAGTGGAGCTGCAAGCCGATTATGTCGACTTTCGCGCCCCTGTTTATCAAATCCGCTATCGCGAGATAGTCGGACGAGTATTCGCGGTACGCGGCGACCCTCTGCCATACGGGGGTGGTGTAGTTTGAAATGAAGCGGTTGGAGGTTCTGAAAACGCGCTCGGCCTCCTTGAACGCCTTAAATCCGTAGTCGTCGGGCATGAATCCGTGCGGATCAGGGGAAGTCTGGCTCCATATTGTGTGGCGTTTGTCGGTGTTTTCGTTCGTCACGTCCCAGTAGTCGATTCTGCCGTCGTACCTCTCGGCGACTTTGCCGATATAGCGGCACATGTACTTTTCGTATTCGAGTTTGCTATCGGGCACCCACTTCGGGCGGGAGGCCGTGGCGGAGGCTATGTGCCATGAGAGGCAGTGGCCCTTTGGAGTTATGTCGTTGCGTTCGCACATCTCCAATACGACATCCGGCGGAGGGCGGCGGTAGATGTCGGGCCTGTTGTCCCCGCGCGAAAAGCGATAGAAGCCCGGCTCGGGCTCGTACGACGCCCAATAGAACGGAACCGTCGCAAAATTGAAAAGGTTCGCGAAGAGCTCCTCAAACTTTCCGTTTTTCTGCGCGGCGAGCTTCGGGTCTTTCTCTATATGATGGAAACCTTCCGCCAAAAAAGCCTGCATTCCGAAGAGAAACTCGTGTTTTTTCAGCGTCACAGACACGTTTTCGACTTTCGCCGGGCGCCCTTTGGAGTCGCAGAAGTCGAGGTAAAAAGAGCCCATGCGGTTTGCCTTTATTCCGAGCTCGATTTCCTCCTGCAACACGGGGTCTGCCCACTGCTTCCTGAGCTCGGGCGACACCTCCCTTATGTCGGCGTCCTGCGGGGCGGCGAGCGCGTAGGGGAAATCCGGAACTTCCAGCCAATACCCGCTCTTTTGCGGGCGGGCTGCGGCGCAAAACGCCGCGGCGAACGCGATAATTGCAAAAACCGACTTGCGCATACTTTTCCTTTCGGGCTTATTTTTCAAATTTCAAAATTTTGTAGAATCCGCCGGAATCGCGCAGCTCCTCCTTGAAGCCGAGCTCTATCGGGCGCGCCTCGCCCTCCGGAGAGGTCTTTTTGAGCAATACCGAAACAACGTATTCTCCGGACGGCAAATCTTCGACGGGGATCCCGTACGTCTCGGAAACGGGGATGTCGGGCTCCCATTTGCGGTTGTCGGCGGAAGCTATCGGAAACACGCGCTCAAACTTGCCGTCGCAACTGCCGATTTTAACGAAGAGCGCATAGCGGTTAAAGGCGTGCGCCATTCCGCGGTTTTCCCATTCGAGGACAAGCTTCCCCGATTCGGGGTCGAAATCCGCCGAATTTATAAAATACCAGTACCCGACTTTATTCGCCATCTCCCTCAAAAAGTCGGGATTGTCCTTTGCGTACTCATCGGCGTATCCGTGGTAGCCCAGATATGTGCAGTGCGCGCGCTTCAACGCGCGGCGCAACGCGGCCGCACCCTCCTCCGCGCCGTTCTTTCCCTTCCACGAGCCGCTTTTGAGGGTGGACTTGTAATGCTCAAGCTCTATGGTGCCGGGCGCGTAGGGGTAGATGTCGTCGAAGAACTCGGGGCGCAAAAGCGAATCTTTTCCCTTGTGAACATCCGCAAAATAATGCCACTCCACGAGTATGGAGTCGTCGCGATAGGCGAGGCCGTTTTTCACCGCATACTTTCTGCCCTCCGCGAGATCCTCTCCGTCCAAATTGTTGCCGATCCAGTCGTCGCCTATCGTCAGCCGGCTCTTTTTATAGCAGCGCTTATATAAGTCTATATGCTTCTTTATGGCTTCAAGCGGAACTTTTATTTTGCTCGACGCCGAGTAGTGCCCTTCCCCCCAATTGCCGAGGCTCGCGAGCGTCATATCGACTATAAACGGCTTGCCGTCGTATCTGGCGGCTATCGCCCTGTGCAGGTTTTCGAGCTTTTCCATAAACACCGGATCGGCGATTTGCGGCTCGACGATTTCGCTCCCCCATCTCGTCTTTACGATATTGCCCTTTGCGCCCGCGTCGAAAACCCATTTCGGCGTCGCGTACTTTATTCCGGTCTCGTTGCACGTTATGGAGAGCGAAACTTTTACGCCGCGCGGATACCACTTGCCCGCGATGTCGTCTATCAGAGCCCAGTTGAACTTGCCCTCCTCGGGCTCCAGAAAACTCCACGCAAAGCGCAAAAACAAATGGTGCATATTGGGTATCGCCGCTATCGACTCGTCGGAGCCCAGATACCTTTCAAGGCCGTTGTCGTAATAGTGGTGGTACCACCCCTTGTCGGGATTGAGCAAAACGCGCTCCGAATCCTGCGCGTCGCGCAGGCTCTTCGCCGCGAGGGAAGCCGAGGCCGCCGCGAGAGCGCAAATTAAAAGAGATTTCAGTTTCATGCGTATTTTGCGTTATGAATTTGAAATCTAAAAAATTTTTAAAAGGCGGTCAATTTTTAAAACGCTCCGCACACGAAATTCGAGCGCAGAAAAAGCCGCGGGGGAGATTCCCGCGGCTTCGAAAAACAAACGCGCTCCTCAATGCGAAGCCGCCTGCTTCGCCTTTGCTACGGCGTAATCCCTGTTCATCTTTGCGATGAAGTCGAGCGTTATGCCCTTGGGACACGCGGCCTGGCACTCGCCGTAATTCGAGCAGTTGCCGAACCCGAGCTCGTCCATCTTTTCGACCATCGCTATCGTGCGGCGGTCCTTTTCGGGCGCGCCCTGCGGCAGATAGTTGAGCTGCGAAACCTTCGCGCTCGTAAAGAGCATGGCGGAGGCGTTCGGGCACGCCGCAACGCACGCGCCGCAGCCTATGCACGCGGCGGCGTCCATCGCTTTGTCGGCGATTTCCTTGGATATGAGTATGGCGTTGGCGTCCTGCGCCGAACCCGTGCGCGCGGAAATAAAGCCGCCCGCCTGCTGGATTTCGTCGAGGGCGTCGCGCGAGACGATGAGGTCTTTCTTGATCGGGAACGGCCCCGCGCGCCACGGCTCGACGACTATCGTGTCGCCGTCCTTGAACTTGCGCATGTGCAGCTGGCAGACGGTGGTCTTCATCTCGGGGCCGTGCGGCTTGCCGTTGATGACCATCGAGCACATGCCGCAGATGCCCTCGCGGCAGTCGTGGTCGAACGCGATAGTCTCCTTGCCCTGCGCCACGAGCTGCTCGTTTAGAATGTCGAACATCTCGAGGAAGGAGCTGTCGGGGCTTACGTTGTCGACGGTGTGGGTGACAAACCTGCCCTTTTCGCCGGCGTTTTTCTGAGTCCAAATTTTAAGATGCACTTTCATCTGAATTTCCCAAATTTGCGGTTTATTTGTAGGAGCGCACGACGGGGGCGACTTCCTCGTGCGTTATAGGCTCTTTGTGGAGAATCGGCGGCTTGCCCTCGCCGGCGTATTCCCACACGAAAGCGTAGGAATACTCGGCGTCGTTGCGCTTGGCCTCGCCGTCTTCCGTCTGGTACTCGACGCGGAAGTGCGCGCCGCAGCTTTCCTTGCGCTCGAGGGCGTCGCGAACCATGACCTCCGCGAATTCGAGGAAGTCTGCGACCCTTCCGGCCCTTTCGAGCTCGGCGTTGATCGTGTGCTCGTCGCCGACGACGCGCACGTTCTTCCAGAAGTCCTCGCGTATCTGGGGAATCTTTTCGAGCGCCTTTTTGAGGCTCTCCTCCGAGCGCGCCATGCCGCAGAGCTCCCACATGACCTTGCCGAGCTCCAAGTGGAAGTGGCGGGGGCTCTTGTCGCCCTTGACGCCTAGAAGCTTCTTAATGCGCGCCTTGACCTCGCCTTCGGCCTCGGCGAATTCCGGGCGGTCGGTGGAGATTTTCTTGGCGCCCTCCTGCGCTAGATAGTTGGGGAGCGTGTAGGGAATGACGAAATACCCGTCCGCCAGGCCCTGCATGAGCGCGGAAGCGCCCAAGCGGTTGGCGCCGTGGTCGGAGAAGTTGGCTTCGCCGAGCACGAAGAGGCCGGGAATGGTGCTTTGGAGGGTGTAGTCAACCCACAATCCGCCCATCGTATAGTGCGATGCCGGATATATGCGCATCGGGACCTTGTAGGCGTTTTCGCCGGTAATCCTCTCGTACATTTCAAAGAGGTTGCCGTATTTTTCCTCGATAGTGTGCAGGCCGTCGCGCTTTATGGCGTCGGCGAAATCGAGGTACACGCCCCTGCGGAAACCGTTGACCATTGGGCCCACGCCGCGGCCGTCGTCGCACGCTTCCTTTGCCGCGCGCGAGGAAATGTCGCGCGGGGCGAGGTTGCCGAAGCTCGGATACTTCCTTTCGAGGTAGTAGTCGCGATCCTCTTCGGGTATGTCGTTGGGGTTCTTGGTGCAGTCCTCCGCCTTCTTGGGAACCCATACGCGGCCGTCGTTGCGCAGAGACTCGCTCATTAGGGTCAGCTTGCTCTGCTGGTCGCCGTGTTGGGGAATGCATGTCGGGTGGATCTGCGTGAAGCAGGGGTTTGCGAAGCCGGCGCCGCGCTTGTAGCACTTGAACGCCGCCGTCACGCTGCAGCCCTGCGCGTTTGTGGAAAGGTAGAACACGTTGCCGTAGCCGCCCGTGCACAGCAGAACCGCGTCGGCGGAATACCGCTCGATCTCGCCGGTGACGAGATTGCGGACGATTATGCCCTTGGCGTGCCCGTCCACGAGGACGAGGTCGAGCATTTCGCGGCGCGGGTACATCTTCACCTTTTTGAGGCCGATCTGCTTTTCAAGCGCGGAATACGCGCCGAGCAGGAGCTGCTGGCCCGTCTGCCCGCGCGCGTAGAAAGTGCGGCTGACCTGCGCGCCGCCGAACGAACGGTTGGCGAGCAGCCCGCCGTACTCGCGGGCGAAGGGAACCCCCTGCGCCACGCACTGGTCGATAATGTTGCCGCTCACTTCCGCCAGGCGGTAGACGTTCGCCTCGCGCGAGCGGAAGTCGCCGCCCTTTACGGTGTCGTAAAAGAGGCGGTAAACGCTGTCGCCGTCGTTCTGGTAATTTTTGGCGGCGTTGATGCCGCCTTGGGCGGCGATAGAGTGCGCGCGGCGGGGGCTGTCCTGGTAGCAAAAGCACTGGATGTTGTACCCCTGCTCCGCCAGGCTCGCCGCCGCAGACGCGCCCGCCAGCCCGCTGCCGACCACTATCACGCTGTACTTGCGGCGGTTCGATGGATTGACGAGCTTGGCGTGCGCCTTAAAGTTGGACCACTTCTGGGCTATCGGCCCTTCCGGAATTTTAGAATCCAAATTCATGATTTTCCTTTCCTGCTTTATTTCTTAGCTTCGGGTTTTGCGGCGGCGCATTTTGCGGCTTTGCCGGAGAGAAAGCCGTAATCGACGAATATCTTGCCGGCGCCCGCGGCTTTCTGGGCCTCAATCTGTTTGAGGACGCATTTTACGGGCAGTATCTCGCAACCCGTGTATTTGGAGACCAGCACGGCGAGCGGATTGAGCGAAAAACCCGCAGCTATGACTACGCAGTATGCGACGGCAATCGCGTTGAGGCGGTACCTCCAAGCCTCGTTGCGCAGGCCAACCGACTGGAACATGCTCGAAACGCCGTGCGAGAGGTGGAAGGCTATCACAATCATGGCGAATACATAGCCGAGCGCCACCCACGGATTGGAGAATCCCATTATGAGCATTGCGTAGACGTCGTGGAGGGTTTTGCCCTCGTAGATCCCGCCAGCGGCGACCCATTCGAGAATCTTGAAGTCGGGGTTTAGGTTGAGAACCGTAAAGTGGAGAATGTGCAAAACCGCAAACGCTATCACCACGGTGCCGGAATATATCATGGTGCGGGCCGCCAGCGACGAGGAGAGCGACTTCTTTACGGCGTACTGCTGCGGGCGCGACCTGTTGTTTTCAACCACGAGCATATAGGCCGTGAGGAAGTGGACTGCAAAGCACGCGAGCAGCGTCAGCCTGAATCCCCAGAGAATTTCCCACGGCAGCGTCTGGAGCGTGTGCGCGTATGCGTTAATCGCGTGCGGCCCGCCCTCGAACGTCTGCAAGTTGCCCAGCATGTGTATCAGGAGGAACGAGGCCAACACGAAGCCCGTTATAGCCATCAGAAACTTTTTGAGCACTGACGACAGAACCGATTTCTTTATGTTTACCATGATTGTGCGTTCGTATTGTTTTCTGTTTGGAAAATGAAGCCTTTAATAAGGCATATCGGCACGGGCTTTTCAATACAATTTTTGCCCCGAACGCCCCGAAAGCGGGCGCCGCCCTCCGAGCCCGCGCGCCGGATTTTTCCGCACAAAAAGCTTCCAATCCTCCCCCCTTGCGTTCAATATCCCAAACCATGAAACTCACATACGCAGACAAGACGGCGCTCGTGAGCGGCGCCGGCAGGGGCATAGGCAGGGAAATCGCGCTGGAGCTCGCGCAGGCGGGTTGCGCCGTAATATGCGTGAGCCGCAACGAATCCTCGTGCGGAGCGGTCGCCGAAGAGATACGCAAAGCCGGAGGAAATGCCGAAAGCTTCGCATTCGACGTCTCCGACGCCGCCCAGACAAAAGAAAAATGCGCCGAAATCCTCAAAAAATACGGCGCCGTGGACATCCTCGTAAACAACGCCGGCATAACGCGCGACAACCTCCTGATGCGCATGACCGACGAAGAGTGGAACGACGTTATCTCCACAAACCTCTCGTCGTGCTTCTACCTCTCCCGCAGCCTCGTGAGGGCTATGATGGGCAAGAGATGGGGAAGAATCATCAACATAACGTCCGTCTCCGGAATAGCGGGGAATGCGGGACAGGCGAACTACTCGGCGGCGAAAGCGGGCATAATAGGCTTTACAAAGACGCTGGCGAGGGAGCTTGCGGCGCGCAACATAACGGCGAACGCGGTGGCTCCGGGCTTCATTGAAACGGACATGACGGCAAAACTGCCGGGAAACATCGCGGAGGCGGCTAAGGCGGCAATTCCGCTCAAAACCTTTGGGAAGCCGGCGGACATAGCGAGAGTCTGCGCGTTCCTGGCGTCGGAGGAGGCCTCGTACATAACAGGCCAGGTAATCTCCGTAAACGGCGGCCTCGTGATTTGACGAATGTTTTTTGGAGCGGGGCTGCGTTGCTTTGGAATAAGCCGCATCCTCGCGTACTAAAAGCGCGCTTCGGCGCGTCTTTTAAAAAGAAGACAGCCCCATCCCGAAGCGATAGGCGCAAGGGCGCACTTCCATTGAAGAGGCAGCCCCCTTACGCCCATTGCTTCGCAATAGGTTCTAAAATTCTGAAAAACCGTGGGTACCCGATTTGGCGCAATGATTTTGGATGAGGAGCGAGTATTCGGGGAAAGCCGCCGGTGGGAGCGTACAATTAGTACGTGACCAGTGGCGG
>CAJMOT010000091.1 GCA_905214995.1 uncultured bacterium | reverse complement strand
GCAAGGGGCTGGAGGTCGTGGACCTGGGCACGGACGTTGCCCCCGAGACCTACGTGCAGACGGCTGTGGAGCAGGGCTGTCAGATCATCTGCTGCTCGGCGCTGCTGACGACGACCATGGGCATGATGGAAGAAGTTGTGAAAAAGGCCGAGGAAGCGGGCATCCGCGACAAGGTGAAGATCATGGTTGGCGGCGCGCCTGTCACCGAGGCTTTCTGTGAGCAGATCGGCGCGGACAAATACACCGCCGACGCCGCCAGCGCCGCCGACGCGGCAAAAAACGCCAAAGCTCCCCAAAAATTTCTCATGCCGAAATTATACCGACACGCCGCCCGAATAAAAGTTTTTTTCGGGCGGCGGAAAACGGGCGGGCGCCTAAGCGAACAGCCTTCCGAGCCACTTTTCGACGAGCTCCCTGTCGGAAATCCTTTCAAAGCTCGTCTCCGCAAAGCCGCGCACAATGAGCGACTCCGCGTCGCCGAGCCCGAGCCCGCGCTGCATCATGTAAAACATCTGCTCGTCCGAAGGCTTCGACACCGTGCATCCGTGCGAGCACGCGACGTCGTTGCACGATATTTCGAGTATCGGGGAAGCCTGGGACCTCGCCGTATCCGAGAGCATCAGCGACCTGCACGACTGGTACGAGCGCGTTTTGACAGCCCTCTCCCCCACCCTTATCAGCCCCGTGAACGCGAGCCCCGCCAGCCCCCCGAGGGCGGCGCGCACTTCGATATTGCTCTGCGCGCCGGGCTCGGCGTGGATTTGCGACGTGCGGATGTCGCGGACGGCGTCCGATTCGGCGAGCGCGAATATGCGAGAATCAGCCCGGGCGTTTTGGGCGAGGGCAAAATTGCGCTCCTGGCGCGAGTGCCCCTCCGCCGCGAGCGCGACGGCGTCTACAGCTTCCGCGCCCGCGTCCAAATCGAAATCCTCCC
Source organism: uncultured bacterium (assembly GCA_905214995.1). Classification (GTDB taxonomy): domain Bacteria; phylum Verrucomicrobiota; class Verrucomicrobiia; order Opitutales; family Intestinicryptomonadaceae; genus Merdousia. The sequence goes on along the minus strand of CAJMOT010000091.1, from coordinate 8,822 downwards.
TCTCGTAGCAGAGCGCGTATTTGCTCGAATATTTGAGAGAGGCGAGTTCGAGCTTCGAGCCCTCCGCGAGAAAATAGCCGCATTTGAGAGCCGAAAAGCTCCCGCCGAACGCGAGGTTCGTCTTGCGCAGCGCGAGCCGCGAACCCCTGCCGAGCAGAACGCAGACGCCCGCTATCGAAACCGGCAGCTTGGAAATTATTTTGAGGCTCAGCTCCGCCGACTCCCCGTCGCCCACGCGAATCAGAATGCCCGCGTCGGGGCGCGTGGAATTGAGCGCGTCGAACTTCCCGCCGCGCATCGAGTGGAACTTTTCGACGGCCTCCGGAAATTTCTCCGCCGCCGCCCCCGCCGAATAAATTTCCGCACCGCGCGGAACGTCGGCGTCCACAAGCTGCCCGTAGAAGAGCGTCGCGAATCCGCCGCCGCCCCCCTCGTCAAACTCAAGATCCTCGAACGCCCCGTTGCAGCCCTCCTCGGTAGGCCTGCCCGCAAAATACGGCAGCAGGGAATCTGCCGACCACGCCTCGAGGTCGGCAAACCGCCAATATTCGTCCTTGCGCGACGGAAAGGGAATGTCCTGAAACTTCGCCTTTGCCGCGTCGGAAATTCTTTTCAAAAGCCCTTCGCTCATCCCACCGAGCCCTCCATTTCAAGTTCGATGAGCCGCCTGAGCTCCACGGAGTACTCGAGCGGGAACTCCTTCACGAGGTCGTTGACAAACCCGTTGACCGACAGGCTGACGGCCTCGGCCTCTCCCAGCCCGCGCTGGCGCATGTAGAAGATCTGCTCCTCGTCGAGCTTTGAGACGCTCGCCTCGTGCTGGACGCTGTTGGTCGAGCCGGAGCACACTATCGCCGGATACGTGTCTGTGCGCGAGTTTGAATTTATCAGAAGCGCGTCGCATTCCGTCTTGTTGCGGCAGTTCTTCGCCGAGACCGACATGTGCACCAGCCCCCTGTACGACGCCCTGCCGTCGGAGACGCTCACCGACTTCGAGAGAATGTTGGAGGTCGTGCCGTCGGCCAGATGTATCATTTTGGCGCCCGTGTCCTGGTGCTGCCCCGAATTGGCGAGGGCGATGGAAATGACCTCGCCCCTCGCGCGCTCGCCGCGCAGAACCACCGCGGGGTACTTCATTGTGATTCCGCTTCCGATATTGCAGTCGACCCACCTTATCTGCGCGTCCTCCTCCGCCATTCCGCGCTTGGTGACGAGGTTGAAAACGTTGTCCGACCAGTTCTGAACCGTCACGTACTGTATCTTCGCGCCCCTGAGCGCAACGAGCTCCACTACCGCCGAGTGGAGCGTGCCGGTCTCGAAGCGCGGGGCGGTGCATCCTTCCATATACATGAGCTCCGCGCCCTCGTCGGCTATTATCAGGGTGCGCTCGAACTGACCGAAACTCTCGGCGTTGATTCTGAAATACGCCTGCAACGGCTGTTTGACCTTGACGCCCTTCGGGACGTAGATGAAGCTCCCGCCCGAAAACACCGCGGAGTTGAGAGCGCTGTACTTGTTGTCGGTAATCGGGATTATCTTTCCGAAATACTTTCTGAAAATCTCGGGGTATTTCTTCAGCCCCTCGGCGGAGTCGACAAAAATCACGCCGTCCTTTTCGAGGTGCGCCTTCATATTGGAATACGCCGACTCCGAATCGAACTGCGCCTCCACTCCCGCCAGAAACGCCCTCTCCTGCTCCGGCACTCCGAGCCGCTCGAAAGTCATCTTGACGTCCTCGGGAACCTCGTCCCACGACTTGCGCCGCTTTTCGCCCTTGGCGAGATAGTACCTGATTTTTGAAAAGTCGAGCTCGTCGAGCTTCTTCGACGCCCAGTGCGTCGGATTTTTCATCTTTTCAAACTGTTCGAGTGCTTTCAGGCGAAATTCGAGAAGCCACGGATCCTCGCCCTTGACTTTCGAAATGTAGCGCACCACGTCGGCATTCAGACCCACGCCCGCGTCGTACGCGTAGTCCTCGGCGTAATGGAAGTCTCCGGAAGACCTGTCGAGGTTCAGATCCCCGCGGTTTGCCGCGCCATCGCTCATCGCACGGGCCCCTTGATCCAGTCGTACCCTTTTTGCTCGAGCTCCACGGCGAGCTCCGGCCCGCCGCTGCGCACTATCTTCCCGCCGCTCATGACGTGCACGGCGTCGGGCTTCACGTATTCGAGCAGCCGGTGGTAATGAGTGATAAGCAGCATTCCGCGATCCGGCGAGCGCGCGGAATTAACGCCCTCGGACACTATTTTCAGCGCGTCGATGTCGAGCCCGCTGTCGGTTTCGTCGAGTATGGCGAACTTGGGCTCGAGCATCAGCATCTGGAGGATGTCGCACCTCTTTTTCTCGCCGCCGCTGAACCCGTCGTTGACGCTGCGCGCCGTAAATCCCCTGTCCATTTTGAGCTCGTCCATCTTGGCGTGCAGCCGCTTGTAGTACTCTACCGGATTGAGGGTCTCGCCCTCGGGCAGGCGAGCCGAAAGGCAGGCGCGGATGAAGTTCGCTATGCTGACCCCGGGGATTTCCACGGGGTATTGGAAGCCGAGAAAAAAACCCCTGCGGGCGATTTCGTCGGGCGGAAGCCCTACGATGTTTTCGCCGTCGAGCAAAACCTCGCCCCCCGTTATCCTGTATTCGGGATGGCCGGCGACCGCCTTGGAAAGGCTGCTCTTGCCCGTCCCGTTGGGGCCCATTATCGCGTGGACTTCGCCGGAAGGCGCCGACAGGTTCATGCCGTCCACAACCCTCTTTCCGGCGACTTCTACCGTGAGATTTTTTATTTCCAATCCGCGCATGTCAAATTTTCCTTTTTTGCGGCAAAAACGGCGCCGCGAAAGCCTCCTTGAAATCGTACCCGCCGGCGAAATCCTCGAGCCTGTCCTCATCCGTCTTGGTGAGCGCCCGCGCGTCAACGAGGTTGAACACTATCTGCCCGAAGTCGAGGCACGAGCGCACCCCCCACTCCTCGAAGAGCGGCAGCGCCATCGGCCCGAACGTTTCGAGCGCGAACAGCCTTATGCCCTCCAAAAGCTCCTTTGAGGACACGTGCCTCTCCTTGCGCGACGGGTTCATCGAGCACAGCCGCTTTACGGTGAAGTCGAGAGCCATGCGGACGAACACGTAGGCGCCCGCGGCGTACCGCGAATCGTCCCTCAAAATCGACTCGAGAGTCTTCTGAAATTTTCTCGCATTCATTCCGTTATCTTATCGGCGCGGCGGCGGCTTCCGTAAGGGGACGCGCGGCAAAATCCGCGCTAAATGTCCCCGAGCGCGGCGCGCTTTTTGCGCATTATCTCGCCGTACTCCTGCAAGCTCTTGACGTTCAGGGGCTGCCCTTTGAGCGCCTTTATTCCCTGTATGGCCGCGTACGCGCCCATGATGGTGGTTATCATGCAGACGCGCCCGAGCAGCGCCTCTTCGCGGATCCTGTTTTCGTCGAGGCGCGGATTCATTCCGGAAGGGGTGTTGACTATTATCTGCATCTGCCCGTTCTTTATCATGTCCACGACGTTCGGGCGCGCGCCCTCGCTCAGCTTGAAGGTCTTGGTGACGGGAATGCCTTTCGAGGCGAGGAACGCCGCGGTTCCGGCGGTGGAGAAAATCTTGAAGCCGAGCTCGTGGAAGGATTTTGCGACGGACGCGCCCGCCTCCTTGTCGTGGTCTTTGACGGAGATGAAGACGTTGCCGGAAGTCGGCAGGCCCGGCTGCGCCGCCATCTGGCTCTTGGCGAACGCCATGCCAAGCGACGTGTCGAGCCCCATGACCTCGCCTGTGGAGCGCATTTCGGGGGTGAGCATTATCTGCGAGCCCAGAAAGCGCACGAACGGGAATACGCTCTCCTTCACCGCGATATAGTCGGGCACGACCTCTTTGGTGAACCCCAAATCCTTCAGCTTCTCGCCCGCCATAACGCGCGCGGCGAGCTTCGCGAGCGGCACGCCTATGACCTTTGATATGAAGGGAATCGTGCGCGACGCCCTCGGGTTGACCTCGATGAGGTAGAGCTCGCCGCCTTTTATGGCGTATTGGACGTTCATCAGCCCGACGACTTTCAGCTCCTTCGCGAGCGCGTACGTCGCGCTTCTCACCTCTTCGAGAATGTTCTTTTGGAGAGTGTGCGGCGGAATCACCATAGCCGCGTCGCCGGAGTGGACGCCCGCGTATTCGATGTGCTCCAGCATTCCGCCGATTACGGTGGTCTCGCCGTCGCTTATGGCGTCCACGTCGAGCTCTATGGCGTCCTCGAGGAACTTGTCGAGCAGCACGGGCTTGCCGGGGGCGGCGTCGAACGCCTCGCGTATGACGCGCTTCATCTCCTCCATCTCGTAGACGATGAACATTCCCCTGCCGCCGAGCACGAAGCTCGGGCGCAAAAGTATCGGGAAGCCGATCTGCCCCGCGAGCTCGTACGCCTCCTCGGGGGTGGTGGCGGTGGCGTTGACGGGCTGCTTCAATCCGAGCTTTTCGAGAATCCTTTTGAAAATCTGACGGTCTTCCGCGGCGTCTATTGACTCAGGGGAAGTTCCGATTATGTTCACGCCGTTCGCCTTGAGCTCCGACGCGAGGTTGAGCGGCGTCTGCCCGCCGAACTGCACTATCGCCCCCCAACACTTCTCCTGATTGTAGACCTCCAAAACGTCTTCGAGCGTGAGCGGCTCAAAGTACAGCCTGTCGGAGGTGTCGTAGTCGGTGGAGACGGTCTCGGGGTTGGAATTTATCATGAGCGTCTCGTAGCCGGCTTCGCGCAGGGCGAAAGCCGCGTGCACGCAACAGTAGTCGAACTCTATCCCCTGCCCTATCCTGTTGGGGCCGCCGCCGATTATCATCACCTTCTTCTTGTCCGAAGGCATTATTTCGCCCTCGACCCCGTAGGTCGAATAGTAGTAGGGGGTGACCGCCTTGAACTCCGCGGCGCAGGTGTCCACGAGGCGGTAGACCGTGTTTATTCCGAACTCCTTGCGAAGCTGCTTTATGTTGCGGATTTTCGTGCCGCAGATTTCCGAAATCTGGAGGTCGGTGAAACCGGCCTCCTTCGCGCGGCGCAAAAGATCCTCGTCGAGGTTCAGAAGCCCCTTCTTTGAAAGCTCCTTTTCCATTTCCACGAGCCCGCGCAGCTGGCGCAGGAACCAGATGTCTATGCACGTGTACTCGCGGATTTCCTCGTCCGTCATGCCGGAAAGCATCGCGTAGCGTATGTAGAACACGCGCTCGGCAGTCGGGCGGACGAGCCCCTTGCGGATTTTCTCGACGCTCGGGCACTGGCTTCCGCCAAACTTCCCGCCGCCGCCGAAGCCGCGGCAGCCGATTTCAAGCGACCTCAGCGCCTTCTGGAAAGACTCCTTGAAAGTCCTGCCGATTGCCATTGCCTCGCCGACGCTCTTCATGGAAGACGTCAAAGTATTGTCGCTGCCGGCGAATTTCTCAAAGGTAAAGCGCGGGACTTTTGTGACGATGTAGTCGATGGTGGGCTCGAAGCTCGCGGGGGTCTCGCGGGTGATGTCGTTGCGCAGCTCGTCGAGCGAATAGCCCACGGCGAGCTTCGCCGCGATTTTCGCAATCGGAAAGCCCGTCGCCTTCGACGCAAGCGCGGAGCTGCGCGAAACGCGCGGGTTCATCTCGATGACTATCATGCGCCCCGTCTTGGGATCCACCGCAAACTGTATGTTGGAGCCCCCCGTCTCCACCCCGATTTCCCTGATGACCGCAAAGCTCGCGTCGCGCATAAGCTGGTATTCGCGGTCGGTGAGCGTCAGGGCGGGCGCTATCGTTATGGAGTCGCCCGTGTGGACGCCCATCGGGTCGAAATTTTCTATGGAGCAGATCACCACGCACTGGTCTTTGCGGTCGCGCATGACCTCCATCTCAAATTCCTTCCAGCCGAGCAGGCACTCCTCGACGAGCACCTCCGTTGCGGGAGACGCGCTAAGCCCGAAAGACACCATGTTTTCGTATTCCTCGCGGTTGTATGCGATTCCCCCGCCCGTTCCCCCGAGGGTGTAGCTCGGGCGGATTATGACCGGAAATTTGCCCCACTTCTCTATCCAGTCCGTCGCCTCCTTTATGTCGTGGACCACGATGCTCTGCGGAATGTCGAGCCCTATTTTGAGCATCGCCTTCCTGAATTTTTCGCGATCCTCGCCTTTCTCGATGGCCTCTTCATTGGCGCCTATGAGCTCCACGCCGTACTTTTTGAGAATCCCGAGCTTTGAAAGCCTGAGCGAAAGGTTCAGTCCCGTCTGCCCCCCGAGCGTCGGCAAAAGCGCGTCGGGACGCTCCTTGGCGATGATTTTTTCGAGAACCTCGGGCGTCAATGGCTCGATATAGGTGACGTCCGCCGACTCGGGGTCTGTCATAATCGTCGCGGGATTGGAATTCACCAGCACCACCCTGTATCCCTCCTCTTTGAGGGCCTTGCACGCCTGCGTTCCGGAGTAGTCGAACTCGCAGGCCTGCCCGATTACAATCGGGCCCGAACCGATAATCAATATCGTTTTTAAATCTGTGCGTTTTGGCATGATATGCGAAATGTATTTCGCGGCGTCGCCCGCCGACGGCTGTATTTATATAAAAATCCGGAAGACGATAGGAACTTCCGACGCCGACCGCAAGCAAATACTTGCGGCAAGATTGCGCCCCCATTAAAGGTGGGCGGATAAAAAATTTCAAAAATTTCCCGCCGGCCTTTGGCGGCGTTTTCCGGTTGCGGAAACAAAGGCGGAAATCCGGCCTCATATTGCTCCCCAATCGGACGGATCAGGGCCTTGGATGAACTTGCGCCTTTTTGCCTGTTCCGATTGGGCAGATTTCGCCTTCGCCGACTGCAAATGCGCCAAAATCCCCGACAAGGAAAATCTCGGAAAATCGAAAATAGAAAAGCGCCCGGCTGTTATTCGCATAGTTCGATCGTCGTTTTGCCGCGCAAAAAAACGCCCCAAGCCGATGCCGCTTGGGGCGAACCGCGTAGCCTCCGCCCGAATGAGATCCATGGGCGGGGCGTTCCGGCCGTTTTCAGCCGCGTATCCGCGCGCAAAATCAGAGGTTGAAGATCTGCTTTACGGCAGCCTGTTCGTCGAGGAGCTCCTTGTTGCTGGCGTCGATTTTCTCGCGCGAGAACTCGTTGATTTCGAGCCCCTGGACGACTTCCCAGTTCTTGCCGTCGGAGCGGACGGGGAGAGAGGTTATGATTCCCTTCGGAGCGCCGTAGCTGCCGTCGGAGCATACGCCGACGCTGAACCACTGACCTTCCGGCGTCGGGGTGACGAGCGTGCGGACGGTGTCTATGGCGGCATTCGCCGCGCTCGCCGCGCTCGAGAGGCCGCGCGCCTCTATAATGGCGGCTCCGCGCTTTTGGACGATCGGGATGAAGTCGTTTTTAAGCCACGCCTCGTCGGATATGACTTCCGCCGCGGGCTTCCCGCCGATTTTTGCGTTGTAGAAGTCGGGATACTGGGTGGAGGAGTGGTTGCCCCAGATGGTCATGTTCGTCACTTCGTTGACGTGCACTCCGGCCTTCTGCGCAAGCTGCGCCCGGCCGCGGTTTTCGTCGAGGCGGGTCATGGCGAACCAGCGGTTCGCGGGGATGCCCGCAGCGTGGGTCATGGCGATCCAGCAGTTCGTGTTGCAGGGGTTGCCGACAACGAGCACGCGGATGTCGTCGGCGGCGTTCTTTTCAATCGCCTGGCCCTGCCCTATGAAAATCTTGCCGTTGATGCCGAGCAGGTCGGAGCGCTCCATGCCCTTCTTGCGGGGGACGCTGCCGACGAGAAGCGCCCAGTTGGCGCCCTTGAAGCCCTCGTCGAGATCGCAGGTCGTCACGATGCCGTCGAGCAGCGGGAACGCGCAGTCGTCGAGCTCCATCTTGACGCCTTCGAGCGCCTTCATTCCGGGCTCGATTTCGATGAGGCTCAATTCCACGGGCTGGTCGGGGCCGAATACGGCGCCGCTTGCGATTCTGAACAGGAGGGAGTAGCCGATTTGTCCGGCGGCTCCGGTTATTGCGACTCTTATGGGTTTTTTCATTTTATGTCTCCTTATGGTTAAAGCGTTATTTCCAGTTGAACGGGAATTCGAACGAGAGCAGGAGGGTCTGCTCCGACTTCTGGGCGCTGTCGGCGTTGATGGCGTCGTAGCTGTAAGTGTACCTTAGGGCGATGTCCATGACTTCCGTTGCGTGCATGAGCAGCGCGAGCCCGAGGTTGACAGAATATTCCGAGGGCTTTTGGAGGTTGAAGCCGGCGTACAGCTTCTGCTCAAACGCCATGAACTTGCTGATGTCCCAGTGCAGCGATTCCGACACGACCGCCATGGCGACCCATTTGGTATCGTAGTCGTCGGCGTTGATGTACCGGACTGCGGGGCCCGGGGCGATGTCTATGTAGAGATCGTAGCGTTTAAAGTCGAAGCGGTAGCCGAACGTCAGGGCCTCGTCCACCTGGTCGCGTATGCCCTTTACGGTGTCGCGGCGGTACGACAGGAGGTTTTCGTAGTACCAGTTGCTCGCCTTGTTAACGTCCCTGCGGAATTTGGCTTCCGCGCCGTATTTGTCGAGCGTGCGGTTGGTGACGTCGTCGATGGTTTCGGAGGTGTAATCGTAGAAGGCGGTGAACTCGAACTTGTTAAGATCCCACTCCTTTTTGGCGTCGAAAGCGAGATTGACGGAAAAGTTGGTGGAGGTCGTCTCTTTCAGCGCCGCGCCGCCGCGTATTCTGAACTGCCAGTCCTCGGGAAAGTTTTGCTTTATGAAATTGCGGTATTCCACGAGCCATTCGGGCTCCCTGGACTTTGGCTCCGGCGCGGTTTCGTCCGCCGCGGGCTCGGGCCGCTCG
>CAJMOT010000090.1 GCA_905214995.1 uncultured bacterium | reverse complement strand
CGTCGAGTACACGTTTTTGGACTCGTCCTCGACGAACGACGACGCTGGGCACTCGACGTGCTTCGCGCCGGCGGCCTCTATCGCCGCGGCGGTCTTGGGGTCGGAGCCTATCGTGAGCTTCACGCCGCCGCCTATCGCCTTTGCCGCGATGACGGGCGATATGCACAAAAACGCGATTTTCCTCCCGAGCGAGAGCATTCCGGAAATCGCCCTTTCGACAGACGGCTCCACCGAGCACCCCGCCCCATCGTAGGCGAAAGTCGAAAGGGTTTTGGCCGCCCCGAAGCCCCCCGGGAACACGAGCATGTCAAAATGTTCGGGATTGAAGCGCGACAGGGGCTCGATTTTCCCGCGCGCGATTCTCGCCGACTCCGCGAGCGCCGAGCGCGGCGCGCCGGAATTGCTGCCGTCGAGGTGGTTCACGCAGTCGCTCTGCCGCACGTCGGGCGCGAAGAACGAAACTTCCGCCCCTCCCCTCAAAAGGCACAGAAGGGCTATAACAGCCTCGTGGATTTCAGTGCCGTCGTACACTCCGCAGCCGGAGAGAACCATCGCCGCCCTCGGTTTTTTTGCGCTGTCAGTCTTCATAGCCAATAGCCGTTGTTTTTGTTTTGAGATTTTGAAGTTCAAGCCTCGACAGTCAAGCCGTCGTAGGCTATATGACAATTTTTCGGCAGCGTGCGTTCGATTTTGCCGAAATCTATGTGGGATGTCGTGTGGGTTAGAAAGGCGCGCTTCGGAGCCAACCTCCCCACGGCTTCGAGCGCCTCCGAAAGCGTCATGTGCGACGGGTGGGGCTTTAACCTAAGGCAGTCTATCGCGAGCACGTCGGCGCCCGCGGCGAGCTCTTCGGCGCGCGGCGGCAGGGACTTGCAGTCGGTGTAGTACGCAACCCTCTTTCCGCCGCATTCAAAGACCAGCCCGAGCGTCTCGACCGGCCCGTGCGGGAGCGAAACCGAGCGGATTTTCAGCCCGCCGCCCATGTCCAACTCTTCGGGCATGGGCTTGATGCGGAAACACGGGTATCCGCGCTCCGCCGGCCTCTCGCCGAGCGCGTACGGGAACATCGCGCGTATGCGCTCAAGCCCGTATTCGTTGGAATAGACGTCTATGGCATTGCCCTCGGCTCTGTCGCAAAACCTGCGCAGGTCGTCCATGCCCGCTATGTGGTCGGCGTGCCCGTGCGTGAGTATAAAGGCGTCGGCGCGCGAAACCGAATTTTTGAGGCATTGCAGCCTGAATTCCGGCCCCGCGTCGATCTGGATTTCCATGCCGCCCGCATACAGGTGCGCGCACGAGCGCGTGCGCCAATTCTTGGGGTTTGAGAGGTCTATGCCGCTCGAATCGTAGCCTATGACGGGGACTCCCTGAGAGGTTCCCGTTCCCATGAATACGAGTTTCATCGCGAATAAATACCCCTGTTCCGAAGGCCTAAAATTTGACGGTTGCGGACTTTATCGCCTTGTCTCCCCTGCCGCCCGAGAACGCGCCGACCGAGCCGCGCGCGTCGCCTTCCGCCTCGAGAACCGCGAGCAGCTTTCCGGAAAACGCCCTCATATAGTTGGAGCTGAAAGGCGTCAAATCGGTCGGGTCGCCGTTGCAGAGCGCGCGCAGCTTCACGTTGCCGTCGGTTGAAAAGTATATTATGTTGTCCGCGCGCGGGCAGAGATTGCCGTCTTTGTCCACGACGCTCACTTCGACAAAGCACAATTCCTCCCCGCCAAACTTCTTTTTGTCCGCCTTGATTTCGAGGCGCGCGGGTTCCCCCGCGGTCTTTACCGTCTTTTCCGCGGCCTTTTTCCCGTCCGCGGAATACGCCACTACTTTTATCTCGCCGGGCTCGTAAACCGCGTCCTCCCAAATCAGGCGCGACTTCCCGAATTTGCCGGAACCTCCCTTTTCGCGCACTCCCATGCTCTTGCCGTTTATGAAGAGCTCCGCCTTCGGGTAGTTGGTGTAGCAGTAGACGGGCGTCTTCTGCCCAACCCTGTCCGGCCATGTCCAGTGCGGAAGGATGTGCAGGGTTTCGGCTTCCGGCCTCCAGCGCGCGCGGTAGAGGTAGAACCTGTCCTTGGGGAATCCGCACAAGTCGACTATTCCGAAATAGGAGCTCTTTGCCACGAAATCGCCGTCGTAGGGGAAGGGTTCGCCGAGATAGTCGAAGCCCGTCCATACGAATTCCCCGAGGTTGAACGGGTTTTCGTCCTGCCCTTTCCACTCGTCCTCCGGAATCTGCGACCACGGCGCGCAGGCGAGGTCGTAAGAGGTGACCTGGTAGTCGTGCGACCACGGATTTTTGCTCTCCGCAGTCGGGAAGTGGTATACGCCGCGGCTGCTGACGGTGGATGCCGTCTCGCTTCCGTAGATTATGGCGCGCGGCTTTTTGTCGTAGCACTCTTTATAATAGAAAGGCTTGTAGTTGAAGCCTATCAAGTCGAGCTCGTCTACAAACCCGTGCTCGACCGCCTGCCTGTTGCGGTCGCAGCCCGCCGTCACCGGGCGCGTGGGGTCGGCCGCGCGCGCAATGTCGGCGAGGAATTTCGCCGTCTTGCGGCCCTCCGGAACCGTCTGCTCTGGAACCTCGTTGCCGATGCTCCACATAACGACGCACGGATGGTTGCGATCGCGGCGTATCATCGCCTCCAAATCCTTCTTCGCCCACTTGTCGAAGAGCTTGTTGTAGCCGTTTTCGCACTTGGGCATCTTCCACTCGTCAAACGCCTCAACCTGCACGAGAATCCCCATTTCGTCGCAGAGGTCGAGCAGCGCGGGGGCCGGCGGATTGTGCGAGGTGCGCACGGCGTTGACGCCCATATCCTTCAAAATTTCCAGCTGCCTGCGCGCGGCGGAGACATTGAACGCCGCCCCTATCGGCCCGAGGTCGTGGTGCATGCATACGCCTTTGAACTGCACGCGCTTTCCGTTGAGCTTAAACCCGCCGTCGCGGTCGTAAGAAATCGAGCGCACGCCGAACTTGGTGAAGTATTCGTCGACGGGTTCGCCGTCCGAGAGCACCTCCGTCCTGGCAGTGTAGAGCGCGGGCGACTCGGGCGCCCAGAGCTCCGGCGACTTTATCTCGAGCTCCTGAACGGCCTTTCCGCGCCCGCCCGAAATCTCCGCTCCGGAAACCTTCTGCGCGACGGTCTTTCCGCTCGGGGAAATAATGGAAGTCCTAACCGAAACCTTTTTGCCGGAATCCGAAAAGTCCGCCACCGACGTCTCTATGCGGCATGTAGCGGATTCTTTCGAAACCTTCGGCGTTGTGACGTACGTCCCCCAGTTTTCGACGTGCGTCTGCGGCTTTGCGACGAGCCTCACGTCGCGGAAAATCCCCGCCCCCGAATACCACCGCGACGCCGACGGAAGGTTCTCGAGCCGCACTGCGAGCTTGTTGGGCTGCCCGAATTTGAAATGCTTGGTGAGGTCCAGCTCAAACGAAGCGTACCCGTAGGGCCATTCGCCGACGCATTCGCCGTTGAGCCACACCTTCGCGCGGCTCATCGCCCCGTCAAACTGTATGTAAACCCTCTTGCCCGCCTCCGACTTCGGCAGCTCAAGCGTCTTTCCGTACCAGCCGACCCCCTCGAACGGCAGCGCGCCCGTGCGCCCGGTGCGCGTGCGCGCTTTCTTTTCGCCGTCCTGCATCACCTGCGTGAACTGCTTGTCGTAATTCAAGTTGAACGCCTGCCCTATCGCCCAGTCGTGCGGCACCTTGACGCGCTCCCAGCCGGAAGTGTCCGCGGAGACGGCCTCTCCGCCGGCCGCCTCCCCCCTGTGGAAGAGCCATTCTCCGCCGAGCGAAACATCAGTCGGCCTGTACGCAAACGCCGCGGGGACGGCGGCCGCCCAAAAAAACATGCAAAAAGCCTTTTTCATACGCGCATTTGAAATTTAACGAACTTCCTCTCATTACGTTAAAAAATCAGCCTTATTTCAAGCATTTTTGCGGCGGCATTTTACCCGATTCATTCGGCCGGAACATGGCAATCGCCGGCGCAACGCGAAAAAAACGCGCTCCAAAGAGCGGAGCGCAAAAAAAATGGTCCTGAACGGATTTGAACCGTTGACCAAGCGATTATGAGTCGCCTGCTCTAACCACTGAGCTACAGGACCGAATTTAAAGTTTGCAGTTTCGCATTCGGCGCGCCCCTTGGCAAGCTATTTTTTTCAAAACCGCCGCGAGCGCCCGAAATTTTGCTTGTTATGCGGCAAAAAAAGCAATTTATTTTTCACCGATGCAAAAAAACCTTGTTTTAGGACTCGACATCGGCGGTTCCGGCGTAAAGGGCGCAATCGTCGACGTCGCGAAAGGCGAATTTGTAGGCGACCGCATAAGGATCCCGACCCCGACCCCGCACACTCCCTCCAACATCGTATCGGCGATATCGGAAATCGTCGCCGGATTTAAATGGAAGGGGCCGATCGGCTGCGGCTTTCCCGGGGTCATAAGGTCGCAGATAATAGAGACCGCCGCCAATCTCGGCGGCAAGAATTTTATCGGCGTAAACCTCGCCGAGGAAATCGGCCGCGCCTGCGGGTGCGAGGCATGGGTTATAAACGACGCCGACGCCGCCGGAAGCGCGGAAATAAATTTCGGGGTAGGCCGCGGCCGCCGCAGCGGAGTGCTGATGATGCTCACCGTCGGCACCGGCATAGGCGTAAGCATGTTTTCAAACCGCACGCTCGTCCCGAACCTCGAGCTCGGACACCTGAGAATGCGCGACAAGGCCCTGAAAAAATACATTGCCGCCGAGAAAATCTGCTCCGACGCCGCGAGAAAGTCGCACGACCTCTCGTGGCAGCAGTGGGCGGGGCGGTTCAACAAATATCTCCAATACGTCCACTCGCTCTGCTGGCCGGATCTGATAGTAATCGGCGGCGGCGTGGCGTCAAAGAGCGACAAGTTCCTGAAATACATCAAGGCGGACTGCGACATCGCCATCGCCAGGCTCGAAAACCGCGCGGGCATAATAGGAGCCGCCTGCGAAGCCCGCAAAAACATATAGCCCCGAAATCGGGACCCTCCGCGCGCGCCGCGCGACGGCCGTTTTTTTTGTTGCGCGCCCGCCCGCCGGATGAATTATTAAATTTTGGAATTTTTGGAAAAGGCATTCATATGAGCGAATCGGAAAAGGCGGTAATAACCCTCAACGGAAAGAGCTTCGACTTCCCCGTGGTCAGCGGGACCGAAGGCAACAAGGCCGTGGACATCTCGACGCTGCGCTCGAGGACGGGGTACATCACGCTCGACGAGGGCCTCGCAAACACGGGTTCGTGCAAGAGCAGCATAACTTATATCGACGGCGAAAAGGGCAAGCTCAGCTACCGCGGAATCCCCATTGAGGTCATAGCGGCGAACTCCACGTTTATAGAGACCGCCTACCTCATAATCTACGGCGACCTTCCCACGCGCAAGCAGATGAGCAATTTTTCGCAGAAAGTCCTGCGCAACGCGAGCCTCCACGAGGGCATGATGCACTTCTTCGACGGCGGATTCCCATTCACCGCGCACCCGATGGCGATTCTCTCGTCCCTTTTGAACTCCGTCGGCTGCTATTATCCGCACATGGTCACCAACCAGCGAGAGCAGGACTTGGAGCACTTTGACGACGCCGCCGCCCTCCTGCTCAGCAAAGTCCGCACCATAGCGGCAATGGCGTACAGGATGAAAAACGGCCTGCCGCTCATCTATCCCAAGCGCGACCTCGGATACAGCCAGAACTTCCTGCACATGATGTTCACCGAGCCGTACCACGAGTACTACCCGCACGACGACATCACGAAGGCGCTCGACCTCATACTCCTCCTGCACGCCGACCATGAGCAAAACTGCTCAACCTCCACCGTGCGCATGGTCGCGAGCTCCGGGGCGAATCTCTTCGCCTCGGTGTCCGCCGGCGTCTGCGCCCTATGGGGGCCCCTGCACGGCGGCGCAAACATGCGCGTCATACAGATGATGGAGGAAATCCACAAGTCCGGCGACGACGGCTCCAAATTCATCGAGCGCGCCAAAAAGGGCGAAACGAAGCTCATGGGCTTCGGCCACCGCCTCTATAAGACCTACGACCCCCGCGCCGTAATCCTTCGGGAGGCCGCCGAACGGGTGCTGAAAATCGTGAAGCTCAAAGATCCGCTGTTGGACATCGCCCAGCGGCTCGAGGAAAAGGCGCGCAGCGACAGTTATTTCATAGACCGCAACCTCTATCCCAACGTTGACTTTTACAGCGGGATTATCCTAAAAGCCATCGGCATGCCGCTCGACATGTTCACAGTCATGTTCGCAATAGGCAGAATGCCCGGCTGGATCGCCCACTGGCGCGAAGTCGCCTCCAACCCCAAGGGCAAAATAATCAGGCCCCGCCAAGTCTACACGGGCCCGGCGCCCCGCGAATACATAAAAATGCGCTACCGCGACGGCGAAATATCCTCCGACTACGAATCCGACGAACACAAGTCCTTCGGGGGCGGAGCGTCCGAAAATGCGTCCGCCCGCGCCTGATTGAATGCCTTGGCGCAACTCCGCCGAAATCCACCCCTCCTAACCGCGCGCCAACCTGAACGGAGCGGCGCGACTCGGCGTAGGCGATTGCGGAACAGCGAAACGGCTTGCCGTTTTAAATTGCCCGCGACGCCGCCAGCGCAGGGACATTGCATTTCCGGAATATCCGAGCCCGCAAGAGTCCGCCGTTCAGACGGGCGGATATGCGGCGGCGCGGATTTTCAGGCACGACTTGACGAGAGCGTCGAGCTCCCCGAGAGGCAGCTGGGTCGCGGCGTCGGAGAGCGCCCTTTCGGGCGACGGGTGGGTCTCGATGAACATTCCGTCGGCCCCCGCCGCAACGGCGGCTTTCGCAATAAGCGCCGCGTACTTGCGCTCGCCGCCGCTCACGCCGTCGCCGCGCCCGGGCAGCTGCGTGGAATGGGTGGCGTCGATTATCACGGGAGCGCGGTTCTCCGACATAATCGCGATTGCGCGCATGTCGACCACGAGGTTGCCGTAGCCGAAAGTAGAGCCGCGCTCCGTCTGCCAGATTTCCGCAGCCCCCGCTTCGCGCAGTTTGGAGACGACGTATTTCATGTCGTACGGCGACAAAAACTGCCCCTTTTTGACGTTTACCGCGCGCCCCGTCTTCGCCGCGGAGACGAGCAGATCCGTCTGGCGGCAAAGAAAGGCGGGAATTTGCAGGACGTCGCAGACCTCGGCGACCGCCGCGCACTGGGCGGATTCGTGCACGTCGGTGGTGACGGGCAGGCCGAATTTTTCCCGCGCTTCGGCGAGAATCTCAAGCCCCTCCGCCATTCCCGGACCGCGCGGGCTGCTTATGCTCGTGCGGTTGGCCTTGTCGAAGCTGCCCTTGAATACCACGTCAACGCTTCCGGAATATTTTGCGGCTATCCGCGCGACTTCCCCCGCCACTTCGAGCGCGAGCGAACGGGATTCCAGCGAGCACGGGCCCGCTATGAGCAGCGTCTTTCCCGAATTTTTTTCGAAAATCATTTCTTTTCCGCCGAAGCCTTTTTGAGAGCCTCCGCGACGAACGCGCAAAACAGCGGGTGCGGCTTGGAGGGTTTCGACTGGAATTCCGGATGGAACTGCACGCCGACCATCCACGGATGGTCTTTGACCTCCACGATTTCCACGAGGTTGCGCTTGGGGTTGATCCCCGCGACCATCAGCCCCGCCTCCTCGAGCCGCTTGCGGTAGGCGTTGTTGTACTCGAAGCGGTGGCGGTGGCGTTCGCGCACGGAATTCTGCCCGTACGCCGAACGCGCCTTCGAACCGTCGACGAGCGCGCATTCGTAGGAGCCGAGCCGCATGGTCGCGCCCTTGTCCACGATGTCCTTCTGGTCGTCCATTATGGTGATGACGGGGTAGAGCGTGCTCTCGTTAAATTCCGCGCTGTTTGCCCCGTCGAGCCCGAGAACGTCGCGCGCGTACTCGATGACGGCTATCTGCATTCCTAGGCATATTCCGAAGTAGGGGATTTTGTTTTCGCGCGCGTATTTTGCGGCGAGTATCTTGCCTTCAATCCCCCTGTCGCCAAAGCCGCCGGGAATGAGTATTCCGTCCGCGCCGGAGAGATGCTTCTGCGCGCCGTCGCGCTCGACTTCCTCGGAGTCCACGCGGATGATTTTTACGGAGCAGTCGTTTCCGACACCGGCGTGCGCGAGCGATTCGTAAATGGACTTATAGGCGTCCTGCAAGTCTATGTACTTGCCGACGACGGCGATTTTCACCTCCCCGCCCTTCGGGGAGACGAGCCTGCGGACTATGGAGCTCCACGCCGACATGTCGCTTTCGGGCGCGTCGATTCCGAGCTTGTCCACGACGAGCCTGTCCATTCCCTCTTCGGCGAGCATCAGCGGGAGCTCGTATATGGAGCGCTTGACGTCCATCTCCTCTATCACCGCCTTCTGCTCGACGTTGCAGAAGAGCGAGAGCTTCTGGCGCATGTCGTCGGTCATCGGCTGCTCGGTGCGGCAGACGAGGATGTCGGGCTGTATGCCGATTTCGCGCAGCTTCGCCACGCTCTGCTGCGAGGGTTTTGTTTTCAGCTCGCCCGCGGCTTTGAGGTACGGCAACAGCGTGACGTGTATGAAGAGCGTGTTCTCCCTGCCGACTTCGAGCGAAAACTGGCGCAGAGCCTCCAAAAACGGCAGCCCCTCGATGTCGCCGACGGTTCCGCCGATTTCCGTGATGAGAACGTCGACGCCCTCGCCCGCGGCGTAGAGGCGCGCCTTGATTTCGTTCGTCACATGCGGGATTACCTGCACGGTTTTGCCGAGGTAGTCGCCCCTCCTCTCCTTTTGGAGGACGTGCTCATATATCTGACCGGAGGTCAGGTTGTTGAATTTGCTGAGCTTGCAGTGCGTGAAGCGCTCGTAGTGGCCGAGGTCGAGGTCGGTTTCAGCGCCGTCGTCGAGGACGTACACTTCCCCGTGCTGGAAAGGGCTCATCGTGCCCGGGTCGACGTTGAGGTAGGGGTCGAATTTCTGTATCCTGACGTTGAGTTTTCTGGTTTCGAGAAGCGCCCCGAGCGCCCCCGACGTAAGCCCCTTGCCCAACGACGAAACGACGCCGCCTGTGATAAATATGTATTTCATTTCGGGGCCAATTTTAAAACGCAAAACGGCCCCGCTTGGCAACACTATTCGGCCGAACCGCCAAAAAAAAGCCGCCCGCAGGGGGACGGCTGAGCGCAAAACGGCGCTAAATCGAGCGGCAGTCGCTTTCGTCCTTAACCGCGTAGCCGGAGTCCTGGCGGCCGTGGTTTATGCGGTTCTTCTTGGCGTACGCCTGGTAAAAGTCGTCCGCGCTCATTCCGAGCGTCTGCGCCAGCGATACTATGAAGTGCAGCATGTCCACCACCTCCACGCGCGCGTTCTGCGGATCGAACTTCTGGTATTTGGCCCACCACTTCCACGGCACTGAATCGACGAGCTCGGCATTTTCCTGCCCGAGCGCGCGGCTGTAATTCAGAACCCACTTCACGCGCTCGTCGTCGCCCATGGCGGCGGTATCGACGCCTATGCGCTTGTTGAGTTCGTACTGCATCTTGAATATTTCTTCGAGCTTGTCCATTTTCCGGCGTTTTTGGAATTTTTCAGGTTGAGGAAAGCCGCTATTTTGCGGAATCCGGCGCGCCGCGGGTCTGCCCCGAGCCGCGCACTTTGTACTTGTACGAGCAAAGCTCCCTCAGCCCCATCGGGCCGCGCGCATGGAGCTTGTCGGTGGAAATCCCGATCTCCGCGCCGAGGCCGAATTCATAGCCGTCGGTGAAGCGCGTCGAGGCGTTCCAGTAGACGGTCGCCGAATCGACGAGGTTCATGAATTTTTCGGCGTTTTGCGCGTTTTCGGTGACGATGAGGTCGGAGTGCCCCG
>CAJMOT010000089.1 GCA_905214995.1 uncultured bacterium | reverse complement strand
GAAATTTCTCAAACGCAGGACGCGCGCGAACGTCTGGTGCTACACGGGATATGTCTACGAGCGCATACTCAAAGACCCCGCGCGGGCGCGGTGCCTGAAATACATAGATACCCTCGTCGACGGCCCTTTTATCGCCGCATTGCGCGACCCTTCGCTCGCGTTCATAGGCTCCAGGAACCAGCGCATAATTCCGCTGCGGCGCGGGGTTGCGAAAAATCCTCCGCCGCGCCCTCCGCGCGCGTGAATCGGCGGAGGCTTTGCCGCGGCGCTATTCCGAAATTTCCTCCGTTTGAAGAGCGCAATGCAAAGTTTTGCGCGGAGCCCGCGCGCGGCGGGCGCGGCTTTTGGATTCCCGAAAGGCTCCGCATTTGCCTTTGCCCCGCGCGGTTTTGGGACGGATAGGTTCGGATTTTCCCGCAGGCGGCGCGCCTCATTGCCAGTCGTAGCCTGCTTTCGGATTAGTCGTCTTCGCGGCTTGAAAGGCATGCGTTAGCCGCGTTCACCGCAGCGTCGAACGCCTTTATGTCCTCCTTTGAGAGCGTGCCGAGCGTGTATGTAATGTATTTTTTCGCGAGCGGATTGCGGTTGTAATTTGACAGCAGGCTCCAGCACGCGAAAATCGCCGCCAGCTCCGACAGGCCGCGCCTGTCGTCCATCTCGGGTTTTAGCGGTTTGCCCGCGCGGGCGAGTTCGGAAACCCGCACGCAGTCGCCGGAATTTTTTACGGCGCACGCTATGATTTTCTCTATCGGCCCGCACGAGCCGCCGGCGAAGAACTCGCCCCATAGAAGGTCGAGTGCGGCGCCGGAGTCGGGGATTGCGTCCGTTCTCGGCAGCGAGGTCGCCACGTCCCGCATGGAGTCCCGCAGGGCGGTCTCTCCTTTGTCGAGCCCCTTGAGCCTGTATCCTTCGCCGAGCAGCTCGAAGAGCTGGATTGAATTCCTGCGCTGGATTTTCCCCGCTTTAGGGAACTCCCTCTCCGCCTCGGAAAGCAAAAATTTGCGGCTCGAGAAGGCGGTTTTCATGAATCCGAACATGGCGTAGGCGAAATTTCCGTCGCCGTCGGCATCAGGGCGGTGTTCGGCGGCGCTTTTGAAAGAAAATCGAGGTTTCCGTCCGCGCGCGTGACGGGCGCATACATCCTCATCGGGGGCTTGTCTTCCGGAGCGGCGGCCGCGAAAAGCGGAACGGCCGCAAGCGCGAGCGCGGCAAAAATGCGGTTCATAATTGTCAAAAGCCTATTCCGAGCGCGGGCGGAGGTCGAGAATTTTTTCGGCTATCTGCCGACTTTGAATATCTCGCCGCCGATTTTCGAGAGCTCGGCGTCGAGCCTCTTTGCGCCCGGAATTAGGCGGTTTAGGAAAATCCAGAAAGCGGTCGAGTGGTCCATAAACCTCACGTGGGCGAGCTCGTGGCGGAATACGTATTGCTGGAGCTCGCGCGGAAGCAGCATTACGCGCCAGTTGAACGAGAGCGTGCCCGCCGCCGACCGGGAAGCCCATCGGCTGTTTTGGCTGCGCACGGAAATTTTCGAAAAGCCGAGCCCCGTCTCTGCGGATATTTTTTTTATTTCGCGCTCGACGGCTTCGCGCGCGAAGTCCCTGAAAACTCTCTCGACGGATCCGCCGGCGTCGGACGGCTTGTACGCTATGCCGAGCTCCGTTTTGGTCCTCACAAAAAACTCCGCGCCGGCGGACGGTTTCAGCCACACGTCCAGGTCGTCGCCCTCCGCGCTGACGCGCGGGAATTTTTCAAGGTATTCTTTCAGCGGCACGGGCTCTGAAAAATTCGCGAGGGCCTCCGCCAGCCAGCCCGCGTTCGAGCGCGCGAACGAAAGCGCGTCTTTTAACGGCGCGCGCGGCGGCTTGGAGACCACCGCCGAATGCGGGGAATCCGCCCACATTTTGAAGCTGCGGGAGTTCGGGCGGTCCACGATTTTCAGCTTGACGCGCCCCGCCGGAGGGCAATCGATTTCCGCCTCTCTTGCGATTCGTTCCACCGGATTCCGCCTTTCGCGCCGCCTATTCGGAAGCCTCCCCGCGGGCGGCTCTCCCGATTTCCGAAATGTAGTCGCGCAGGGCGCCCTCGGGCTCGATTTTTTCGGCGGCCGCCTCCCTCACGCAGTCGAAGAGCTTTTTGCCGATTTCGAGCCCGCGCGAATTTTTTGCTGCCGCCAACTTTGCGGCTTTTTCGAGAGTTTCGGAATCGGCTTTTTTTGCGATGTCGAGAGCGTAGCGCAGCGCGGAGAGCTGCGGCGGAATGCCGTCGAACAGGCCGCCGACCACGCGCTTTTTGCGCTCGCTCGCCTTGACTTCCTTCCAGATGCCGAGCACGTCGTCCTCGCTTTCGGCCCTGCGCTCGCCGAACACGTGGGGGTGGCGGCGCACGAGCTTGTTTGCGAGGTCTTCGGCCACGCCGTAAAAGTCGAATTTTCCCCGCTCGTCCGCGATTTCGCAGTGCAGCAGAATGTGCATCAGCACGTCGCCGAGCTCCTCGCGCATTCCGCTGTCGTCGCCGTTGTCTATGGCCTCCAAAAGTTCGGCGCATTCCTCCACGAGGTGCCCGCGCACGGACTTGTGCGTCTGCTCCCTGTCCCACGGGCAGCCGTCGGGCGCGCGCAGCCGCTTTACGATTTCAAGTAAACGGTTTACCGAATTTTCCTTCATCGGCTCTTGATATAGAATCGGGATTTTTTAATATCAAGCTTTATGAAAAGACTGTGCGCGTTTTGTGGAATTTTTTGCATGGCGTTTGCGGCTCAGTCCGCGCGCGCCGGAAGCTCGGGCGGAGGGGTGGAAATACTCGACATGGCGATGCTCTTCGACGGAAAGATAGGGGAGCAGGCCGCCGACATGGCGAAAATGTCTAAGGAGGGGTCGGCGGACATCCACATGGTCTCCTTTTTTCTCGTGCCGGAAGGGAATCCGCCGTTCGACAAAATATCCCTCTACGAGGACAAGTACCGCCGCCTGCGCGACGCCTTGGGCGGCGCCGATTGCAAGACGGGCATAATATTGCAGGCTACCCTCGGGCACGGCTTTGAGCTCGAGGTTCCGCACCCCTTCCAGAAGATGGTCTCGCGCGACGACGGGCGCGAGGCGCGGATGAAAAACATCGTCTGCCCGCTCGACGAAAACTTTATAAAGTATTTGCGCGAATGCGTGCGCCGCGCGGCGGCCCTCAAACCCGCGGTCATGATGGTGGACGACGATTTCCGCGCGCTCGGCGGCAGAAACGGATGCCTGTGCCCGCTGCATCTTGCGAAGATAAAGCGCGACTCTGGCTACGACCTCACGCGCGAACGGCTCAAAAAACATCTGGCGGGGAATTCCGAGCTCGACAGAAAGATTTCCGAAGCCGCGATGCGCGCCGTTTCCGACTCGCTGACAGATCTCGCGAAAATCATACGCGCGGAAATCGACGCGGTAGATCCCTCCATTCCCTGCTACATGTGCGGCACGTTCGACGATATGGCGCACGACGGGCAAATCGCGCGGGCGCTCGCGGGGAAGGGGAGGGAGTCCGTTCTGCGCATAGGCAACGCCCGCTACTGGAACCCCAAGTACCGCGATTTGTACCTGACCTCCCGCGCGCTCGCGCTCCAAAAGGCGATGGCGCGGCCGGACAGGGTTTACGCGGAAATCGACACATTCCCCCGCAACCGCTATTTTACGAGCGCGCGCACTCTCCATGCGGGGCTCGTCGTCTCGATTCTCGAAGGGGCGTCGGGCGCCAAATATTGGCCGAACCGCTTTCCGGACTACGAGCCCGCCAGCGGCGCCGAATACAAAAAAGTACTCGCCGAAAATCGCGGCATGTACGACGAGCTTTTCCGCCTCATGAAAGGCGCCGAACCCCGCGGCGTCGCGGATATTATGCTTGCCAAGCCGAAAGATTTGCGCAACGACAGCCGGCCGCTCGTCAAAGATTCGGCGTTCTGGACCCACATCGCGGGCGTCATGGGCCTGCCCGTGTCGTTCGCCGAAATATCCGAGCTGAACGGGCCGTGCTTTCTGCGCGGAAGCGCGGCAAAGGAGCTCGGCGACGCGCAGATTAAAAAAATCCTCTCCCTAGGCTGCGTTCTCGACGGCGACGCCGCGGTTGAAATTTGCCGGCGCGCAATGGGGGATCTCATAGGGGTAAAGGCGGCTCCGTGGGACAAGTCTTTGAAGATTTCGCGCGAGCGGTTCTCCGGCGGCATGGGGAAAATCGCCGGCGTTGTCTGCGAGCCCCCGTCCAATCCCGTAAAAATAGAGCCTCTTTCGGACAAGACGGAGGTCATGTCGGAGTTCATACACCTGCCGTACACTTACGGCGACAAAAAATTCGCGAAGCGCCTCGCGGCGGCCTCTGCCTATTTTGAAAATCCGCTCGGCGGAAAAGTCGCAGTGTTCGCTTCCCGCCCCGAGGGGCCGAACCATCTCAACGAGTCCCGCAAGGCGCAGTACGCCGAGATAATAAACCGCCTCGCCCCGGGCGGGATATGGTACGACGGCGACGCGGAGGCGTACCTCAAAAGCCTGAAGCTCAAAGACGGCTCGGAGCTCGTTGTTTTGGCGAACGTCGGGCTGGATCCGATAACGCCGCTTGCCTTCAAATCGGCGCGGAAATTTTCGAGGGCGCAAATGCTCGGCGGCGACGGCGTGTGGCGGGACGCCGAATTTTCGCAGTCTGCGGACGGAAAAATTTCCGTGACGGGCAGGGCGGAAATCTATATGCCCGTCGCGCTGCGCTTTTTTGAATAGCCTTTTCGGGCTTCGCGGATATGGCGGCGCGGGTTTCTCTGCTCCGGATTCCGGAGCGTCCGCTTATACCCCATCCGTGGGCGCAAAAAAAATTGGGCGGCTCGAAAAATTAAAAAAATGCGGCGGGAAGACGGGGCGAAATCCGTCTTACCGCCGCGTTCCGGCTAAGCCGCCGCGCCTGAACGCCATTGCCGCGCGGTCACTTTGCGAGAATGTAGCTTCTCGGGGGAATTTCCCTGCCGTTGTACGAATACGGCTTGTCGCCGTAATTGCAGACCGTCTTTTCCCCGTTGCCGAAAGTCGTTTCCGTCACTTCCGGAGAAAGGTATTTGTGGTCTTCCATAAATTCCAGCTGCAAGTGGCGCAGCGGCAGAAATTCGTCGTAGGCCTGCTTTATCTTGGGAATGTCGGCGAAATTGCACGTGTAGAAAATCGGCCGCCCGCCGAATTCCACGAGTTTGAGCGTCTTTCGGAAGTCGCGCGAGCCGTCGCGCGCGTTGAAATTCAAGTCTCCGCTGTCGGAGGTCTTGGCGTTGCCCAAAGTGTGGTTTTGCGCGAAGCGGTCGGGTGTTGAAAGGATTATCCCGTGGTAGACTATTTCCCACAGAGGGACATAGCGGTCGATAAACCGCGCGAGCTTTGCCCTGTTGTCGTTTTTGGGGAACCCGCCGCTTAGCGCGGCATACCACGGCTGGATTCGGTTGGAGACGTAATTTATGTAGTCGAGCTTGCCCGCCAGGTGGTCAAAGCCGCATTCGCTCGAAAACCCGCCGAACAGCTTTATGCAAAGGTCGGCGATGTCGCGCTGGACTTGGGCGGTGTCCGACCTCGTGGCGGGGTGTTTCGGGTCGGCGCACATGTACGGGGCGGTGGCGGAGAACACGTCGATGTAATGCGGCCCCTCAAACCCGAGGTCCCTCACCTTTTCGAGCTGCGCAGGAAGGTAGTTTTCGTACGCGTGTTTGGCGCAGAGGTGGTACGACGTTCCGCCGCACCAATACCATCCCCGCTGCGGGGCGCCGTCGCGGTTCTTTGCCGCAACCTCGCCGCCGTTCCACATGCGGGAGCACGTGTAGCAGTCGGTCGAATTGGTGTGCGCGTGGATCGTATACCCGATTTTTTTCACATGGGCTATAAATTCCCTCAGGGCCTTTTCGCCGCCAAACTCTTCGGGCACCGGGAAGAGGTCGGGGAAGCGCCCGTCGTAGCCGCCGCTCTGCCAGCCCGCCGAACAGAACGCGACTTCCCCGATTCCCGCCTTTTTGAAGGCGTCCGCAAATTCTATGGATTTTTTGAAGTCGAGGAGGACTTTTATCGGGGGCTCGTTTTCGGGGGTGAAATCCCTGTTTTCGCGCTTTTTTGCGCCGTGGAATTGTATGCGCACGGGAACCGCCTTTGCAATGTATTCGAGATTTGGGGAGGTTTTAATGCGCTCTTTTATCGGCTTGATCTCGCCGGCGGAGAGCCGGCTCTGCCTGTACGCTTTGCCCATCTCGACATATCCCGCGCCTTTGTCGAGAAAGTTGAAGTCCACTACGATGTCCTCGTAGGCGCCGTTAGGCGTCGCATCCGTCCTAAACCTAAGCACGGGCTCAATTTTGCCGTCCTTCGCCCTCAGCATGAGTTCCGCCTCGTTGCGCATTCCGCGCACTTGCGCCCAGAATGTGCCGCGCGGAGTCTTTGCCCCGAAGATGGGCATCTCCATAAACCCGTAGACGGCCTGGCCGTCGGGAAAGTCGAAGTCAACTATCCCGCCGCGCGGTAGCGCTATGTACCCTTCCTCTCCGCGGTGGCCGCGCGCCAAATCGATGGA
Organism: uncultured bacterium; assembly: GCA_905214995.1. Classification (GTDB taxonomy): domain Bacteria; phylum Verrucomicrobiota; class Verrucomicrobiia; order Opitutales; family Intestinicryptomonadaceae; genus Merdousia. The sequence continues at coordinate 3,332 of CAJMOT010000089.1, read as the reverse complement.
GACGAATACGGTTTTTGCGTCGCGGGGAATCGAATCTTTCGGGACGGTGAGGCGCGAGAGCTTCTCGGAAACCTTTTTGATTTCGCAATCGAATTCGCTCTTCCCCGAGGGCGATTCTATCTCCACGCGCGCCCCGTAAGAGAGCGCGGAGACCAGCGCGCACGCCCAACAGCATATGTATTGTGCTCTTTTCATATTTATAATAATATTATTTTTGTTGCAGATATGTAAAATTAAAAAATCCTTATGTTCTTCCGCGGGCGTCCGACGCTCTCTTTCCGCCGCGCAAACGGCGGACGGCGCGCAGGGAGGGGCGGCGGGTTCCCCACCTTGCGCTCCGCTGCGCGGTGCGGGTTTTCCGGCGGCCTTTAATTTCTTTTTCTTTGCCGAATGGCGAATGCGAGAGCGATTGCCCCGAAGACTGCGGCGATTTCCGAAGGTTCGGGAACCGCGGAGAATACTACGCTCATTGAAGTTTCTCCGAATATGGCCTCCCAGTTGATCTTTCCCGAACTTCCGCTGAGGACGGTTCCCTCTATCGAGCTTCCTGTCGCATACGCAATCATGTCCGACAAAATGAATTCGTCTCCGCTCTCCGATACACCTATGAGTTCGGCAATGGTGTATTCGTCGAAAGAGAGTTCGAGCGATATGTTGTTGCCCGTCTTTTCAAGATTGCCCTCGAAAACTATTTTGTCGTAATAAAATTCCCCCTCTATATCGAGCGTGATTTTGCCTTCATGCCAATCGCCTTCGGCGAATGTCGCGGTCCCGATGTCGCCGCTGTCGATTGCAGTGGGGCTGAACGTCCCGTCGGCGCCTATGACGGAAAGGCGGTTGCCCTTCATTCCGGAGTGCATTCCAAGATTGAGCCTTCCGGAATTCACTGTGACGTCGTTGAGATCCGTTGCGTCTTCGTATCCCTTGCCTGTAAATTTGAGGGTTTGCGCGCCGTTCCGGGCGTCGGCGGCGTTCATTGAGATATTGAATTCCACTCCCTCTCCGGCCGAAAAGGTTCCTATCCACTCGCTTATAGGGGGTTGTTAAATATGTTAAGTTTATTGACGTTGATTTAAGGCGCGAATTTGCGCGCCTGCGAAGTCCGCCTATTTTCCGGATTTGCCGGAAGCGGCTGCGGAGTGTCTCACGCAGTCCTAATCCGCGAACGCAATCCGCCGTCGCAGCCGCGGCGCAAACCCGTCGGAAATGCAGCTCGCGGAATCCGCTCCTTCCAAAGGCATTGGGGCGCGCGAATTTGCCCGCCGTGCGCCGATTGGCGGAGGCATGGCGCTCAATAATCGCAGCCCGCCGTTTCCCGATGCGAACCCGCCTTCCCGCGCGGAAACGGCGGCTGCCAAATTTCCATATTGCCGGCGCGCGCCCGCGGCATTTTTTCGGCGGTTCGGGCGAATAGTGTTGCCCGCCCGCGCCATTTTTGAATAGTTTTTGCGGCATATCATGGAAAACGGCGGACAGTTTACGCCCACGCGCACCGCGGAGATTTTGCGCTCCCTCGGGCACGCGCCGTCCAAAAGGCTCGGGCAGAATTTTTTGGTGGACTCCAACATAGTGCGCAAGTCCATCGGGCTCGCGGGCGTCGCGGAAGGCGATTGCGTCGTCGAAGTCGGCCCGGGACTCGGGACGCTCACGGGCGCGCTGCTCTCGCGCGGCGCGATAGTTTACGCCGTGGAGCTCGACAAGTCGATGTGCGCGCATTTGCGCTCCCATTTCGCGGGCGAAAAAAATTTCAGCCTCCTAAACGCCGACGCCGTGGATTTCCCCCTCGCGGGGCTGCCCGAAGATTGCGGGGATTTTAAAATAGTCGCCAACCTCCCCTACGCGATAAGCACCCCGTGGCTCGACGCCGTGCTGTCGGGCAGGCTGCCGTCGCGCATGTCGCTGATGCTGCAAAAGGAGGCCGCGCTGAGGTTCGCGGCGAAAAATTCTTCCGGAGACTATTCGCCCATTTCCATATTCCTTTCCGCCGCCTACGATGTCGGCGCGGCGCGCAAAGTTTCCGCCGCCTGTTTTTTCCCGCGTCCGGGAGTGGACTCCATGCTTCTGACGCTCTCGCGAAAGGAGAGCCCGCGCATATTTTCGCCGCGCGCAAAGTCGCTCATAAGGCGGATATTTTCGCGAAGGCGCAAACAGCTGGGCTCCATCGCAAAGGGGCTTGGCGGCGATTCCGAAACCGTATTCGGGTGGCTCGGGGCGTCGGGCATCGACCCGCGGACCCGCCCCGAGGCGGTGCCTCCGCCGCTCTGGGAGCTGCTCGACAAAACCGTCTCGGAAGGAACATGAAAATTTTTGCGGCGGCGGTTCTCATACTCGCATGCGCGTACGCCGCGCTGCTTCTGTTCGCGCGCCTGTTCGCCGAGCGGATAATATTTCCCGCGCCGCCCGCGTCGTATTCGGACGATGGCGACATAATATATCTCGGGCTCCCCGGCGGCGGAAAGGCCGCCGCGCTCTGGATTCCCGCGAAAGATTCCAAAGTCTGCGCGATATACAGCCACGGCAACGGCGAAGACTTGGGGGAAATCCGCCCGCTCTTGCAGGAGTACGCGCGCCGCGGGATTTCGGTTTTCGCGTACGACTATCCCGGGTACGGGCTGAGCTCCGGAAAGCCGTCGATAAAGGGTTTGAAAGAATCCTCCGAGGCGGCGTACAGGCATGTATCCGAAGAGCTCGGCTTTGGGGATTCCGACATAGCGGTCGTCGGCTATTCGCTCGGGAGCGCGGCGGCGTGCGAAATCGCCTCCCGCCACCCGGGGATCCGCTGCGCCGTGATAATCGGAGGGTTCTCGAAAGCGGTAAAGGCGGTTTTGCCCGTAAATATTATACCGTGGGAAATGCTCGACAATTCCTCGAAAATATCGCAATTTAAATTTCCCGCGCTTTTTATGCACGGCCGCCGCGACATTGTGGTGCCGTTTAGAAACGCGCTCGAAAATTACAAAGCCGCTCTGCGCGGCCTCGGAAGGCTCGCGGTATTCCCCGATCGCGGGCATTACGGGCTTCCGGACAGCCCGAAATACTGGGATGAGGCCGTCGGCTTCATCCTGTCCGGCGGACACCCCGACCGAAACGACCGATAATGATGAAAAAAGTTCTCGTAATCCTGTTTGACAAGACGGAGGAAATCGAGGCTCTCGCACCGGCGGACATTCTCCGCAGGGCGGGCGCCTGCGTGCTTACCGCGGCCGTCGGAAATTCCCGCCGGATAGTCGGGCGCAGCGGAATCCCGATAGAGGCGGACGCGCCGCTTGCGGACATTGGCGGGGAGCGTTTCGACGCGGCGGTTCTCCCGGGCGGCCCGGGGGTGTTTGCGG
>CAJMOT010000088.1 GCA_905214995.1 uncultured bacterium | reverse complement strand
GCAGGCCGTCCCGCAGATAAAGAACATGGACGCTTTCGAATGCCCGGCGTTCACCGGAGAGCCGACAATAGACATGCAGCGCGACCCCGAAAAGGCGCTCGTGATATACCGCACGGTGATAACCCCCCTCAAAGCCGGCGAATACGACCTCGAATTTTCCGCAGCTGGAATCCTCAACCGCGAAATATCAATAGACGACATAATGGGAATGTCCATGATGGACCGGCTGCTCTCAATGGGTTCGGGCAGGCGCATGCGTTTCGACGCGCCGATGAAGCCGATGAAGCTCAAAATCCTCCCGCTCCCCGCCGAGGGAAAGCCGAAAAACTTTACCGGAGCCATCGGGAAGTTCGAGCTTGCGGAAGTTTCCGTAAGCCCCGACGCCCTTTCGGTCGGAGAGCCGTGCACGATAGTCGCGAAAATCGCGGGCACGGGCAACTTCAACAGAATGAACGCCCCCGCCCTCGACGGCGCGCGCGACTGGAAAACCTACAAGCCGAAATCGTCGTTCGCGGACGAGAGCGGCAACCAGGGCTACATAGGGGTCAAGACTTTTGAGTACACGGCGGTTCCGAAATCGGCGGATTTGCCGCAGGCGCCAAGAGTTGCGTTCAACTACTTCGACCCCGAAACCGGAAAATACGTCGAAGAGCTCTCGGAGCCGGTCGCAGTGAGCGTCGCCCCCACAATCCGCTCCAAGACCGTGAGGGAGGCGCAGGAAGAGGCAGCAAAGCCCGCGCCGGCGTTCTCGAAAATCTCCGAGGGAGTCCGCACCGAAAATTCCGCGGACATATTCTCGTCCAAATGGTTTTGGATTTCCCAGGCGGCGATACTCGCGGCGGCGGCGGCGTTTGTCGCGCACAGGCTCAAGGCGCGGAGGCTTGAAACCGACCCCGCATACGCAAAGAAAACGGAATACTCCGCGAAGGCGCGCGCGGCCCTGCGCGAAGCGCTCGCAAGCGCGGATTTACCTGACGCGAAAAAATTCTTCACCGCCGCCCGCGAATCGCTCAGATACGCCCTCGCCGCAGGCTCTCCCGAAGAGGCGCGCTCGCTGTCTCTGAAAGACGCCCTGGCGCGCGCGGAGGAAATCGGGCTCGGCGACGCCCAAACCGCGGCGATAAAAGCCGTGTTCTACGGCGCCGACGCGCTGGAATTCGGCGGGGACGAAGCCGGCGCCTCCGGCCGCGGAGAACTCGCCAAAAGCCTCGCGGAAACCGTCCGGCAAATTCTCAAATGACATGAAAAAAGCCCTCAAAATTCTGCTCGCGGCCGCCGCGATCGCGCAGGCGTCCATCGCCCAGACCGCCGACGAATACTTTATGCTCGGCAACAGCGCATACAAGGCCGAAGACTATAAAAAAGCCGCCGAAAACTACGACCTCGCGGCAAGGGAAGGACTGGACACTTCGGAGCTGTATTTCAACCGCGCCAATGCCCGCGTCAAGACGGGCGAGCCCGCCCGCGCGCTCGCCGATTACCTCAAAGCCCTCGCGATTTCCCCGAGAATGCGCGAGGCTTCCGCAAACCTGAAAATCCTTTCGCAGGAGGCGTCCCTGCAAGCTCCCGACATGTCGTCGCCGTTCTTCGAGCTCTCGAAGGGAGAATGGTTTGCCGTCGCGGTCGCCCTATTTTGGATTTGCGCGCTGACAGCCGCCGTCCCGCCGCTCTACGGCAAGGGCGGGAAAATATCGTGGTTCATCGCGGCGGTCGCCGCCCTCGGGTTTGCCGCCGGCGTTTGCGGGGTAAAAAAGTGGTCGGATTTCGAATCGCTCGCCGTCGTCGTAAGGCAGGACGCGCCGATGCGCCTTTCCCCATCCCCGAATGCGCCGATAGAACTGCGCGCCTCAGAGGGGCTTGTCGTGGAGCGTTCCGCCGCGCGCGGAGATTTCGAGCTCGTCAGAGCCCCCAACGGAAAGTCCGGCTGGATAAAAAAATCCGATTTCGCGCCGATATCGCAATAGCGGCGCATTCCATTTAAATGTTTCCGCCCGCATCCGCCGCGCCTTCGCGCGGCGCGCGGACCGTCGAAGCTTGCGCGACTGCGCGCCGCAACGTTATTTTCTTGATTTTTCGGCGAATTCCGGGCTTGATTGCAACACAGACTAAACTTCGTTTCCGCATGAAAAAAAAGATAATTATCGCGTTTTGCGTCGCAATCGCCGCGTGGGCGGCTGGCTATATAATAGTGGGCAACTCGTCTGACATTCCGGAGGGCTCCACCAACCAGAAGGCGCTTTACGTCCTCGAAGAGGCGGGCTGCGTAATGTGCCATTCCAAAAACGCCAAGCCGCCGTTCTACGCCAATTTCCCGATCGCCGGCTCGCTCGTAAAAGCCGACATGCAGATGGGGCTCCGCAGCTACGACATAACAGACACGGTCGACGCCATAAAGACGGGAGCCAAAGTCAGCTCCACCGACCTCGCAAAAATCGAATACGCCGTGGACGACGGGACGATGCCGCCGCTGCGCTTCAAGATAGTCCACTGGAAGAGCAATATCTCCGCCGCGGAGCGCAAGGCCGTCGCCAATTGGATAGTCGCCGAACGCGCAAAGCTCAACGCCTCCTCCGGAATATCAAAGGATTTCGCCAACGAGCCCGTGTGGCCGATTCCCCGGTCGCTCGGCGCGGACGCCGCAAAAGTCAAGCTCGGCTCGATACTCTACCACCACACGGCCCTTTCCGGCGACGGGACGGTATCCTGCGCGACTTGCCACCCGCTCGACAAGGCGGGCGTGGACGCCCTCCAAACCTCGACGGGCATACGCAAGCAGAAGGGCGACATAAACGCCCCAACGGTCTTCAACGCCGCATTCAACGCCAAACAGTTCTGGGACGGGCGCGAAGACACCCTCGAACAGCAGGCGGGCGGCCCCCCGATGAATCCCGTCGAAATGGACGGCGTGTCCTGGGAAAAAATCGCCAAGCGACTCGAAGCCGACTCCGCTTTCAGCGCGGAATTTAAAAAGGTTTACCCCGACGGCTTCACCCAAAAGAACATCACAGACGCCATCGCCGCATTCGAGCGCACCCTCATAACGCCCGACAGCCCGTTCGACCGCTACCTCAAAGGCGACAAAGACGCGCTCACGCAAGAGGAATTAAAGGGCTACGAGCTCTTCAAGCAGGCCAACTGCGCCGTCTGCCACTCGGGCGAAAACCTCGGCGGGCAGACTTTCGAGTACATGGGCCTGCGCCGCGACTACTTCAAAGACCGCGGCAACGTCGGCAAGATAAACGACAAAGGCCGCTACTCGCACACTAAGGACGAGCGCGACATGCACAAGTTCAAGACCCCCACCCTGCGCAACGTCGCCCTCACCGCCCCCTATTTCCACGACGGCTCTACGCAGAGCCTCAGGCAGGCGGTCGAGATAATGGCCAAGTACCAGCGCGGCGTATCCCTTTCCGACGCGGAAATAGACTACGTTGTGAAATTCCTCGAATCGCTGACGGGAGAGTACAACGGCAAGAAGCTCGAAGTAAAAAAATAGACCGCCCGCGCGAGAGGGAAATCCCCGCTGTGCGGCGGGGATTTTTTTCTTTTCGGGCGCAAACGCCTTATGACCGAACATGCCGCAAGCTACAAAGTGAGAGTCGCCGACGCGGGGGCCGACGGATTTTTGAAGCTCCCGTCGCTTCTGCAAATGCTGCAAGAGGCCGCGACCGAACACGCGGAAATTCTCGGAGTGGACTTCAAGACGCTCAAAACCATGGAATTGGGGTGGGCGCTTTCAAAAATCTCCGTTGAAATCGAAAAGCTTCCCAAATGGGGCGAGCGCGTCGGAATAAAAACGTGGGCGTCGGACAGGGACAGGATAGCGACCTACCGCGAATTCGAGGCATTCTCATCGGGCGGCTCCCCCCTGTTCACAGCGCGCTCGCAATGGCTGCTCTTCGACTTTCGCAGCAGAAGACTCGCGCGCATGGACAGAATCGGGGACTTCGCGAGAATCCCCGGCAGGCGCGCAAATTCGGAGGACTTTTCGGAGCGCCCCAAGGCGCCGTCGCAGGAGGCGCCGCACGCCATATCGCGCGACGCGGGCATATGCGACATCGACCTCAACGGGCATGTAAACAATTCCGTGTACATGGCGTGGGCGTTGGACGCCCTGCCGGACATGCCGCAAAAATTTCCGCGCAGGCTCTCGATAAGCTTTCTTGAAGAGGTCAGGCCGCACGCCGAAATCCGCTCGGTATGCGAGATTTTCGGAAACGTTTCGGCGCATTCGATATTTTCCGCCGGCACGGGCCGCGAGTGCGCGCGCGCGAATGTCGAATGGGCGTCTCAATAGGCTTGATTCGGCGCGCGCGGCGGACATTATCTTTGCCCTATGAGCCTTTACCTGTCCACATATCTCTTCGCGGCGATTCTGCTCGCCGCGGGCGCAATGTTCGCCTTTCCGAAATTCAAGCCGCTCGTATTGGCGTTTCCGCGCAGCAAAAAGGCGGCTGTCGTCACATTCGGCGGCGGCGGACTGTGGTTTCTCTACATACTCTCTCAGTTGGGCGAGGCGGACTTCGGCGACATAAAAGCATATCTCATCGCCATATTCGGAATAGCCGGAATTCTCGCTTTCAAATGCCTCGACGACTTTCTGTCGGTCAGGGGGCTCGCAATCCTCGGGCTTCTGCTATCGCGCGAATTCATAGACTCGGCCTTCATGAAGGAGCCCGTTTCGAGACTCACCCTCGTGACGCTCTCCTATTTAGCGGTGTTGGCGAGCCTCTATCTGGGAGCGTTGCCATACAGATTCCGCGACTTCCTTGAATTTCTATACGCAAAGCCGGGCCGCGCTTTCGCCTTCGGGTGCGCGCTGACGGCCGCGGCGGCGGCCCTCGCAATATCGGGCCTGTTCTACTGATATGAAATCCGTGATGCTAATCATAAGCGGCCCCGCCGGAAGCGGGAAAAACACCGTCGCCGAAAGGCTAATGGTCGAGTTTCCGCAAATCCGCAGGGTCGTCACATCGACGTCGAGACCTCCGAGAGGCGCGGAAAAAGACGGCGAGGACTACCATTTCCTGTCTCCGCAATCCTTTGAGCGCGCCATAGAAAACGGCGAATTTCTCGAATACGCGAAAGTCCACGGCAGGTATTACGGCACCTCCAAAAAAGCGGTCTGCGACGCCTTCGGGAGGGGCGACGACCTGATTCTAATAATAGACGTGCAGGGCGCGAAAACCTGGCGGAAAATCGCCGAAACCGACGCCGAACTCGGGAAAAAAATCACGTTTGTGTTCATCGCGCCGGCGTCGCCCGACGAGCTCAAAAGGCGGCTTGTCGGCAGGGGCACCGAGACGGAGGAGGAGATAGAAAGGCGCCTTAAAACCGCGGCTTCCGAATACGCGGCGGCGGATATGTTCGACAGAAAAATCGACTCCAAATCAAAGGACGAAGACTACGCCGCATTGAAAAAAATATACATCGAGGCGAAATCCGAAGCGGAATAGCGCGCGGAAACAGCCCGCGGTTTTCCCTTCCCAAAAAAGCGCCCGAATCTTCGGATTCGGGCGCTTTTTGCAAATTGCGAATCGACTCTGCGCCGCGCTACTTGGTCTCGGCCTTTTGCGCGGATTCCTCCGACCTGACTTCGGGCTGCGGCTTGGCTTCAACCTTCTTGACTTCCTCCTCGCGCATGGCTTCGCGGATATTTTCCTCCACTTCGCTCGTGGCTTTTTTAAATTCGCGGATGGACTTTCCGAGCCCCCTTGCGAGCTCCGGAAGGCGCTTTGCTCCGAAGAGCAGAAGGACGACCAGAAGGATTACCATCCACTCCGAACCGCCGGGCATGCCGAATGCTAAAATATTTTCCATATATGTATTCCGTTTGAGTTATTCCAAAAAAAGCTAAAGGCGGGGCGAAGCTAGTCAAGCGTTTTTCGAAGGCCCCGCATTTATAATCGGCAAAATTCTCCCGCGCAAAACGCCGGATTCGCATTTCGCAAAACCGCTGAAAATTCCCGTCAGCGGCGGCGGTCTTGCGGCGAATAGAGCATATCCCTCGCGCGCTTCGAGAGCCTGTCCGCTTTCTCGAGATTGGAGGCGAACGCATCAGACGCCGCCTCAAATTCGTCCTCGTCGTCGTCGAGCGCGGCCTCGTACAGCCTTCCGAGATCGACGAGCGCCTCGGCGTACAGCGGATTTATGCGCGGGAGCGCGATCTTTATTTCCGTCAGCCTGCGTTCGGCGTTGTAGCGCACGATGGAATTTTCGCGGTGCTCCCACACGTCGGAAGGGTTAAGGCCGAGCGGCTCGCCCGACACGTCTTCGGCTTGGAGGAACGCGAGCCTGACAATCTCCTCGCGCGATTCCTCCGTGCCGCGCACGCCGCCCGCGCGCGACCAGACTTCGCCGCTTATATAGCACCCCCAGACCGCGTCGAACCGCTCCGGCGCGAGCTTTGCGATTTCCGCGAAAGACTTTTGCGCGTCGGCCCCGGAGAGAAATACCATTAGCGGCCAGAATTTTCCGCTCTTGGCGCAGAGGCGTTCGAGGGTTTTCAGGGTCCAAAAGCAATCCGCGGAGTCCGTTTCGGAGGAAATCGACGAAATTCCCAGAACTTCCGCAAGCCCCCTCGGGGGCGTCCGCGACGATATGTCCGCAAGCTCGCCGAGCATTCCGAACTTCGCCCTGCACTGCAATGACACCGAAAGCGCCTCGTCGAGCCATATGGGACATTCGCGCACTATTCTGCCGTTTCTCTCGAAAATCATTTTGCGCAAAAGCGCGCCGGAAACGAGGCGGCAGAAGCGGGCGAAGTCGAGATTCCCGTTCCACAGCACGGTCACCGTGACGCCGCCGTTTTTGTCCATTACGTATTCGGCGGCGTCCTTGAATTTCTCGCCGTCGGATACGAGCTGCACGACGATTTTGTCGCCCAGCCTTATCTCCTGCAAATTGCCGTTTTCAAATTCCGCGAACATCGCGGAAGCTTCTTCGAGAATTTTGCGGGCGGTCGATATGGAACGCCCGTCGTCGGTCATGAGGTAGAACGCGCCGTTCGACCACGACGATATGGGCGCCTTTTCGGGCTCCGGCAGGGGAACCGAGTCGCCGCCGGGCATATAGTAGCCGTTTTTGAAGTCGGAGGTGTCCACGACATATTTGGGCTTTACCGGCTTTATCGGGATTTCCTCGGGCAAAACCGCAATCGGCGGCTTCTTCTCACGCGCCTTTTCTCCGGCAGATTCCGCGGGCATGTCCGTCCCCCGCAGCTCTGCGCCCTTATCGGAAGATTCCGCTGACGCTTCATCCGGCGGCAGTTCCGCGAGCTTTTTATCTTCCGAAGCGGCGCGCCCGGGCTCATATCCGGAGGAGGGTTCCAAAACCGCGGGTTCCCCGGGCTCCGACGGAGCGGGAAGCGCGATTTTGTCGCTTTCGGCGGGGCCGCTCCTGTACTTTTCCACAATTTTTGCGAAGTCGAAACCGCCGTTTACGACGAGCCCGCTCTCCTCCTTGCCCGCGGCGGCGGCGTCTGCCACCTTCTTCGCAAGCGCGATCTTCTCGGCGAGGCTCATCTCGGCCTGCGACGAAAAAGCCGCGGAAAAAATCGCAATTAACGCCAAAAATTTTTTCATTTCAAAATCCGGACGGATTTTTCGCCCGCATAAATTTTTATCCCGCCGAGGCCGCCTTCGGGGAATCCGTAAGCCTCTCTGAGGCCGTCCGCAACCCTGCGGGCGATAAAGAGCGGCACGCGCGCCCTGCCGATCCGCGCAGACTTCACCTCCGCCCCCGAATCCCCGAAATATACTCCGAGCGCAAGCGGCGCGTCAAAACGCCCTGATATCCCGCCGAGCGAGACTTTCGAGCGGATTTCGAGCAGCCCCGAAGAAATCGCAAAAGCGGGGGGCTCGGGAACCGCCACCGTGGAGCTCTCTGGCGACTTGGCGCGCGCGGCCTCTATGAGCATATAATAGGCTCCGGCGGAAAGCTCCGCCGGAGAAAGCTCGATTTCCCGCGCGGAAGCGTCGGCGAAGAAGTCGGCGAGAACCGGCGACGGCGACGGGCGGGAATATCCGCCGCCCTCTCCGTCGAGCGCCAGCGCGCAAAACGCGCAAAGCCCGCCGAATGCCGCGAAAACCGCGTATGAAAATCCCGCGCGGGCGAGCGCCCACGCCGCTGCCGCCAAACCTTCCATCAGTATTTGGAAGCCACCCTTTCGATGCCCATCCTGCACGCCTGCGAAGCCGGAAAGATCTTTTGCGCGGCGAGGTAATAGTTGAGCGCGGAGGCGAATGCCTTTTTCTCCTCAGCCGCCTTCGCGCGGTTGAGGGCCTTCACGTAGTCCGAAACCTCGGGGGCGAGGCGCGCCACGGCGCGCGCCAAAACGGGGTCGGACGAATCTATCCTCGACGCGTTTTCGAGAATGTCCCAGGCGAAATACGGGCTCTTTTGCCGCTCGAACTCCGCCGCCTGCGCAATCAAGGAGTCTATCTGCGAAATCTTCACGACGATTTCCCTCAGCTTCTTCGCCCTCTCGGGATCGTTTTTAAAAGCTATGCCGTACTCGGGCGCCTCGTCCATTATGTCCCTCAAATTTCCGCGCTCGAGGTTTTCGTCAAATTTTTTGACGTAGGTCGATATGCCCTTGGTGAGCCCCAGAAGCTCGTCGTTGAAAGACTGTATGCCCGGATTGAGGGGCCACAGGAGAGCCGCCCTCTCCATATTCTTTTTGACGTCGTCCGCCGCCCCTATCGCGGCGGCCTGCTTAGCGGCGATGAGCGCCATGTCGCTTGCGCGCTCGGCGGTCTTCACTTTTGAAAGAATCTCGCGCGCGGGGAAATCGGGGGCGAGGGCGGAAATCTCGCCGACGACCTCCTCCACCCCGCCCCAGTCCTTGGCGTCGGCGAGCTCCTTGGCGGTTGTCGCGCTCTTGTATATCTTGCGCAGAACCTCGCGCTTTTCCGACGGGAAAACCGCGAGCCTCACGTCGTGCTCGCCCAGCAGAAAAGTTTCGAGCAGACGCTCGAGCGCGGCGTACCTGTCGCCTTTGTCGTAGAGGGTCTCCACCGCCGCCATTCCGTCGGATACGTCCTTGCGCGCGTCGATTGCGACCATTTCGAGCGCGTCGGAAGTGGGGGTGAAATTGGACACCTGCACGAGATCCTTCACCTGTTCCCGCCCCACCTTCAATTCCTGCGCGTTGCCCCTGTAAATGTGGCGGTAGAACATCGCCGCTATCTGCGCCTGCTGGAATTTGCGCTCGAGAACGAACGCGAGTATCTGCGACTGGAACTGCAATACCGCCTTCGCCGCCGCGGACTCCTTCAACGCCTTCGCCGCCGCGAGCTCCGCAACCTGGCGTTGGAGCTCCTGCAAACGGTAGCCCAAATCCGCCGTTCCGAACGTCGGAGCGGACTGGCTGTTGCGCGACCTCGAGGGAGAATTGCGCTTCAGCTTGTCGGCCGCGTACTCCATAAATTCCGCCCTCTCCTTCGCGTAAGACTTCGCCGTCTTGACGTCGCGCTCCTTGTCGGCCTCGGCGGTCTTGAAAGTCTCGTACTCGTCGCGCATCCTCCACGAAAGATAGACGAGATTGGCGATCACGAGCGACGAATCCCCGTCTATCGGGTATTCCGCCGCGTCGAACAGCCTGCTCCACGCGTGCCTTATGCTCTCGGGGGAAATGGCGTCGTTGTTGGCGGCGAGCTGCGCCTCTATCTCCGCGAGTATCGCGCCGTATTTCTCAAAATCTCCGTCGCCCGCAGGCATGCTCAAATACCGCTCGAATCTCGCCCGGACGATCCTCGAATCCCCCACGGAAAAAGTTTTTCCCTTCCACTTCAGATTGCCGTCCGCGTCTACGGAGTCCGAATTGACGTCGAAGATTCTGTCGGCGAACCGCTCGGCGGTCGCGCTCTCGAAAACCCCCGCGCTCGGCGGCCGCGCCGGATCCCCGCCCGTGGCGGGCTG
>CAJMOT010000087.1 GCA_905214995.1 uncultured bacterium | reverse complement strand
TCAAGGGCGGCTGGGCAGGCCAGATAATCGGCTGCACCTACGGCGGCCCCACGGAGTGGAAATACCAGCACAGGACAATGCCCGACTCCGAAAAAATCAAATGGGACGAAAACCGCCCGATAACCGCGACCATATTCGGCGGACTCTATGACGACCTCTACCTCGACGTCACATTCATGGATGTGTTCGAGCGTTTCGGCTTCGACGCCCCGCGCGCGGAATTTCAAAAGGCAGTCGGCGAATCCACCTACGAGCTCTGGGCGGCGAACAAGGCCGCGCGCTTCGCGTGGCTCGACGGATTCCAAAGGGGAGAGCCCACTTCGTGGAGGGTCAATCCCATGTACGACGACATAGATTTCCAGATAGAAGCCGACTTCGCGGGGCTTATGGCGCCCGCAATGCCGAACGCCGCGGTGAAATTCGCCGAGCCCGCGGGGAGGGCGATAAACTCCAACGACGGCTTCTACTGCGGCGCGTATGTGGCGGCGATGTACGCCGCAGCGTTCGCCGCGAACGACATGGAGCGCGTAGTTGTCGAGGCGATGAAAGTCCTGCCCGCCGAAAGCAGAATGCGCAAAATAGCCTCCGACGTCGTGAGGTGGCACGGCGAAAACCCGAACGACTGGAAGTACGCCTGGCGGAAAATCGAAGACAACTACGTCAGGAAGCACGATTTCAACTACGGGGCTTTCGCCATACATGCGCCGTACAACTGCGCATACATACTCGTGGGGCTGCTCTACGGCGGCGGCGACTTTGAAAAGACCATGGAGATAGCCATGCGCTGCGGGTTGGACTCCGACTGCAACCCCGCGAGCGCGTGCGGCATACTCGGCGCATCGATAGGCTACTCCAAAATTCCCGCCAAATTCAAAAAGAGGCTCGAGGCCTGCGAGGACAAACTTTTCATGGGAACATCGTACTCGCCAAAAAAAGTCTACGAAACCGGATTAAAGCAGGCGCTCGCCGCATTGAAGGCAAACGGCGCAAAATTCGACGGCGACAAAATCATCGTCCCCCTCTCTCCGATAAGGGAGCTGCCGCTCGAAGAGGACGCGCCGTCCGACGCCGAAGTCTCGCGCAAAAACATGCCCGTGAAATTTTCCGCCTCGGCGGTTCTCGAATTTGACGGGCGAGGCGCGGTTCTCTTCCCCGGCGACGAATTCTGCAAGGCGTTCAAGGCGTTCGCCGCGGCCCAAAAAGACAAGGGTTTTGCGGGGGAAATCGAAGTTGTTCTCGACGGCAAAAAAATCCGCACGGCCAAATTCTTTACCGAAAAATACCGCGACCATAGGGCGTTCATATTCTCCGAACGCGATATTCCGGACGGCAGGCACAAGCTCGAGCTCAGGCTCGCGAACGCCAAAGCGGGATTTCCGGAATTTTCGGGCTATTTGCAGGTTTTCTCGAATAAAAAATAAAAAGGCGAACCGAACCTCAAAAAAAGGGAAAAAATTATGGCGTCCGCAAAAACATTTGCCGGAATATTGGCGCTAACCGCGGCGGCGATCTCGTGCGCGGCGGGAAGCGCGGAGCTGACGAAAACGGAGCTTGCCGACAAGATCAAGGGCGGCTGGGCAGGCCAGATAATCGGCTGCACCTACGGCGGCCCCACGGAATTCAAGTACAGGCAGAAAATAATACCCGACGACGTCAAGATTCCGTGGAATGAAAACTGGCCGATAACCACGACCATATTCGGCGGACTCTATGACGACCTATACCTCGACGTCACATTCATGGACGTGTTCGAGCGTTTCGGCTTCGACGCCCCCCTCGTCGAATTTCACCGCGCCGTCGGCGAATCCTCCTACAACCTTTGGGCGGCGAACAGGGCGGCGCGCTTCGCGTGGCTCGACGGCTTCCAGAGGGGAGAGCCGACCTCGTGGAAAGTCAACCCGACGTACAACGACATAGATTTCCAGATAGAAGCCGACTACGCGGGGCTTATGGCGCCCGCGATGCCGAATGTAGCGGTGAAATTCGCCGAGGCCGCGGGGAGAGCGATAAACTCCAACGACGGCCTCTACTGCGGCGCGTACGTGGCGGCGATGTACTCGCTCGCGTTCGAATCGGGCGACATGAAGTTCGTAGCGTCGGAGGCGCTCAAAGCGCTGCCCGCCGGAAGCCGCATACGCAAGATGATGTCCGACATAATAGAATGGCACCGCCAAGACCCCTCGGACTGGAAGGCCGCATGGCGGAAATTTGAAGACAAATACGTCAAGAAGCACGACGAAAACTTCGGGAGCTGCCACATACACGCGCCGAACAACTGCGCGTACATACTTCTGGGACTGCTCTACGGGAACGGGGACTTTGAAAAGACCATAGACATCTCGACCCGTTGCGGGCTGGACTCCGACTGCAACCCCGCGAGCTCCGGCGGGATACTCGCGACCGCCATGGGATATTCCAAAATCCCCGCAAAATTCAGGAAGCCGCTCGAAGCATGCGAGGACAGACTTTTCATGGGAACCTCGTACTCGCCCAAAAAAGTCTACGAAACCGGATTAAAGCAGGCGCTCGCCGTATTGAAGGCAAACGGCGCAAAATTCGACGGCGACAAAATCATCGTCCCGCAAAGGCCTATAACGGAAATGCCGCTCGAAGAGGACGCGCCTTCGTCGGACAAAGTCTCTCGCAGGATAGTCTCCGTAAAATTCGCGGATTCGACGACCTTCGAATTTGAGGGCGTGGGCGTCACGTTCACAACATCGCCGGAATTCAACAAGGCTTTCAAGGATTTCTCCGAAGCCCAAAAGGAAAAGGGAGCCGCGGGGGAAATCGAGATCAGCCTCGACGGGGAAAAAATCCGCACGGCGAAGTTTTTTACCGACAAGCATTTGAACGAAAGAGATTTTCTGTTCTCGGCCCGCGGGCTTCCGAACGGGAAACACAAGCTCGAGTTCAAGCTTGCGAACGCCAAAAAGGGCTTTCCGGAATTTTTCGGATACCTGAGAATTTACTCCGAGAAAAAATAGGCGCGCAGTGTAAAAAACGGGGGCAAAATCCCCCGTTTTTTTTGAGCCCCGAACGTCAAAAAAGGCAGTTTCGGAATTCGCAGTTTTCCACGCCGAACGCGTCCACCGCCTCCTTCCACGGGGAATCCGCGCCGGAAGTTTTCAGGCGGCAGCCGTCGAACAAAATGTCTTTCGCGTACCGCAGCATAATCGCCGCGGGAACGCAGTCGCCGTTTTTCTTCCAATCCTCCAAGTTGCGGACCCGCACGGGGTTCTTCGGTATCGCGCCCCCGCCCGACATCTCGAAGTCGCAATTTCTGAAAGTTATGTCGGATATGTTTTTTTCGAGATGGCCGGCGATTATGCTCGATCTGTCCCCGCCGAACGAACAGTCGGAAAACGCCACATTCCTTATGGACGCCCTCGCGCCGCTCCTGCCCCAATTAAAGCTGTCCGAAAGCATATTCAGCGGCCTCATCGCCCGTATCAGCGCGTCGGAAATGCGAACGTCTTCTATTTGGGCTCCGCCCCTGCCGTGGTAGGCGCCGATTAAAGAAATCCCCTGAAAGGTGTTTTTGACAATTATGTTGTCTATCGAGCACCGGCGTATGCGGCCGCTGCCAACCCCTATCCGGACGCCGTTGCACGTCGACTGGAGAACGCATCCGGAAATCGCCACGTCCTCGCACGGGGCGCTTGCGTTTTTCAGGCGGGAGGGATTCGCCCGCACGGTTATGCAATCGTCCTCGGTGGAGATCGAGCATCCGCTCACAACCGCCCGCGAGCACGAGTCTATGTCTATGCCGTCGTTGTTGTGACCGCGCGGATCGTTTTTTATCGACAGTCCGGACGCGAAAACGTCCGAACACCCGTGGAAGAAGCAGGTCCAAAACGGGGCGTTTGAAAGCCGCACATTCCGGACGGACACGCCGCGGCACTCGCAGAAGAACAGCATCTGTCCGGGGCGCCACCGCGGATACGCAAATTTCCGCGGAAATTTTACGGAAACGTTTTCCGGCGCCCGCATCCAGAAATCGAGGCCGCTTCCGTCGATTTCGCCACCTCCGAAGACGGAAACGTTTTCGGCCTCGAGCGCGACAAGCAAATGCGCGCCGGAAGCGCGTTCGGACTCTATCGCCGCGTTCTGCGGGCAGAAGTCGTCGCGGTTGTAGAGGTTTTTGTCCGCGGAGGCCTTCAGCTTCGCGCCCGGGAGGATTTCAAGGCCTATATTGTCGCGCAGATAAACCGTGCCCGAGAGAAAAACCCCGCCCGAGAGCCTCACTATTCCGCCGCCGCTCTTTGCCGCTGCGTCTATCGCCGCCTGTATCGCGCGCGTGTCGTCGGACTTTCCGTCGGCCTTCGCGCCGTATCGCCTGGCGCAAAAGACGCCGCACTCCGCACGCGCCGGAAGGGACGCGGCGGAGAGCAGAAGCCCCAAAAACTGCGCCCTTGTCATGCGCGCTACTTCTCAAATTCAAACGGGAAGGCGGGCAGGTCGGCGGTGGAATAAAGCCACGCATCGGGCTTGGCCCACGGCTTCCAGAGGTAGCGGACGCCCTCGGGAACCGACTTCCCGTCGGGGCTCGCCACAAACACAGCCCCCCTGCGGATTTCCGGCTTGGCCTCAACCCATTTGCCGCCTATTTTCAGCTCGAACCCGCGCGGCTCTCCCTTGCCTGCGAGCTTCCTGCCGAACGAATTGAATTTCACGAGCGCGCCGCCGCCGGAAAATTCCGCGGAGGCGAACTTCGGGGCGAACGCCGCAACCGATTTTTTGCCGTACACCGCGCGCTCGGCGATTTTTGCGAGCCTCTCGCCGACGAGGGTCTTGTCGCGCGGGTGCACGTCCTTTTCGTCTCCGAGGTCTATGGCGTTGGCGATTTCCGAATGCTTCAGCTTTTCCGCCGCCGCGAGCTGTTGGGCCCTCAGCTCCGCCCACAGCTTTCCGCCGCCGTACGACGGCAGCTGGACGCACAAAAACCACAGCTTTTCGTCGCCCCATTTTTCGCGCCAGGCGGCGACCATGTTTTCGTACATAGCGCCGAATTCCGCCACTGCCGCGGGATTGCCCGAGCCGTACCCGCTCTCCTGCTCGCCCTGGTACCACACCACTCCGCGTGCCGCGAGCCCCGCAAGGGGAGCGGCTTTGGCGTTCCAGTGTTGCACGGGAACCATATTGTTCGAGTACGGGGTAAATTCGAGCGGCTTGGAGAGCTTGCTCCAATTTATCGGCGGCTTCGGCTTGCCCTCCTCCTTCGCCTTTTTGCACTCGGCCTCGTATTCCGCAAGGTTCTTCTTGTAGTCCTCGAGCTTCTTTTTGTAGCCTCCCGCCTTCACGTAGGCCTCGGAGTCTTTCAAATATTTTTCATAATACCCCTTTTGGTAGGGCACGCGGGAAATGTACTCTTCCGGAGTCCAGCCCGCCATGAGCGTCCCTCCCATCGCCGTCTGGACGAGCCCCACGGGCGCCCCCAAATCTTTCAGCAGCTTTTCGCCGAAATAGAATCCGACGGCGGACTGGCTGCCCGCGCTTTCGGGAACGGTCTCCTCCCAGCGGGCGCCCGGGCTGAAATCGCCGAGCGGAGCCTTGCTCATCGCGCCCTGGTTCATTCTGAAATACCGCAGGTTGGGATAGTTCGCGCGCGGGATGGCCGCGTGCGCGTCGTCGGTCTTGTCGAGCGTCCACTGCATGTTGCTCTGCCCGCTCAAAATCCACAGCTCGCCGACTACGACATTCTTTACCGCAAGCGCGGGCTCGCCGTTTTCGTACACTTTTAGCTCGCGCGGGTCGGATGAGGCTTTCAACGGCGAAAGCGTTATCATCCACCTGCCGTCCTTCCCCGCCTTTGCGGATTTCTTCTGGCCCGCGAACTCTATTGCGACCTCCGCGCCGGGCTCCGCAGTCCCCCAGAATTTAGCGGGCTTGCCGCGCTGGACAAGCATGTTGTCTGAAAAAATCGACGGCATTTTGACTTCGGCGTCGAGCAGACATGCGGCGCAGAAGGCGAGCGCGGCAAAAAACGTTCTCGGAAAACTTGGGATATTCATTTTATTTCTCATTTTTCAAATTTGAACGGGAAGAGAGGCGCGTTTTGGGAATTGTAAATCCACACGTCGGGTTTTGCCCACGGCTTCCACAGGTAGCGGACGCCCTCGGGGACGGACTTGCCGTCGGGGGAGGCAATCCATACGGAGGAACCGCCTTTCAGCTCCGGCTTTGCCGCAATCCACTTGCCGCCGATTTTGAGCTCGAATCCGCGCGGCTCTCCGCGCCCCTCGAGCTTTCCGCCGAAGGAGTTTATCTCAACTGCGGCCCCGCCCGCGCGGTATTCGGCGGAAACCGCGCGCGGAGTCGGCAAAACCGACTTGTCGCCGTAGACGGAGTTCAGCGCGACCCTCTCGAGACGCCGCCCCACGAGGGTTTTGTCGCGCGGGTGGACGTCGTTCTCCGCGCCGGTGTCGATTATGTTGGCGCAGGCGGCGGCGCCGATTTCGTCGGATGCGGAAATTTGCTGCGCGCGCACGCGCGGCCACGCGGTCGAATCGCCCTTGGAGGGAAGCTGGGCGGCGAGAAAGAAAAGCTTTTCGCAGCCCCATCTCTCGCGCCACGCGCGCACCATGTTGGCGTACATTTCGCCGAAGACGAAAGACGGGGAATGCTTCGGATTCTCGCCCCAACCGTCGGACTCGCCCTGATACCACAAAACCCCTCGCGCCGAATAGCCCGCGACTGGGGCGACCTTGGCGTTCCAGTGCCATATCGGAACCTCGTTGAACGACACGTGCGTGAATTTAAGCGGCACGCTCACGCCGTACTCCCAGAAGCTCGGGCGGGGCTTTCCCTCGGCGTCGGCCTTTTTGCACGCCGCATCGTATTTTGCGAGCCGCCCCTTCATAGTCTCGACGCGCTTTTCGTAGCCGCCGTTTGCGAGGTAGTCCGCGCGCTTCTTATCGTAGTCCGCCATCCACCTCTTGTTGAACGGCACGTTGTCTATGTATTCCGCGGGCGTCCACGCGCGCATTGAAGTGCCGCCCTTGCAGACGTTCACGAGCCCCACGGGAACTCTCAAGTCTTTCAAAAGCGCCTCCCCGAAATAGAAGCCCACCGCGCTGAACCCGCCGGAATCCTTGGGATTTGATGCAATCCACCGCGCGCCCGGAATGAAATACTGCTCCTTTTCCTCAATGCGGTTTGAATCCATTTTGAAGTAACGCAAGGCGGGATAGTCCGAGCGCGCTACCGCCTCTTTGCCGTCGTCGGTATTCGCGAGAGTCCACTCCATATTGCTCTGCCCGCCCAAAATCCAGACTTCGCCCACGAGGATATTTTTCACGGTTTTGGCGGGCCTGCCGTTCTCCGAAATCCTCATTTCCCGCGGCTCGGCGGAAGCCTCCATCGCGTCGAGAAACAGCGACCACTTGCCGTCTTCCCCGGCCTTCGCGGACTTGCCATTCCCCGCGAACTCAACTTTTACATCCGCCCCGGGCTCCGCCATGCCCCAAATCTTTACGGGCTTTTGGCGTTGGAACACCGCCCCGTCGGAAAAGAGCTCCGGAAGTTTCACATCGGCGCGGAGAATCCCCGCGCCGAAGGCCGCGCATGCGGCAAAAAGCAGTATTGCGAACTTTTTCACGTCTGTCATTCTCCCGATGTTTCGCTATTCTTTGCTGAATCCGAACGCCGGCAGGCCGTCGGAAGTGTAGAGCCATGCGTCGGGCTTTGCCCACGACTTCCACAGATACCGCACGCCCTCGGGCTCGGCCGCGCCGTCGGGAGAGGCTGCCCACACGGAAGAGCCGTCCTTGATTTCCGGCTTTGCCTCAACCCATTTGCCGCCGATTTTGAGCTCGAATCCGCGCGGCTCTCCGCGCCCCTCGAGCCTTCCGCCGAACGGTCCGAATTTCACGAGCGCCCCGCCTTTTTTAAACTCCGCGCCGGAAAATTCCGGCGACATGTCCGCGACGCCTTTCGCGCCGTAGACCCTGCGCATCGCTATGCGCTCAAGCCTCTCCGAAATGGGGCCCTTGTCGGCGGGGTGGATGTCCTTGTCCTCTCCGGTGTCGGCGGAAGAAGCTATGTACGAGTTCCCAACCGAGGCGGCAGCCGCCCGCTGCGCTTCGCGCACGGCGCCCCAATCCTTGCCGTACGCATAGGAGGCGAGCTCCACGGAAATCCACGGCATAGATTGGTCTTTCCACGCATCGCGCCATGAGCCGACGAGTATCTTAAACGTCTCCGCAAACAGATCGCGGGAATCTCCCGCGTTGCTCTCGCCCTGGTACCAGAGAAACCCGCGCGCCGAATAGCCCGCGAGCGGCGCGACTTTCCCGTTCCAGTGTATCGCGGGAGTGCGGAGCGCAAAGAAAGGCGTTTCGGGGACGGGCGCAACGGTCTCGCCCCACGGCATCGACGGTGGGCTTTTCTTTTCCTTTTTGGCCTTTTCCACCGCCGCCTTGTGCTTTGCCATCTTCTCCCTGTGCGCCTTTGCCGCCTTTTCATAGCCGCCGTTCTTCCAAGCGGGCAGGCTCTTGAAATACTCCTCCCTGCGGGATTTCAGGTATTCTGCCCCGTCCATCGCCTCGAACGGAATCCACGTCTCCATAGCCGTCCCCCCGCGCGCCGTGAACACAAGCCCCACCGGAACGCCCAGATCGCGCGCGAGCCTTTGCGCGAAGCCGTAGCCGACCATGCTGAACTTCCGCAAATCGTCGCCCTCGGCCCTGAGCCAACCCGACGACTTGGAAGTGTCGGAGAGCGGGGTTTCGGAGAGCACGGGGGACGGGTTGGCGAAATACCTTATGAGCGGATTGCCTTCGGGCTTGAGATTGCGCCACGAATACTGCATCTCCATATTGCTCTGCCCGCCCAAAATCCAGACTTCGCCCACGAGGATATTTTTCACGGTTTTGGCGGGCCTGCCGTTCTCCGAAATCCTCATTTCCCGCGGCTCGGCGGAAGCCTCCATCGCGTCGAGAAACAGCGACCACTTGCCGTCTTCCCCGGCCTTCGCGGACTTGCCATTCCCCGCGAACTCAACTTTTACATCCGCCCCGGGCTCCGCCATGCCCCAAATCTTTACGGGCTTTTGGCGTTGGAACACCATGTCGTCCGAAAAGACGCGCGGAAGTTTGATTTCTGCGAAAAGCGCGGACGCCGCAAACGCGGAGAGCGCGAAAAACAGGCATTTTTTTATATTCATAAGCAAACGTTTCGATTGTTTTAAACGGGCTGCGGAACTCACCGCTTTTCGTCGGAAAACCCGAACGCCGGCAAGCCCGCGTCGTTGTAAATGCACACGTCGGGCTTTGCCCAACCCTTCCAAAGATAGCGCACGCCGCGGATCTCGGATCCGTCGAGAGCGCTTACCGAAAGCTTCCCGCCGGAAATTTTCGCGGAGGCCTCGCGCCACTTGCCGTCCTTGCCCTTTGCGAGGAATCCGCGCGGCGCGCCCCTGCATTCGAGCTTTCTTCCGCGCAGGTCGAACTCGATTTCCGCGGAGCCGCCCGAATACTTTGCCGATTTGAAGATCGGCCCGTAAACGGCCAGATCTTTCCGCCCGTACACGTCGTGGAGCGCGATGGCGGCGAGGCGGTCGACTATCGCCTTCTTGTCCGTCGGGTGGACGTCGTCCCTGTCGCCGGTGTCTATCGAGACGGCGACGCCCGCATTCGGATTTTCGAGGGAGGCGCGCATCTGATCCCAACGCATATACTCCCAGCCGTTGTCTTTATAAGACGGCAGCTGAACGCACAAAAAATACATTTCGGGCTTTCCCCACGCCGCGCGCCAGGCCTTCGTCATGCCCTCGAAAATCGACTTGAAGCCGCTCCACATGTAGTCGGACTCCCCCTGGTACCAGAGGAATCCGCGCGCCGAATAGCCCGCCATGGGCGAGATCTTCGCGTTCCAAAGCAATGAAGGGTTGTTGACCCCGTAGGGGCGCGAGATGTCGGGCTTTGCCTGGTCGTGGGCCTCCCACGGGCAGCGGGGCGCGGGCTTGCCGGCGGACTTTGCGGCG
>CAJMOT010000086.1 GCA_905214995.1 uncultured bacterium | reverse complement strand
CGCTCTCTCCCGCGGCGGACGCGGTTTCCATGAGGCGCGGCATCGACGCCCCCTCTCCCACGCGCCGCGCGAGAAGGCTCAACCCGCCGCCGGAGCGCGACATAGACGTCTATCTGGGCAAAATCGTGCGCAAGGACGGCAATGTGGCGATAGTAAACATCGTTACGAATTTCAGGAGCCCCGACCGCAAGGCGGTATTTTTCGGCTGCGACGTCTCGATGACGCCGACTTCCATATTGAGGCCCCTCGGAATAACGCACCGCACCTGCGCGGCGTTTGAAATATCGGAAGGCTCCGCGGCTTTGGGAGATTCTGTGATGGTAAAATATTTCGCGCCCGAAAAAGATGACAAAAATCCGGCTGGGCAATAGCGGCGAAACCGCGCGGAGCTTTCGGGCAAACCCGCGTTTCTTTTTCACGCCCGCATATTGCGGAATAAGCGCGCGTTTGGGAAAAACGGCAGCGCCTTTGCAAGTATTCGGCCTTTGGGCAAATTGTCGCTTTTTTGAAAATCCGCGCTCGGGAAAGCCCGCATTCTTGAAAAAACCTCGCATTGCGGAACTCTCTTGCTGGCGGTTGGCGCATTTTCGAAAAAAACCGCCCCGCCGAATCAGAAATTTCTGTCTTTCGTGTCGATGATTATCGTGACGGGCCCGTCGTTTAAAAGGTCGATTTCCATCATCGCGCCAAACTCTCCGGTCGGAACTTCCCTGCCGAGCTCTTTTGAGAGCAGCGTTACGAATTCCCCGTAGAGCGGCTCGGCGATTTCCGGGCGCGCAGAGCGGTTGAAGGACGGGCGGAAGCCCTTGCGGACATTGCCGTAAAGCGTGAATTGGCTCACCGCCATGACCTCGCCGCCGATGTCGGCGACCGAGAGGTTCATCTTGCCGTCGCCGTCCTCAAAAACCCTGAGCCCGCAGATTTTGGACGCAAGCCATGCGGCGTCCTCGGAAGAGTCCGAATTCTCCACGGCGACCAAAACCAGAAGCCCGGCGCCTATTCTTCCCTTCTCCGCGCCGCCGGGAAAAATCTTCACGCCCGCACGCTTCACCCTCTGTATTACCGCCCTCATATCCCCGCCGGTCAAAAGAGCGAAATTTCCGCCAAAAACGTTTTCGACGTCCCCGGGGCGACAAAGTGCTTTGGGTTCGCCGCCGAATTCGGAGCCCCCATCCACGGCTCGACGCAATAAAACGGGCTCGCGTCGGACTCCGACCACGTGACCAGGCAGAATCCCCCCTCGGGCTTTCCTCCTCCGCCTACTTTTATAAAAATGTCCTCCTCGCCGTTCTTCGGGCCGAACGCAACCTTTGCCGTCTTGAAGTTTGTCAAAATTCTGTTGTTGAATTCCGGGTCGGCAAAGCAGTTTTTGAAAATGTCTTCGGGTATGAAAGCGGAATCGGGCAAAAAGCGGACGGCCTTTTTTGCGTCGCACTCGAGCCTGTACATCTTGCGGGTCTGCCCCGCACCCCACGGCAGCAAAAAGTAAGGGTGCAGCCCCGCGCACCACGGGATTTTGCGCGAATCGAGGTTTTTCAGCGTCAGCTCGCATGACAGGGAGAGCTCGTTGAACCTGTAAGAGACCCTGAACTCGTATTTGTACGGATACGCTTCGGCGCAGTCCGCATCGGGCTTAAATAGCGCGGTAAAGCCGAAGTCGGAAACCATCTCCGGCTCGAATCTTCCGCACTTGGCGTAGCCGTGCATTTTCATAGGCCTGACTTCCCCCTCGGGAGTTTTCCAAAAATCCCTCTTTTCTCCGGCGAACGACGCCCCCGCAAATGGAAACAGCACCGGAATCCCCCCGCGAACCGAGCCGAACTCGTCCCCCGCGCCGCCGCGCGGCGCGTCTTCCGGCCAATACACAACGTCTCTCACCGCGCCGTCCGCGAGCGAAACCGACCAGTTCATCAGCCGCGCGCCGCACTCTATGTTCGCCACGAAAGCCGACGGCCCGCGCGAAAATCTGTAAAGCTTCTGTCCGGAGTCCTCAAAACATTCCATGCGCACATTTCCCGACATTCGGGCCGAATTTTCAACCATTTTCAAAATTTTCTTGAGAAACTCCGGCGCGCCCCGATACTCGGGAAATGGATTTTTTCGAGATATTTTTGATAGGGGTCGCGCTCTCGATGGACGCGTTTGCCGTGTCTGCGGCCTGCGGCATATCGCCGAAAAAAATGTCTCCGCGGCACGCCCTGGAAATAGCCGCGTCTTTCGGATTTTCCCAGATGGCGATGCCGATCGCCGGCTGGTGGATGGGCGAGGCTATTTATGGGCTCGTCAGCTCGTTTTCAAAGTGGGCGGCATTTGCGATACTCGCGGCGGTCGGCTCCAAAATGATATTCGACTCCCTGCGCGGAGAGGAATCGTGCATGATAATGCCGCTGCCGTTCAAAACCCTCATGATGCTCTCCGTTGCGACGAGCCTCGACGCTCTCGCGGTGGGCGTATCGTTCTCGCTCGTGGACTGCCCCGTGCTCGCGCCTTCCGCAATGATAGGGGCGACGACCTTCACCCTCTCGCTCGCCGGCATATTAGCGGGCAAGGCGCTCGGGAAATCCGCCGGCGGAAAATTCGCGATATTGGGGGGCGCCGTGCTGATCGGCATAGGGGTCAAGATACTGCTGTTTTAACCCTCCGAAGCCGGAAATGCTGCGAAAATTCCGCGGCTTTCCCCGTGAGCCGCCCGCTAAATGTCGGGCTCGACGTCCATCTTTGAGCGCGGATGCTTTTTTTCGTGCTCCCTGCGTATGTCGTCGTTTGCCAGATTGGTGTAAATCTGCGTCGTGGAGAGGTCGCTGTGGCCGAGCATTTCGCGTATAAGCATCAGGTTTGCGCCGTTGCGCAACAGGTGGGTCGCGAACGAGTGGCGCAGCATGTGCGGCTTGACGTTCTTTTCCACGCCCGAGAGCCGCGCGTACTTTTTGAGGTTGTACCAGAAAGTCTTCCGCGATATCTTTTTCCCGCGGCGGGTGATGAAAAGCTCGGGGGCCGCCGCCTTTTTGCAGAGCAGCGGGCGGACGACGCGGTATTTTTCGACGGCGTCGAGCGCCATGGAGCCCACCGGCACGAGGCGCGTCTTCCCGCCTTTGCCGCGCACGCGGATTATCCTCTGCTCGGCGTCTATGTCGGCGTAGGAAATCGAGCACAGCTCCGACACGCGCAGGCCGCTCGAATACATAAGCTCCATCATCGCCCTGTCGCGGACGCCCTCCGGCGAGTCCGGCGGCGGGAGCGAAACCATCGCGTCTATCTCGCCGGTGTCGAGAATTTCCGGAGACGCCCGCCGCGTCTTGGGGCGCGCAAAAAAGTCGCAAAGGTTTTTCTCCCAAACGCCCTCCTCCATCAGGAAGCGCGCGAGGGATCTCATCGCGCTCAGCTTGCGCGACTGCGTAGACGGCCTGTCCGCCCCGCTGAGCGACGCGAGCCAGTCGGCGAGCAAATCGGCGTCAACGTCCGCGAACGATTCAATCCGGTTTCCGGCAAACTCGCAGAACAGGACGATGTCGCTCAGATAGGAATCGGCTGTGTTCTTTCCGCGCCCGAGCTCGAGAAGCAGGTAGGTTTTGTATTCCGCCAAAATTTCCGCAATCCGCGGCGGGAGGCTGCGGGCCTTTTTTCGCCCGTCCGGACGGGCTGATGACGTAGGGCGCGGCACGGCTATTTGGAGGCGGAATCGAGGAGGTTTTTCACCGCGCTCGCGGCGGTGACGGAACCCGCCGAAATAAGCGAGGTGTAGTGCGATATCATGTCTTTTACGCCCGGGATATGGTAGAAGCGGCGCAGAACCTCCTCTTCCAAAAGCGACTTGAACCACTCTATTTTCTGGCTCGAGCGGCGTTGGGCGAAGAAGCCCGATTTTTCCATTTTGGAGCGGAATCCGTCGAGCTTTTCCCATGCTTCGCGTATGCCCATGCCGGTCTGCGCCGAGCATACGTCGCAAAACGGCGACCAGCCGGGCGTCGGGGAGTTGAGATAGTGCAGCACCCCCGAAAGCTCCGCGCGCTTGAGGTTGGAGCGCTCCACCATGTTGCCGTCGCATTTGTTGACGAGTATGGCGTCGGCGAGCTCTATCACGCCCTTCTTTATGCCTTGGAGCTCGTCGCCCTGCGCCGCGAGCTGTATGAGCAGGAAGAAGTCCGTCATAGACCTCACCGTCACTTCGCTCTGGCCCACGCCGACGGTTTCGACGAGGATTATCTCGTAGCCTGCGGCCTCGCACAGCAGCATAGTCTCGCGGCTCTTGCGCGCCACCCCTCCGAGCATTCCTCCGGACGGGGACGGGCGTATGAAGGCGTTTTCGCAGCGCGACAGGTTTTCCATCCTCGTCTTGTCGCCGAGAATGCTTCCGCCCGTCACCGTGCTCGACGGGTCAACCGCCAGCACCGCGACCTTCTTGCCGAAATCCCTGCAAAGCATCGTGCCGAAAGCCTCTATGAACGTGGATTTCCCCGCCCCGGGCACGCCGGTTATGCCGATTCGGAAGGACTTCCCGCTGTGCGGCAAAAGGGACGCCAAAAGCTCCTGCGCCTTTTCAAAATGCGCGTCGGAATTGCTTTCTATCAGGGTAATCGCGCGGGCGAGGACGGTCTTATCGCATTCCAACACGCCTTTTTTATAGTCTTCGAGAGAAAGCTCGCGCCGCTTCGGGCGCGGGCGCAGCGAAACCGCGTCGTCGCGCTCCCTGTCTTTGCGCAGGTTCAGCCCGGGCATCACGGACGATGCAAATAATTTTTTGTCGGCCCCCTCCGGAACCCATTCGGGAATTTTATTTTCCATTTTCGCTTTCCTCCGGTTCGTCGGCTTCGAGCGCGAGCACGCCCGACTTCGCCCCGAGCCTCTTGGCGGTCGCCGCCACGCTCTTGGGGCTTTCCATGAGCGTGGTTTTGGCCGAGGCATAATCGTCGGACAGCATTCTGATGCGCGCGCCGACGCTTTCGAATCTTTTGATGAAAAGGTTTACGCGCTCGTAGAGGCGCGCGCCGATTTCGGCTATCTGCCGCGTGTTTTTCGCAATCGCCTCGTTCCTCACCAATATTTCGGCGTACTTTAAAACCGACATCACGGTGGCGGGCCCGACGACGAGGACGTTCGCGGCGTAGGCGTCCTCGAGCAGCGCGGGGTCGGAGGACACGGCGAGCTCGTAGGCGGGCTCGACCGGCATAAACATCAGCTTGAACCCGCAGCGGGCGTCGGGGAGGTCGTCGTATTTTCCGGAGAACTCCCTCAAATGCGCGCGCACCGACTTCTTGAACTTGTCGAGGTTGGCGCGCCTGGCTTCGGGGGTTTGGCTCGAACAGTAGTCCGAATAGCTCAAAAGCGAAATTTTGGAGTCCACCACTATGGAACGCCCTCCGGGGAGGTCTATCACGAAGTCGGGCACGAGCCTCTTGCGCTCGCCGTCCGAATCCGCGTAGCTCGCCTGCGAGCGGAAGTGGACGCCCTCCTTGAAGCCGCACGCCTCGAGAATCCTGTGGAATACCGCCTCGCCCCAGTTGCCCGCGACCTTGTTTTCGCCCCGCAGCGCCTCGGCGAGATTGCGGGCGTCGGACGACAGCTGGGCGTTCATCTTCACGAGGTTTTCTATGTGTTTCTCGAGCCCCGCGCGGCCTTTGAGAGTCATCTCGCTAAGGGATTCGAGGCGCTCGCGGAAATCCGAAATAGTCATCTTCATCGGCTTTAAGACGAGGGACAGCTGTTCGAGGTTTGCCGACGACATCTTCGCCCGCGCGTCCTCAAGCAACTTTGAAGACATCGCCTCAAATTCCGCCGCGAGCTTCCTGCGCATTTCCATTTCCGCGCTCTCGCGCTCTTTAAGACGCGCCGAAAGCGACTCTATCTCTCCGCGGGCCGCCGCGAGGCTCTTCTCCGCGGCGATTTTTCCGTCGAGGTGCCCCGACATCTCCGCGAGCCTCTCTTGCATCATGGAAATTTTCTGGTTGGCGGCGGCGAGTTCCCTTTCCGCCTCCGACTTTGCGGCGAGCCTCTCCTCCGATTCGCGCCGAACCCTCTCGAGCGATTCCAGCGCCGACTTGCGGCCCGCCTCGGATTCGGCGAGGGCTTCGCGCGCCCTCGCGCATTCCGCCGAAGCCCGCGACTTCCCCGCGCAAAAAACGGCCGCAAAAACGAACCCCGCAACGCAAACGGCGGACAATACGGCAAACGCCAAAACGGTCATTCCGACTCCTCCTCTTCGAGCTCCCTCATGGTCTCTGCGTCTTCGGTCTGCGACGACGCCCCCGCCGATTCTTCCTCTTCGCGCCCGACAAACCTCAAAGCCCCGCGGACGAGCGCCTGCGGGCGCGAGCCGAACTGCGATTCAAAAAGCTTCAAAAGTTCCCTCGGTATTTTGTCAACGCCCTCTTCGAACGCCGGCGTCCCCTCTCCGAACGCCTTTCCCGCCGCGGGGTCTGAGAGGATTTCCACGCTCTCCTCCGCTTTCGGGGCGGGCGCGCGCCGCTCGACGCTCTCGGCGTACGCGGAGGCGAACTCGCGCGATTCGCGCAAAACCTCCCTAAGCAGCAGGGCTATTTTTTTTTTGCGTCTCGGCGGGCGCCGACGAAAGCCTGTCGAGTTCTCTTATCAGCGTGTTTATCGCCCGCGCCCTGCTTTGCTCAACGGCCTTCAACAGGGCGACCTCGAAGTTTGCCTTTTCCGAGAGCCCGCTTTTAAGCCCCCTCTCCGACCCTTGGAGGGCGTCGAGCATGCGCATCATCTGCTCGCTCGTAAGCGGCTTGCCGCCGAAATCCGACTCTCCCGAAGAAAAGGACTTTATCATGGCCTCGCGCAGGCGGATTTGGATGTCGCACATCGCGCGGTAGAGGTCGCAGCCGCTCTCTACGAGGCCGTCGACGCATTTTACGACGCCGGCGTAGTCGCCCCTCGCCATATTGGAGAGTATGTCGGAAATCTGCCCGTCGGACGCGAGCCCGTAGACGCCGATTACGTCCTCGACCGAAAGTTTGGTTCCGCAAAACGAAATCATTTGGTCGAGAATGCTTTGGGCGTCGCGCATGCCGCCGTTTGCGAGGCGGGCTATCGCGCGTATGGCGCCGTCGGAGGCCTCTATCTTCTCTTTGGCGGCTATTTCCGACAGGTGTTTTGCGATAAGCTCTTCGGGTATCGGGCGGAATTCAAAACGCTGGCAGCGCGATGTTATCGTGCCCAAAACCTTGTGCGCCTCGGTGGTGGCGAAAATGAATTTGACGTGCTTCGGCGGCTCTTCGAGCGTTTTGAGGAGAGCGTTGAAGGCGTCGGAAGTCAGCGAGTGGACTTCGTCTATTATGTAAATTTTATAGGTGCACTGCGCGGGGGCGTATTGGCAGTCCTCGCGCAGCTTTCTGATTTCGTCTATCGAACGGTTCGACGCCCCGTCTATTTCAACGACATCCATGCAGGAGCCGTTCATTATCGCCTGCGATATTTTGTCGTCGTCGGACGGATGGACGTTCGGGCCGCCCCTTGCGTTGAGAGCCTTGGCGAACAGTCGCGCCACGGTGGTTTTGCCCGTGCCGCGCGGCCCCACGAAGAGATATGCGTGTCCGATCCTGCCGGATTCTATGGCGTTGGTAAGCGTGCGCACAATATGTTCCTGCCCAACGAGTTCAGAAAACTGCTTTGGGCGGTACCTGCGCGCTATTACCTGATAGCCTTCGCTCATTGTCTCAAACCCTACTGCCGGCGGCGGCGAATACAAGTTTTTTTTGTCCCAAAATATTGTTGAAAGAAACCCGCTATTGCGAAAAATTCCCGCCAAAACAAAAAGAGATGCCGCGAAAAACGACAGAACCCGAGAGCGCGGAAGCAGCGTACGACGACCTCGAAATGTCGGTGCTGCACAAGATAAGCCGCGCGGTCGCCCGCCGCAAAAACGTCCACGACCTCATATCTGAAACGCTGGAAATCCTCGACGGCGAAATGGGCCTCAGGCGCGGGACCGTCACCCTGCGCGACGGCGACTATCTGTTTATAGAGGCGGCAAGCGGCATGAACGCCGAAAGCATACGCCGCGGAGTCTACAAAATCGGCGAGGGCGTCACGGGGCTCGTCGCGGCGGAGGCGAAGTCTATCGTAATTCCCGACATATCAAAAAGCGACAGATTTTTGGACAGAACCCGCACGAGGGCCGGAAGCCCCGAGAAAACCGCGTTCGTCTGTTCTCCGATAACCTATATGGAGCAGGTCATCGGGACGCTCAGCATAGACAGAATCGTCGGGCCCGACACCGACCTGGAGCGCGACCTCGTGCTGCTCGAAACCGTATCCAACATCCTCGCCGACGCGCTCGCGATGATATACCTGCGCCGCGAGGAACGCAACAGGCTGCTCGACGAAAACCGCCGCCTGAAGCTCGAGCTCAGCACGGAGCTTATGCGCCCTAAGGGAATTTTGGGCAACTCGGGGGCGATGCAGAAATTTTACAGGGAGCTCGCAAAAGTCTCGGCGTCGTCCGCGCCGGTATTTTTTCGCGGAGCCTCCGGCACGGGAAAGGAGCTCGCCGCGCGCGCCCTGTGCGAATCCGAAGACCCTCCCGCCGGCAAATTTAACGTCATAAACTGCGCCGCGCTTCCGGATTACTCGCTCGCTGGCGAAATCTTCGGGTACGAAAAGGATTCCCTATCGCTCGGGGTCTCGGCAAAGGAGGGGCTGCTCGAAAAGTACCCGAACTCCGCCTTCTTTTTCGACGAGGTGACGGAAATAGCCCTGCCGGCCCAGAGGATGATAGCCGATTTCCTCTCCGTGGGCAGGTTCCGCAGGCTAAACGGCTCGGAAGAGATCTCGGCAAAGGCGCGCATGATATTCGCCAGCTCCGCGGACGTGGAAAAGCTGCTCGAGCAAAAGCTGTTCGACGAAAACCTCTACGCGGCGATCTCCCAGAATATGATCTACCTGCCCGCGCTGCGCGACAGGAAGAGCGATATTCTGCTGCTCGCCGAACACTTTGTGGAAAAGTACAGCAAAATCCACCGCAAAGACATACGCAGAATCTCCACGCCCGCCATAAACATGATGAGCATCTATACGTGGCCGGGCAATGTCAGGGAGCTCGAAAACTGCATAGAGCGCGCCGTCATATCCTCGCACGACTCCGCCATATCCGGCTACAACCTCACTCCCGCGGTCCGCGCGGCGTACATGCACCGGAAACTGCCGTACGGCGAGGACGTCGACTTCATCTCAATAGTGGAATCGTTCGAGCGCGAGCTCATCACCGAGGCATTGAAGGCCAACCGCGGCAACGCGGCGGCCGCCGCGCGCAGGCTCAACCTTACCGAGCGCATAATAAACTACAAAATCAAAAAGTACTCGATTACGACTTCGTGGTACAAATCCGGAAGATGACGGGCGGCGGAAAGATAATGGTTGCCCTTTCGGGCGGCGTGGACAGCGCGCTGGCGATGGCGCTTTTGAAGCAGGAGGGCGCCGACCTGCGCTCGGCGTACATGAAGACGTGGATGAACGAGGAGGGCATCGACGTATTCGGCGACTGCCCGTGGCACCAGGACATAATCGACGCGTCCGCGTGCGCCGAAAAGCTCGGCGTGGAATTTGAGGTCGCCGACATGATAGAGGCGTACCGCAACCAGATTGTGGAATATCTGGTGGAGGAATACCGGAGGGGGCGCACCCCCAATCCGGACGTGATGTGCAACAGGCGGATGAAGTTCGGGAAGTTTTTGGAGTTCGCAAAGTCGCGCGGCTGCGACAGGGTGGCGACCGGCCACTACTGCTGCCTGCGCGACAATCCCGACGGCACTCGCGACCTCATGGCGGGCGCCGACCCGGGCAAGGACCAGTCGTATTTTCTCTGCATGATTTCCCAGGAGCAGCTCATGCGCGCGGAATTTCCGATAGGATCGCTCCTGAAAAGCCAGGTCCGCGAGCTCGCGCGCCTCAACGGGCTTCCCAACGCCGAAAAAAAGGACTCCCAGGGGATATGTTTTCTCGGCAAAATCCGCATACAGGATTTTTTGAAACGCCACATCGGCGAAAAGCCGGGCGACATCGCCAATCCCTCGGGCAAAATCCTCGGGCGCCACAAGGGGCTGCACAACTACACCATCGGGCAGCGCAAGGGAATCGGGGTTCCGTCCAACGCGGACGGGAAGCGGTATGTGGTGGTCGCAAAAGACTTTTCGGCGAATACCCTCGTGGTCGATTTCGACTCCCCCGACGCGCCCGGCCTATATTTGGGGCGCGCCGCGCTCGAATCCGTCAGCTGGATAAACAAACCGCTTGAAGAACCGCGCAAAATTTTCGCGCGCGCGCGGTACCGCGACGCCCTTGTCGGAGCGTTTTTCACCCCGCTCGGCGGCGGAAACGCCGAAGTGGAATTTGAAACCCCCCAGCGCGCGATAGCCCCAGGGCAGATAATGGCAATCCACGACGCCTCCGACCCGTCCGTCATACTTGGCGGCGCAATTTTCGCCTCGCCCGCAAGGCCGCTTTCGTAGAATAAGATGCGGCATCG
>CAJMOT010000085.1 GCA_905214995.1 uncultured bacterium | reverse complement strand
CAAGAGCCCGAGGGCGACCTCGAGCCGCACGAGCCTCGTCCCCCTCGCCCGACCGAGCGCGCACATCGCAAACAGCGCGCACTGGGCGCAGAAGAGAACCGCCGCCGCCCCGAACTTCACGTGCGCCGCAAGGCTCGAAGCCGTTTCGGGCGGAATGACAGAGGCCGCGTAAAAGCCGAGGCCGCCGGAGATCAGCATAGCGAAAACCGATCCGCCCACGCACATCGCCCCGAGCCGTTCGAGCGTTTCGAGCGGAAGGGAAAGGCGAGCGAAAAGCCCGCCGGATTTTTCCCGCAAACGCCGCCGTTGGAAAATGTAGAGCAGCCCGAAGCACGCGGAAGCCGCCACAAACGCATAGGAGGCGAGCGCGAGCATGGCGTGCAGCCCCGCCACCGACGTCGACGCCGGAACGCCCGCGCCTCCCGGAGATTTCAAAAACGCGGGGCATCCGAGCGGCAGGAGCGTCAGCAAGCACGCCGGAAGCATTGAAAACACGCCCGTAAAGCGCAATTTGAACGCCGCCGCAACCCCCGCCTGAATCAGCGCGAAAAACCACACCGCAACTTCGAGCACCTCGTAAGGGGTTCCCGTTGGAAACCTTCCGTAGCGCGCGCCGAGCCACGCCAGCGCCGCCGCTTGGACCAAAAGGCCGGCGGTCGCCGCCCCGAGGGATTTCCCGCCTCCGGATTTTCCCGCGCCGAAAAAGGCGGAAAGCCCGTAAAGCGCGCCCGAAACGAATATCAACGCCGCAAAAATCATTTCATCCTTTCGAAAATTCCGGCCAGCGCGGCCGCGTGCTCCGGAGAGTCGTTGAGACACGGAACGTAATTGAAAACCCTGCCCCCGCGCGAGAGAAATTCGCCCTTCAAGCTTTCCGCGATTTCAACGAGGGTCTCGGTGCAATCGCATGCGAAGCCCGGGCAGACGACGTTCACGCCGTCCACGCCAGAGGCGGACAGCCTGCCAACCTCGGCGGACGCCGACGGCCCGAGCCACTTCAAAGGCCCGCCCATTTGCGACTGCCACACGACGGAGACGTCGGCCAGCCCCGCGGCGGACGCGAACAGCTCCGCAGTCTTCCGGCACTGCGCGGAGTAGCCCGTCTTGCCGTCCTGCGAAACGGGCACGGAGTGGAACGACGCGAGCGTCGGAAGCGAGCGGTCGCCGAACCTGCCAAACAGCGAGGCGAGAGCCGATATGTACGCGCCGTCGTCGAAATAATTTTCGCGGAACCTAAAAGCCTCGCCCTCCCTCCTGTGGGCGAAAACCTCCCTCTTCACGCTGAAAGTCGTGGAGGACGCCGACTGCGGGAACATCGGCAGAAAGCGGAAATCGCGCGCGCCCGAATCCCTCGCGGCGCGTATCGCCTCCGCGATCGGGAACGCCCCGTACCGGTGGGCTGCAAAAGTCTCCGTCCCCGTCATCGCGGCGATTTTCCGCGCGAGGCCCGCGCAGGCCTCGACGAGCCTCGGGACTCCGCCGCGCGAAATTTTTTTCAGACTGGCGAGGTACGCCTCCGCCCTTTTGGAGGCTATGACCCGCGCGAGCGGATAGCGGACGAAGAACGGCGCCGGAACGACGTCGGGATCCGACAGGAATTCGCGCAGAAAGGCTTTGCAAGCCGCGGCGGAAAGCTCCGCGGGCGATCCGGTATTTACGAGTATGAACGCCTTTTTCACCTGTTCTTTGCGGCAAGCGCATCCGCCGCCCTGAGCGCGTTTTCCACGCAAGAGCCCACCCCCACCCCGCCGCGGTAGGAGCCAATGAGCGCGAGCGAACTGAACGCCGCCTCCGCCGCGTCCGCGGCCTCCATTATCTCGCCGTAGCCGATATTGTACTGCGGAATGGCGTGCTTCCAGAAAAACATCTTTTCAAAAACGGGCTCTCCCGAGACGCCCAGAAGCCTCTTCAAGTCTCCGAGCGCTATCTTGCGCATTTCGTCCTGCGGCAGCGGCGCGAGCTCAGGGCGGCGCATTCCGCCCACATAGTTCGTGAGCGTCGCAAACCCCTCCGGCGCGCGGCCCTCAAATATGCTCGAAACGAACAGCGAGCCGAGTATCGAAAAATCCTCGCGCGCGGGGATGAGCGCGCCGAAACCGTCGAGCCTGTGGGCGATGTCCGCGCGCCTGAAGCCCATCGAATAGGTTGCCACGGGCGCGTACTCGATTTTCGAGAGCGGCGCGAGCGCCGCGGAGAGCGCCCCTCCGAGCGGCAGCGACGCAATGTCGGGCGCGGGGACGGCGATTGCGAGGGCGTCGTAGGCGTCGCAGCAGTCCTCGCCGTCGGTTCCCCACGAAACTTCCCAGCGCCCGTCGGCGGTGGAGTCCACCGATATGACGCGCGCGGAGGTTTTGAGCCCGTCGCCCAAATCGCCGGCGAGCTTCTTTATGAGCGTCCCCATGCCGCCCTTGAAGGAAACCATAACCGGCCTGAATACGTCGCCCGAGGCCTTCTTTTCCTTCATCGACTTTATCGCCCCCAAAATTATCGAGCCGTACTTTTGCTCCAAATTCCAGAACGGGGCGAAGGCGTACCTTATCGAAAGCCTCTTGGGATCCCCGCCGTAGACGCCCGCCATGAACGGGTTTATCGCGTAGTCGGAAACGTCCTTCCCGAGCCTGCGCTCGGCGAACTCCTGCACGCTCGGCTCCGATTCCGGATCTGAACGCCCCACAAACGGCTCCATTAGCAGCCTTAGTTTGCCGAAAAGGGAAAACAGGCGCGTGAACAGCAATGAAAACGGCCCGCTCGGGACGGGGCGCGGCTTGCCGCCGCGGACGAAAAACCTCTTCTTTGCGGCGGGCTTGGAGCGTTCCACCTCCGCGCCGAGCCCTATTTCCTCAAAAAATTCCAAAAGCCTCGGGCCGGTGACCATTACGGAGTTCGTTCCGCTCTCCGCGCGGAACCCGCCGGATTCAAACGTGCGTATGACGCCGCCCGGGGCGTCGCGCCTTTCGAGAACGGTGACTTCAAAACCTTTTTTTTTAAGCTCCCATGCGGCGGAAAGGCCGCTCACGCCCGCGCCTATTACAATCGCCTTTTTATTTTCCATCCGCCCCATCAAATCCGAACCGGCCCGATTTTGCAAGCCTCTAATTCATGACGCCGCCGGAGCCTGCGAAGGCGGCGCGCGCCGCGCCGGAATCCGCAAAACGGTTGTCGAAACTGCCGGCTAAACGGAACGAGAAAAGCGGCGCGCCGCAAAGACAAAAAAATCTTCCGGCGTACGAGCTCCAGTAGAAATATTTATTTTATGATAATTTAATTTGACATTTGCAAAATTCTTTCTAAATATATAAATATAGTCCATGTTATGGGGCGGGGACATAAAATTTCATTAATAATTATACCATGCGTTGCATTCGCGTGCGCCTTGTTCGGCGGGGGAATAAATTTTATGGAGGAGAAAAATTCCTTCGGCAAGGCGTCGCTCACGTCCGACGCTTATTACGCAAGCTTTGCGCTTGGAACTGCAAATTTTTCACCGGAATTGCGGCTGCCGGTTCATATATGCGGAAAAATCCGCAAAAGACCCCTCGGAACGAAAACCCAATACCGTCTTCATACTCTTTGAAAGCGGCGGCGCCGTAAAAAAATACGAGGCGAAAGGATATTTTTACCCCTATGAGCCGTGCTGCGAAATCGACGGGAAGATCCTCACCGTGCGCATGGGCATGGGCGACATCGCATTCGATTTGGGGAACGGCTTTGAAAACATAACCAAAACCGCCAAGCCGAAATGACGCGCGGAGGAAAGCGAAATGTTCATCTTGTCCATAATAAACGCGGCAATAATATTGCTGGTCAATTCGCTTAGGATTGAAGACGCTATAGCCGCCTTCCATTCATCCGACTTTGAAGCCGTCTTCTGGATATCAGTTTTTCTGGCGGCCGTCGACGCCCTCGCGATTCTGATCATACTGGACAGGCCGTATTCAAAATATTTGTACCCGATAGAACTGCTTCTCTATTTTTCATATCTGCATTTTTCGGGAATCCAATTTCAAAGGTACGACGCGCATTTTAACGAATGGTTTGAAGCGGCAAAATCCGATGCCGCTCCCGTCGCCCTTCCCTCCTCGGGAGAAAACCAAATAATCGGGCCGGTAAAACGGTATGCCGAATTTAAAATCCCCGGGCAGAATCTCATAATGAGGGCGGAAATCTCGGCTTATTTCAAAGGGGGCTTCGACAACCCGCGGCTCGCGGAGATAAGGGCTTCGGCAATAGGGCCGCGAAAGTTTGAAATATCGTTTCCGTTCGCATTCTTTTGCGATTGGGGATTGGCGAATCGGGCGGGAATCGAATACGCAGACATGACGGCGCGGGCGGAGAACGTCTCGATTTCGGAAATCGGGGACGAAAAGGAAATGAAAGTCAAATGCGTTTTGGATTATTCTTATGCGGCGTTTGCAAGCCGCTTGGGAGGCGGGACGGAAACCGCGGCAGCGCGGGAATCGGAAACCGCGGAAATTTCCTACAAGCTCATAAGGGAGGGCGGGAAATGAAGGTTTTGGCGGTTTTAAACATATTGTTCGCATTGTCGGCCGGCTGCGCGGGAATGGCAAGAATGCAAGAGATGCGAAATTGCGGCATGTTCGATATGGAAAATTTCTGCGCGCCCGCGTTCACGGCGGCCGCGGCCGCCTTCGCGCTATGCGCGTTGGCGATACTGGCGTTTGAAAAGCCGTTTATCAAATACCTGTACGCTCTCGAAATATTGCTATATTTTGCCATGTGCTCGATAATGGCGGCTCCCCTGGCGGCCGCGCTGGAAAACCTCCCATGACGGGCGCGCAGGCGGCGCCGCCGGAAAATCCTGACAACCTCCTCCGCCCGACGCGAAGCTCGGGGAAAATGATGCTTGCCTATTGTCGGCAATCATATAATCGTCTTTCCCGATTATGGAAGAGATTATTATAATAGGAAGCGGCTGCGCGGGAATGGGAGCGGCCATTTACGCGGCGCGGGCCGGAATGTCGCCGCTCGTCATAGAGGGGGCGCAGCCGGGAGGGCTGCTCACCACGACCAGCGACGTCGAAAACTTCCCGGGGTTCCCCGAGGGGGTCAACGGCTTCGACCTTCTCTGGAAGATGCGCGAACAGGCGCAAAAATTCGGCGCGCGCATAGAAAACGCCGTAGTCGAAAAAGTCGACTTTTCCGGGGAAACGAAAAAAGTTTTCTGCTCCGGCGAAAAAGTTTTTGAGGCGAAAAAAATCGTGGTCGCCACGGGTTCGTCGCCCAGAATGACGGGAGCCAAGGGCGAGGCCGAAATGTACGGAGGCAAGGGAGTATCCGCCTGCGCAACGTGCGACGGCGCATTCTACCGCGGCAGGGACGTGGCGGTCGTCGGCGGCGGAGACTCCGCATGCGAAGAAGCCGTGTTCCTCACCCGCTTCTGCTCGTCGGTAAAAATAATCCACCGGCGCGGAGAGTTCCGCGCGTCAAAAATCATGGCCGACCGCGCGCTCTCCAACCCCAAAATCGAGCCCGTGTGGGACAGCGTAGTCGACGAGATCCTCCCCGACGAAAACGGCCTGTGCCGCGGGATAGCCGTCCGCAACGCAAAGACGGGAGAGAAATCGGAAATCGCGTGCAAGGCGGTGTTCGTGGCTATCGGACACAAACCCAACACCGACATTTTCAAAGGAATCCTCGAAATGGACGACGAGGGCTACATAGTCCCGCTATCCGGCACGCAGGTCAAGACGAACGTCGAAAACGTGTTTGTCGCCGGAGACTGCGCCGACAAGACTTTCCGCCAGGCGATCACGGCGTCGGCGATGGGCTGCATGGCGGCGATACTCGCGAGCTCCTAACCCCGCGCCGCCGATGATAAAAATTTCGACAGAAATAAGGGATGCCCTCTCCGACCCGCTCGAAGGCCATTTTTGCGAATTTGTGCGCTCGAACTGGGGCATAGAGAAAATCGACGACAAATCCCCGACGACGCTATTCGGCTATTTCGACTCTCCCGAGGACGCCGCCGCAGAATACGCCGAGCTGCGGAAAGCCTTTCCCGCGCTGCCCGAGAAATACGGAGTCGAGGGCGTAAACGACGCCGACTGGCAAAACGAATACAAAAAGTATTTGAAGCCGTGGAGCTGCGGGCCTCTCCACTGGGTTCCCGTGTGGATGAGGGGCGAATACGCCGTCCCCGCAGGGGCGAAAGCCCTCTATTTCGACGCCGGAATGGCCTTCGGAACGGGCGACCACCCTACCACCCGCCTGTGCGCGATGGAGCTGATAGACGCCCTCGCGGAAAATCCCGCCAAGAAGTCGGTTATCGACGCTGGCTGCGGCTCGGGGATTCTG
Organism: uncultured bacterium; assembly: GCA_905214995.1. Classification (GTDB taxonomy): domain Bacteria; phylum Verrucomicrobiota; class Verrucomicrobiia; order Opitutales; family Intestinicryptomonadaceae; genus Merdousia. Next base: position 4,196 of record CAJMOT010000085.1, on the reverse strand, counting down.
GCTATCAGCGCGCGCATGCTCGGGGCGGGAAAAGTATTCGGATTTGACCGCGACCCCGAGGCGGTGCGCGTGAGCCTTGAAAACGCCGAATTCAATTCCATACCGAAAGGCGAAATCGAATTCGCCCACTCGGGAATCGAAGGCGCGCTCGCGGGGAGAAAGGCGGACATAGTGCTCGCCAACATAATTTCCGACGTGCTCTGCATCTACGCCGACAACCTCGCGGCGGCGGTCAAAGCCGGCGGGAAGCTCGTGCTGAGCGGCATACTCGCCGCCGAAAACGGGGAGGTCAAAGAGTGCTTCCTCGAGCGGTGCCCGCGCGCGAAATCGGCGAGGGTCGCCGTTATGGGCGACTGGTCGAGCCTCGTCATCGAAATGGGGGAATGAAGTGAGGCTAAAGCTTTCGGAAGTAAAAAATTTCAGAGAACAGGACGGCAAGCGCGCGTTCGAGGCTGTCGCGCTGTTGCGCTCGCGCTCCGTCAAGACGGCGAAAAACAGCTCGGAATTTCTGACGCTCGAATTCGGGGACAACTCGGCGGCCATCCCCGCTATGTGCTTCGAGGGCGGCCCGTCGTTCGCCATCCTGAAAGACGCGCCCGTGGGAACGGCGTTTGAAATCGCCGCGACCGCCGACTTCTTCAACGGCAGGCTCAGCCCGAAAATAGACTCCGCCAGAATCCTTTCGGAGGACGAGGCGCGCGAGGCTCTGCCGTCGCTCGTGCCGGTCTCAAAGCTCGACCCCGCGGCGATGAAAGCGGAGCTCGAAGGGTTCGTCGAAAAGATTTCAGACGCCGCCCTGCGCGCCACGGTTCTCTACGCGCTCGGCGAGCGCGGGGACTTCTTCACGTCGGTCGCCGCCGTCAAAATGCACCACGCGCACATGTACGGGTTGTTGGAGCACTCCCTGAAAATGGCGCGCACGGCCTCCGCGCTGCTGCCGCTCTACCCGTTCGTGGACGCCGACCTCGCCCTGGCGGGCTGCATACTCCACGACATCGGCAAGACCGTGGAATACTCGCAGGGGCTCGTCGCCGACCGCACGAGAATCGGAATGTTGCAGGGGCATGTCGTGCTCGGATACCGGATAGTGCGCCGCGCGGGGCTAAAAAACTCCCTCGCCCCCGACATCCTCGCGAGGCTCGAGCACATAATACTCAGCCACCAGGGGGAACCCGAATGGGGAGCCGCCGTGCGCGCCGCCACCCCCGAAGCCGTGTTCGTGTCAACAATCGACAATTTCGACGCGAAAATGGGCGCCCTTGAAGCCGCTCTCGACTCCGCCGAAGGCTCGGAATTCGTGGAAGTCCCCGCGCTCAAAGTCAAAATGCTCGCGGACGCCCCCGACTACGGGAGGAGCGAAGGCGGCGACGATTCGGGCGGCTCCTCCGCCGGCGCGCGGCCGCACGAAGCGGGAAAGGCGGGCGAATGAGGATAAGAATCTGCCTGGCAAGCTCAAACGCCCACAAGATAGCGGAGTTCCGCGAGATGGCGCGCGACGCCGGCCTCGACTGCGAAATTTTCGGCGCAGGCAGCCTCCCGGGATTCGAGCCTCCGGAGGAGGACGGGGCGACTTTCGCCGAAAACGCCATGATAAAGGCGCGCGCCGCGCGCGCAATCGCCCCGAGAGACTGCCATATTATGGCCGACGACAGCGGGCTCTGCGTGGACGCGCTCGGCGGGGCGCCCGGGATAATGTCGGCAAGGTACGCGGGCGAAAAAGGCGCGGGAGCGGACGAGGCCAACAACCGCAAGCTCCTCAAAGAGCTCGAAAACGTGTCCGACGCCGCGCGCTCGGCGCGCTTCGTCTGCTCCATAGCCTTGATATGCCCAGACGGGCGCGAAGAAATTTTCGGCGGCGAAATAGGGGGATTCGTCAACAGGGGCGCGCGCGGGAAACTCGGCTTCGGATACGACCCGCTGTTCTTTCTGCCCGAGCGCGGAATGACAACCGCCGAGCTCGCGCCCGCCGAAAAAAACTCGATAAGCCACCGGGGGAAAGCGTTTTCCAAGGCGGCAGAATTCATAAAATCGCAACAATGAAAAAGACAATCCACATCATATTGGCATGCGCCGCGCTCGCCGCGGCCGGCTTCGCGCAGAGCGTAAACGAGTCCGACTGGGGCAAAACCAAGGACGGAACGCCGGTAAAGCTCTTCACGCTCAAAAACGACAGGGGCATGGCTGTCGAGATAACCAATTACGGCGGCAGAATAGTAAAAATCGTCGTCCCCGACCGCGACGGCAAACCCGGCGACGTGGTTCTGGGCTTCGACTCGCTCGCCGGCTACGAGAGTCCCGACCACTCGTATTTCGGCGCGATAATCGGCAGGTACGGCAACCGCATTGCGGACGGGGAATTTTCGATAGACGGCAAAACCTACAACCTGCCGAAAAACGACGGCGGCGTAAACCACATCCACGGCGGGCCGGCGGGATTCGACGGCAGAGTCTGGAACGCAGAATCCTCTGCAAGCCCGAAGGGGGCGGTGTTGAGGCTCAGCCTCGTCTCGCCCGACGGCGACCAGGGCTACCCGGGAACGCTCAAAGCGGCGGTCACATACACGCTCGACAATTCCAACACCCTTACCGCAAACTATAAGGCTACCGCCGACAAGCCGACGGTTTGCAACCTCACCAACCACTCCTACTTCAACCTCGCGGGCGAGGGCCGCGGGAGCGTCGCCAACCACGAGGTGACAATCAACGCGGACAAATTCACGCCCGTGTCAAAAAAATACCTCATACCCACGGGCGGGCTGAAAGACGTGGAGGGCACGCCTTTCGACTTCCGCAAACCGCGCCAGGTGGGAGCGCGCATAGAGGCGGACGACGCGCAGCTGCAAGGGGCGAGTGGATACGACCATAACTGGGCGCTCAACAAAGACCCAAAAAACCCGAAGGCGATGACGCTCGCAGCCCGCGTTTACGAGCCCGTATCGGGGCGCGAAATGACGGTTTATACGACGGAGCCCGGCGTGCAGTTTTACGCCGGCAACGCCCTCAAAGGCGTCAAGGGCAAGGGCGGCAAGCGATACTTCTTCCGCTACGGAATGTGCTTTGAAACCCAGCACTATCCGGATTCCCCCAACAACGAAGACTTCCCCTCCACAATCCTGCGCCCCGGCGAAACCTACGACACGACGACGGCGTTCCGATTCGGCGCATACTGACGCGCCCCGAAAAGAAAATCCCGAAACCGCGCGGCTTCGGGATTTTTTTGCGCGGTTTGCGCGGCAAACGGGCTATTTTGAATCTCCCGAGAACGCAACTTCGCCCCCGCCTATCGGAATAATCCGCGACGGGCGCAAAATAACGGGGCCGATAAGCCCCGAATCGGACAGCTTGTCGTCCTTCGTCCAATTGCGGAACGTCGTGAACGCGCGCCTTCCCGCAGGGCTCTTTTCGCCCTTCAAAAACCATTCCGGAAAGGATTTCAAGAGCTGCCCGTTTTTGTTCTTCGGCTTCCACTCGGCGTCGTCGGGAAGCCGCTCGTCGCCGACAAGACGGTTGAACCACGCATTCGCAACCTCTATTTCGAGAAAGTTTTTCCCCTCTTTCAGCAGGCCCGTCACGTCGCGCGCAAACGGCGGATGCCACAGGTTGCCGATGTCCTCGCCGTTGAGCCGCGCGCGCGCAATGTCGCGCACGTCGCCCAGGTCCAGCTCAGCGGCGATTCCGCCGGCGAAAAATTCCGCGGGAACTTCAAACGACTTCCTGTAAACGGACGTTCCCGAAAAGTATTTTACGTCGGGGTCCGCGCTCTCGGACAGAGATTTGAGCATGGGCATTTTGATTTTCTTCCCTCCCGACTTTCCGAGTTCGACTTCCCAGTCGCGCGACAAGTCCAATGACTTGGGAATCTCGCCCGCCGCAAGCGAAATTTTCACGCCGCCCGGCGCCCGCGCCTCGAGAGTTCCGCTTTCCCACGCGCGCAGAACGGGCTTTCCGCCCCTGAACTCCACGTCAAAGCCCTTGCCCCAAACGCCAGACTTCGGCGCGGGCGGGCATTTTATTTCGGCTGTTCCCCATTCCTTCGCCGCGAGAGTCCTCTTTTCGCCGTCCATCGAATAATATATTTCGAGAACTTTCGGCCTGTTCGGGGCGCAATCGCCTCCGAGTTCCGAACTCGCCGCCCCGATTTTCAGGGAATCTCCGTCGATCTTCGAGCGGACGATCGCGGTGACGTCCGCGCGCTT
>CAJMOT010000084.1 GCA_905214995.1 uncultured bacterium | reverse complement strand
GCGCTCGCCGACGCGTGGGCCGGCGCGCGGGAGGAGGAGGAATAATGGAGGGAATGGAAATTCTCGGCGCCACCGGCGCGGGGGCGGCCGTCGGAGGCGCGCTCACGTGGATTTCGTCCATGCGCAAAGAGTCCCACGAGAGACAGATGGCGATGATAGACAAAATGCGCGAAGTCGCCAAAGACGCCGACGAGAGCGCCGACAAAGCCGCCGCGCGCGACCAGTCGCAGGTCGGGCAGCGCGTGAGGCAGCTCATAATAATGGCGCTGATTTTCAGCTTCGTCGTGGCGCCGTTCATATTCGCGTGGACGTCGATTCCCGTGGCGGTTGAGCGCACGGAAAGCTGCGGCGGATTCCTCTGGGGACTCGTTCCCGAATACACGCGGCAGGCGATCGAATACGCGAAGGGCTTCTACATCCCGTCCGAATTTAAGGTCGCGTTCATGTCGATAGTCGGATTCTACTTCGGCAGGAGCGCGGCAAGATAAACGCGAAAAAACGGCGCGCCGGAGATGGGAATTTCCGGCGCGCTTTTCCGTCTATGCGCGGGGGGCGGAGGGCTCGAATATCTCCGGACGGCAGCTCGCGAGCGCTATCTCCCTGCCCTCGCGCACCGACGATATGTCGCCCGAAGCCTTCATCTGCATTATCGCGTTGCCGAACGCCGTAGATTCCGTCGGGCCCGCGGAAATCTCGCAGCCCGTAGCGTCAGCGGCGAACTGGTTGAGCATCGCGTCTTTCGACCCACCGCCCATTATGCAGATTCTGCCGAAATCCAGTCCGGAAATTCTCCTCATGCCGCCGAACACGCCGGCGTATTTCGCGGCGATGCTTTCCTGGATTGCGCGGAACATTTCCCCGCGCGTGCGCGGGACCGCGAGCGAGCGTTCGCGGCAGTGGGAAACTATCGCGGAAGGCATGTCGTCGGGCATGGAAAATTCGGGGGAATCCACGTCGAAGACGGTGCGCCCGGGCTCGGCGAGGGCCGCTTCGCGCTCGAGCTCCCGAAAGTCCGCGTCGCATCCGGCGCGCTTCCACGACTCCCTGCACTTCTGCACGAGCCACATTCCGGTTATGTTTTTGAGAAACCTCACCGTATTTTCCGCGCCGATTTCGTTTGTGAAATTTTCCGAAAGCGATTCGGCATTGGCTATTGGAGAGTCGAGCTCGAGGCCCGCCAGCGACCACGTGCCGCTGTTTACATACGCGGGGTTGCGCTCAACCGACGGGGTCGCGACGACGGCGGAAGCGGTGTCGTGGGTGGCGACGCACGCCACTTTTATGTCGCCAAATTCCGCGCGCAGATCGGGGCGCAGGGACCCGAGGCAGGTTCCGCACTCGGCGAACCCGCTCTTGAAGAGGCGTTCGGGCGCGCCGATTTTTTCGAGTATGCCCCAATCCCAATCGCGCTTAAAGGGATTGTAGCACTGCGTCGTGGAGGCGTTGGTGCGCTCGTTGGCCTTTACCCCGCAAAGCATGAACGCGATGAGATCCGGCATCATCAGGAAAGTCTCCGCCCGCTCGAAAGCGCCCGCGCGAGCGTCGGCGGCGAGTTGGAATATCGTGTTGAAAAACATGAACTGTATTCCGGTGCGAGCGTATATTTCACTCCTGGGAATTTTGGCGAACACCTCTTCCTCCATTCCCTCCGTCCGCGAATCACGGTAGATGTAGGGCATTGAAACGAGCCTGTCGGAGGAGTCGAGAAGCCCGTAGTCGACGCCCCACGTGTCGATTCCAAGAGAGACTATCGAATTTCCGCACTTCGCCTTTGCCGCGCGCAGGCCGCCCAATATCGAGGAGAATATGGCGTCCGCGTCCCAATGGAAGGAGCCGCCGATTTTCACCGGACGGCTCTCCCAGCGCGAAACTTCTTCGAGCGAAAGTTTTTTGCCGTCGAAAGCGGCGGCAATTACGCGCCCGCTTCCGGCGCCGAGATCTATTGCGAGGTATGTTTTGCCCATTTTTTGACGCGGAGCAGATATTGTTTTTGTTGGCGATTATTGCGTTTGTTTTGAAATATGTCAATAGACAATGCCCGCGCCCCAATCCCAAAAAAAATGGGGATGCGCCGATAAAACGTCTTGACATGCGGAACTCCAAAAGTAGATTTACGCGAATACGAATTGGGAAATCCAAGGGAACTGGGGGCATAGCTCAGTGGATAGAGCAGCGGTTTTCTAAACCGTTGGTCGAGGGTTCGAGTCCCCCTGCCCCTGGCCTTTCCGAATCGGGGCCGTAGCTCAGTTGGAAGAGCGCTAGAATCGCACTCTAGAGGTCGTGAGTTCGAACCTCATCGGCTCCACATTTTGAAAAAACGCAATCCGCAGGGTTGCGTTTTTTTTGCATATTCCGACGGGGTTCGATGCCAAAGTCAGCGGGATTGCCGAAAATGCCATATTGGGCGAGAAGCCTCAATTTATAATTTTTAAAGTTTTTATAGCCATAAACTAATCGTCTGATTAGCTTCATCTTGCGCCGAAAAGTTTCGCTTATTCCGTTATTCTTTGCGAACTTCCACATTCTTATTAGCGGCGCAAACCGTTAGCTTATTGCATTAGCCAAAGCCTCAAACTCTATCTGCATTTCCCATCTAATTGTCTTCATAATCGCTTTTGAGTGTTTTATATTATCTTTGCATTCTTTCGCTCCCATCAATAATAGCTTGCATAATCGCTGGTTAAACGGGTCAAATGCCAAAATTAGCGGAGTATGGATTTGGGATTTACCCTCACATGCCGCGCCAAGCGCAAAGCAAATAATATTGTATGGAATATTAATTAGAATTCTTCAATAAAATTCTCGACTTTCATTTTCATCTTTCGGGAAATTTAACGCCAAAATACAATGCGGCAACTTGCTCTGCACTTCTGGAGTTAAACCCGACCAATACTAATAATATAATGAAAACCGATATATCTAAAAACCTGACAACGCATATTGCGATGGTTTTACTCGCCGGTTCGACTGCGCTTGAAGCCCGCGTATATACGGTATCGCAAAACAATACCGCCAATCAATACGGAGAAAATGTGCATTATTCATGGGGTTCCGCCGATTCAAGCAGGGATTATGCGGATATAAAAAATTCCTATTGGAACAATGAATTAACGCCCATAGACGTTATTTTCGCCAAAGGGCAGGAAGCCGACCAGACCGGAGGGTTTTATTTTACAACTCTCACGATAGGCGGAACCGCCGAATTGAAATCCGCCCTCATCCTTAGGGACGGCGTAAGACTCAATCTTAGCAGCTATATGGATGTGGACGGCAAATTCTCGGCCTCCAACGCCGATGTCTCGGCCGCCTATTTGGATGTCTCCGCCTTCGGATCTTTTAATACGAAAGGCGGCTCCTTGACCCTCACCGGCGGCGCCACGGGAATCACCTATAAAATCGCGGGATCAATGAAAATGGAAGATGTCGCATTCACTACGGGAAACAGGCTTCTTATCGACGGCGGCAATTATGGGGGCGTGACATATAACGACGCCGATGTCATATTTTCCGGAACCACGAATTTTACGGGAACCGATATCGTCGTGGAAGGCTCCAATAAACTTTCAGTGACGGACGCCGCCACGGTCAGGGTCGATTCATTGAATGCGTCAAACTTGAAAGTTTCGGAATCCGCAGAAATATTCGTGTCGTCGGCAAACGATCTTTCGGTTGAAAATCTAAGCATAATTCTCGACGGAATTGAACCCGTAAATTTTTCCGACATATTTAAGGCGGACGACGGTACGAGCATCGCATTTTCCGCCGATAATACGAACATATCCGTTATGGACCAGTCGGGAACGATCTACCAAAACGTAGATTTCGCCTACGATGACAACGGCAACATCACGGGCATAACCGCTGTTCCGGAACCCGCCGTTTATGCGGTTGCATTTGCAGTTGCGGCATTGGGGCTTGCGGCATACCGCAGGCGCGGATAGGCCAGTTTTGCACGCATATTTGATATTTGCCTTTGATTGGCAAACTTAAAACAATCATTAAAAGCGCAACTTTTTAAGTTGCGCTTTTAATCGTAAACAATGTCCGAGGTTGCCATCTAAATCTCTGCGCGCAACCCGCCATAGGAAACGCGATCGACCGAATATTAGGCCATTTTTTTTTTGCCGCAGCAGAGAGTTATAGAGATAAAAAAGTCCATCGCAAAACTCTTTTCCGCAAGAATTTTTCCACTATTTCCTTTTCCGCCGCGCGGCAATGCCGAGGGCGAGCGCGCCGAAGGCGGCGGCGACAGCCGCGGGTTCGGGGACTTGCGAGAAGGTGACGGTGAGGGTGTTGCCGACCCACGCGAAGTCCGCCATCGCGTTTAGAAGGTTTTTGGCTTCAAAGTCCTCGTTTGCGTCGGACGAAAAGCCCGTTAGGGCGTTGGCGGTTATCAGGTCGAACACGTTGTTGCCTTCGTCTATCAGGGCGGCGGCGTCGAGCCCCGAAAAGTCCACGCCTATTTTGCCTTCGGCGGACTTTGCGAAATCTCCGTCAATCGTAATCTTGTCGGCGAGCCCCCCGAAGAAAGTTTCGGCGTTGTGGAAAACTATGTCGCCGCCAAACCATTCGGCTCCGGAGACGGTCACGCCGCCCTCGATTCCGCCGAAGCCGCCGCCGGTCATTGTGAGCTTTCCGAGAGGGTTCGTGCTGCGGATTATGAGAGTGCCGCTCTCGACTTCGACGGCGCCGGTAAATGCGGAATCCGCGCGGATGATTTGCCTCTTTCCGTTTTCGCCCGCCATTTTTACGCTCATTACGGTTTTTATGGCGTCGGAGCGGTTTTCGGTGAAAGCGCCGGAGAAGTCGCAGTCCTCTTTGTTGGTGAAGATGAGCTTTACGGTACTCGCGTCCAATGTCTGCGAGTCATTTGACAGGTTGCCCCTGCCGGCAAGACCGCCTATTTTTATAAAAACGTCGGTGGCGCCGGGAGCGGGTTTGGTGGGAGACCAGCCTATGGTTCCCACCCTTTTTAACAGATTGAGGGTCGGGAGATCCCCGCCGGAAGACGGCGTCATTCTGACGACCCCGTCGATTGCGATGTCCGGCATATTTTCGGAATGGACGGCGGAGGCGTCCTCATTCCAGACGTTGAAGTTCACTATGGAATTTCCGTATATGTTGAAGTCTCCCGTGACGGTGAGGTATTTCATGCAGGCGGATTCGGCCATAGTCACATCCTGCCCTATATTGTCGCCGACGGTCGTTTTGCAGACGCCAGCCGCGTCGCCGCCAAACTGGATATTCGCGTACGCGCCTTCGCTGCCGATATTGACGGTTCCGAATGTCACCTCGGGCTGGTTTTCGTTCAGCCGCGCGGAGCCGAAAACCAGAATTCTATTCGACGAGCCGCCGGCAAACGTGAACTTGCCTATGCTCCAATAGGCGTTTTCGGTGTTTGATATGAAGAGTGTCTTTGCGTCTCCCCCCGAGACGGAGGAACCGTCTGAAATGTAGTCGGTATTCTGATAATTATAGTTTAAAATGGAAAGGGAGGCTATGTTGACGAAAGGCTGATTTATTATATTGAAATAAATCCCCTCTCTTCGGCGGGCGACGGGCAGATGGGCGTCGTAGTCGAACACCCATGCGGCGTCGGGGGAGTTTACGTTTGCGTCCTCGGGAATGGCGGCATATCCGGAACTCGACGAGCTCCACGCGGAGGCCTCGAATATAGGCATGTTTCCGCCGGCGCTGTCGCCCCAATAATAGTAAGTTTCCGCCGCGGCGGAAAGCGATATGAGTGATGCCAGAAACGATAGGGAGATATGCGGAATGGATTTCATATGGCTTTCCTATATGCTATGGTTAAGACAGTCAAGCAATTTCTAAATTTGAAATCCTTTTTTTGCGCTCCGCCTTCGCCGCCTTTTTTACCGTTCAATTCAAATTTCTGCGGGCTAAAATTTTTCCTTCCGCGCAAACCTACTTACGCGCGGGCGCGGGTTTTGCCGTTGCCCCGTTCCGGCCGCGTTTCCCGCCATTTCTATGCGGCGCGGGTGGAGAACAGACAAAAAATCCCGAACGCAAGCGGTTCGGGATTTGCGGCTTTCGGCTTTGCCTAAGCCGGAAAATTTTTGGAAATCTAAAAAACTTATTCGCCGTCGTCGCCGATGGCCTGCACGGGGCAGGATTCCATCGCTTCCGTGCAAAGGGCGGTTTCGTCGGCGTTCGAGGGCTGCTTGGCCACGAACGCGCAACCGGAGTCGCTCATTTCAAAAAGCCCTTCGGCCGTCGAGGTGCACAAAGCGCAACCTATGCACTGGGAGTCGACATAAAACTTGCCGGCTACGTTGAATTCGTTTTTTTCGCTTTTGTCTGCCATAATGCCTGAAAATGGTAGAACCGCCGCGCGCCGCGTCAAGAGTTTTTTGGGGCGCGGGGAGTTCCGCCGGGCCGTCAGACGCCCGCGACGAGCTTGTGGAGCATGTCGCCGACCGCCTGGATTTCCCCCGCGTATTTCAGGCGCGCAATCAAATCCTGCGGCAGTTTTGAAAACCCCGCCTGCGCCCCCGCGAGCATTCCGATTACCACTCCGCGCCCCGTGGATTCCCCGCCTATATTCGCGTTGGCGAATATCGCGGCGGAAAAATCCCCGCCGTATTTCAGGCAGACGTACAGGCTAAGCGGCAGGCCCTCGTCAACGGTCGCGAAAATGCCCGTGGAGTTTACCGCCTGCGCGTCGTCGCGGTTTTTTATCCACCTTCGGTAGGGGAACGCCAGCGAGAAGTGGCGGTCGGGCGTCATCTTCTCATAAATGGCGGTTTCTATGGAGTCTCCCTTTATTACGAGCGAGAGCAGCTCCGCGATGAAGAACGCCGCAGAGTACGCGGATTCGCCGCTCGAAAACTTTTTCAGCGCGCGGTAGAGCCCCATTTGCGACTTCTCCGGATTGCGCATTATAAACAGCATGAGCGGCGCGAAGGTCGCGATGTCGCCCATGTGCGCCTCGGGGCAGCCGTTGGCCTCGGGATCTTTGCCGGCCGCGAGGTTTTCGAAATATCTGCGGTGGACGCTCGGAATGAAAGTGTCGCGGTGTCCGCCCGGGGTTGTCATAACGAGCCTGTACCGCTCCATCCAGTCGTCAATGTCAAATCCCCCTTTCTCGCACATGGACACCGCCAAGTGCAGCGCGAGGTAGACCGGCAGGGTGTTCTCGCCGGCGTCCATGCCGCAGTGCGGGTGCGCGTCCCTTTCTCTCCAAAGATGGCGGCGCGTTTCGCCTATATAGTCGCACTCCGGCGGGAGAATCGGCGCGGGAATAGTCCTGAGCGCGCTCTCAGGATGCGTCGGCTTGGGCGCCTTGAACTCTTTCACGTCGCCGTAATCTTCGCGCAACAGCTTTTCGCTCGAAAAGCCGTGGGTGGGCATCGCGGCGGCGTCCCCTAAAAACGCTCCCCACCACGCCCCGTAAAACCTGTCTGATGCCTCTTTCAACATAGTATCCTTTCCTGTTGCATATCAAAAATAACCAATTAAAGCTTTGGTGTCAACCCCGAATATCCGCATTTTTTCGCAATTCCCCGAAAATCGCGGAAAAATTTTCTTTGAATCGGGGCGGCGGTTGTGCGATATTCGCCAAAAACCGATGAAAGTACCCTTTAACAAAATATCCCTCGAAGGCTCCGAAGTCCGCAATATCGAGGCGGCGATCGCCGCCGGCCGCCTTCAGGGCGACGGCAAATTCATGAAAATTTGCGAAGATAAAATCTCCGCAATGACGGGCGCCAAAGCCGCGCTTTTAACCAATTCCTGCACGGCCTCGCTCGACATGGCGGCGATGCTGTGCGATATTTCCGCGGGCGACGAGGTTATAGTTCCCTCCTACACTTTCGTGTCGAGCGCGAACGCCTTTGTGCTGCGCGGCGCAAAGCCCGTGTTCTGCGACATCTCCCCCGATACCCTCAACATCGACGCGTCGAAAATAGAGGAGCTCGTGACGCCGCGCACGCGCGCGATAGTCCCCGTCCACTACGCCGGCGTCGGCTGCGAAATGGACGAAATCCTCGCCGTGGCGAAAAGGCATTCGATAAGAGTTGTCGAAGACGCCGCGCAGGGATTTCTGGCCTCCTACAAGGGCAGGGCGCTCGGCGCTATCGGCGACTTCGGCTCTATAAGCTTCCACGGCACCAAAAACGTCGTCTGCGGCGAGGGCGGCGCGCTGCTTGTAAACGATCCGGAATTTCGCGACAGGGCGTGCTTCATACGCGAAAAGGGAACCAACCGCATACAGTTTGTCGAGGGGAAAATCGACAAGTACACTTGGGTGGACTACGGCGACAGCTTCATCCCCTCCGAGATTATCGCGGCGTTTCTCGCCGCCCAGCTCGACGCCGCGGAGCGCCTGACTTCCGAGCGCGTCGCCGCATGGAACTACTATTATTCGCGCCTGTCGGAGCTCGAGAGAAGCGGCGACTTGCGGCTGGCGAAAATTCCGGACCATTGCCGCCACAACGCCCACATATTTTTCATCCTAACGGATTCGCCCGAGACTGAAAAGGAGCTCGAGAAATTTATGAAGTCGCGCGAAATCGGAGCGGCGCAGCATTACGCGCCGCTGCATCTCTGCCCGATGGCGCGCCGCCTCGGGTGCGCTTCCCGCCCGCTGCCTGTGTCCGAAACGCTTTCCAAAACCATGCTGCGCCTGCCGATTTTTTCCTCGATCTCGCGCGCCGAACAGGATTTCGTCTGCGATTGCCTTTGCGAATTTTTCCGCGGCAGGCGGCGCCGATGAACGGGCGGCGGGGCCGTTTTGCGGTTCGTTCGCCCCATGCGCGGGTTGCGGCGGCGGGAATGCGCTTTGCCGAATACGGCGTCCGGAGCTTCGAAAAATTTTCTTGCAAAAGCTCTCAAAAGAGAGTTGCATTAACAGGATAAACATGGAGCAAGCGTCGAATTTTCTTTTCGCCTAAAACGGGGAAGATTCAGATATAGGTGGTTATCCTTGGTTCCCGTCAAGTTCTCTCGGCGGAAAAAGCGGCTTTCATAAATTCGGGTTTTGCGCGTGTTTAAAAGGCTTAATAAATAATAACAACAAAACAATATGGCACTTAAAATCAGACTACAAAGGAACGGCGCTGCGCACAAACCCATTTACCGCATAGTCGTGGCCGAAAGCGCGTCGCGGCGCGACGGCAAGTTTGTCGAAACCCTCGGCATGTACAATCCCAGCCCGCGCGGCGCGGAAGTCCTGTCGAAAATCAATCTCGAGCGCGCGGACTACTGGCTCGGCGTGGGCGCCAAGCCCACCGACACCGTCAAAGCCCTCATCAAGAAGGCTAAGGCGGAAGCCGCCAACGCGTAGAGCCGCTTAAATCCACCTCCGACCCGCCCCGCATGCGCGGCGGGTCTTTGCGTTCATATCGCGCCCGTCGCCCAAATGCCGGCAAGCCTCAAAATAGACTTCCTGACGCTCTTTCCCAACATGCTCTCCGGCTTTTTGAACGAGAGCATGTTGGCCCGCGCGCAGGCCGCGGGGATTCTCGATTTAAAAGTCCACAATATCCGCGACTGGGCGGAGGGCGCGCATAAAGTCACCGACGACAGGCCGTTCGGCGGCGGCCCCGGAATGGTCATGAAGCCAGAGCCCGTGTTCGCCGCAATCGAGGCCTTGCAAACCCCCGGATGCACCCGCGTCTACATGTGCCCGGACGGCGAAAAGCTCTCCCCGAAAATCGCCTCCGAACTCTCCCGCGCGGGGCACCTGATAATCCTCAGCGGCCACTACGAGGGCATCGACCAGCGGATCCGCGACGCCGCAATAGACAGGGAAATTTCGATAGGCGATTACGTGCTGACCAACGGCACCCTCCCCGCGGCGGTTCTGGCCGACGCGACCGCAAGATATGTAAAAGGCGTTTTGGGCGAAGAAAATTCCTTGACGTACGACTCTTTTAACGGCAATCTTCTCGCTTTTCCACAATATACGAGGCCGGCGGAATTTCGGGGAATGAAAGTTCCCGACGTTCTGATGTCGGGCAACCACGCGGCGATAGAGCGCTGGCGCGTAGAACGGCAGGTGGAAAAGACAAAGGAGCGCAGACAGGACATATTTAAAGCAAAGGAAACAAAGCAATGAATCAGGAATTGTTGAAAGAAATCACGAAAGACCAGATCAAAGCCGACAAGGCCAACTTCAAGATCGGCGACGGCGTCCGCGTGCACACCAAAGTTCGCGAGGGCGACAAGGAGCGCATACAGATTTTCGCGGGCATCGTCATCGCCAGAAAGGGCAGCGGAATCCACGAAACTTTCACCGTCCGCCGCATTTCCTACGGCGAGGGCGTCGAGCGCGTCTTCCCCGTCAACTCTCCCAACGTCGAGAAAATCGAGGTCGAACGCGAATCCGTACCGATGCGCGCGCGCCTCTACTACTTGCGCGACCGCGTCGGGCGCGAAGCGTCCAAAGTGAAAGAAAAACGCCTCTGATTTGGCGAATGCTTTTGGGCTAAAAACGAGTTGCAGCGCGATAACGGCGACTTTCGCGTATATCGAATACGCTTCAACCCGCCGTTTCGCTTGCGCCCCGTTTTTAGCTCCAAAAGCATTGCGCCAAATCGGGAACCC
>CAJMOT010000083.1 GCA_905214995.1 uncultured bacterium | reverse complement strand
CGCCTTCGGCTTCGGCCTTCTTGACGACTTTCGCGCCGCCCGCGAGAACGGGAACTTCGCCCTTGGCCTGGCGTTCAATGTCCTTGTTTACGTCGGCGAGCATGCGCTGTACGCCCTCGTCGTTCGGGGCGATTTTCAGAAGCTCTTCAAGCGACTGCTTGGAAGCTTTCAGGTCGCCCGAATCGCGGGCCTGTACGGCCGCGACCATGAGACGGATTTTCTCTTGGGTCTGATCCGGCTTGGCATAGCCGAGGCTTGCCGCCGCGGCGGAAGCTAATATCGCCGCGGCAAATGCCGCTTTTCGTTGGATTCTGTTTATTTTCATATTCGCTGTATTTATAATTTGTTAAATTGACGTTAACAACTTTGCGGGGTTTTTAAAGAATATTTTTCAATTATTTGACGGGAACCACTCCCGCCGCCGACAGATTCATGATTTGGGGCTCGATATCGGCGTTGTCCGGGACCATCTCAATCACGGCTGAACCTTTATCGAAATCGATCGACTTTACGGTGTAAGTCGCCGTCCCCACTTTGCGGCTTTCGCCGGGCTCTTTCACATGCCACACCGAGCCGTCGGGAGCGGAAAACGAAATTCGGCGGCGGTCGTCGATGACGGTCTCCTTGTTGGAATATATCGTCACCTCTTTGCCGAGCGACTTGTCGAAGAGCACGACGGTCGCGACATCCGCAATGGTGTTGTTTTTGTCGTTTTTGACGCGCTTTATCTCAAACTTTTTCGGGGTGAGGCCCAGTTTGATTTTCTTGCCCGTGGAAGGCGCCTCCGCGATGATCTCCTCATTGAGCTTGCCGATGAACGAAAGGTTTGTCGCGGTATTTTCAAACTGTATTATCGGCTCCTTTTTGGTGCCGAAATAACCGAGGTATTTCACCGGATAGGGCTCGTTGGAAACGCCAATGTATTTCAGGGCGAAAGACTGGCGCGCCACCTCTTTGTAATACGGCGACTCCGTCATGAAGTTGCCCTTTTTGTCAACCCATATCTGCGGAGGAGTAAACACCTGAAAAAACCATTTGCCGGCCTCGTCCTGCGCGCGAACCTCGGGCCACTCTATGGAAGTGACTTGCAGGGCGGGAACGACTATGTTTTTCCACGCTATGCCGGAAGGCTGCTTCTGTTCAAGACTGTCGATGCGGCCGCGCAACAGTTCGCCCTTCGGCGCGTTCATGAAGTAGAAAGCGCACGACGCGCCCGCGGCTATTACGGCTATCGCAAAAAATATCTTATCGTAGTGTTTCATCTCAGTGCCGTGCCTTTATTGTTTTCTGGATTTTGCGGAATCCGTCTTGCCTTTGGGCTCGGCGTTTTTATCCGCATCCTTCTTTTTAGGGGCGTCTTTGACGACCTCAACGTATTCGATCACTACCGTAAATTCGGAAATGTTGTCCGTTACGACGGGAACTTTGTTTTCGTCGATGACGGGGGCGGCGGAGGCGTTTTCGTCGCCCTCTTCGGAATCGGTCGAAGCGAAGGCGTCCGCGGCGTCGGAGGTTTCCTCTTCAAGAGCCTCCTCGGAATTGGGGGGCGCTATCAGCGAGGGATCCGCGGGCTTCACGTCGATGCTGCGGACGACGAGCATCGCGTCGAAATCCTTGAGCTGGTTGAGGAACCTGCGCAAAACGTCGGTGTGGCCGGCGAATACGAAACGGTACGCGAGCGTGTCGAGGCTGCCGGGCTTGCGGGCGGTGATGTTTTCGTCTATCTTAAAGTTGTCGCCGCGGATCGCGCCCGAACTGTTGCGCGAATTCGCCCTGACGCGGCGCGTGTTGCGGGGATTTTCCTTTATGCCCTCCTCGGGGAGAATCTCCCTCTGGACGTTGATGATGGACATGGGCGATTCCTGCGACTTGCAGTTGAAGAGCTTTTGGTTTATGTAGTCGAGCACGCAGACCTGCTTCCAGATCACCGGAAGCGCGGCGTCCTTCGGGGAATCCGCATTGGGGGCGACATATTTTTTGTAGCCGAAATCCATATCGTCGGGCACATATATGTCGCGCTTTTTGGCCTCGGCGCGCCATTTGTTTACCATGCCGCGCAAAACTTCGCGCAACTGGAAGCCCTCCTCCGCCGTGAGCGGCTTGAAGATGTGCTCGCTTTCGCGGGTAAGATCCTTTTCGAGGTCGAGAAGATGCTTTTCGAGCTCCTTGATGTTCTTCTGGGAAGCGTCGATCGACGGCTGCGTAGGATCGGCGGCGAGAGTTTCGTCGTATTGGCGCATTGCGCGGTTGAGCTTGGCGAGCGCGTCCTTGTCCTTCTTAAACAGCATCGCATCATACGCGACGCCCGCCGCGAACAGCGCGAGCAGCGCGAACAGCGCGACGAAAAATATAGGGTATTTTTTAAAGTATTTCATTTGCCAAAAAATTTGACAGTTATATGGGCTTGTCGGGATTCACCACGAGGGTGAAGTCGAACTTCAAAATGCGCGGATTCGACGGGTCGGTGCGCACGTTTTCAAACGACTTCAAAAATTCGGAACTCACGAAAGAATTGAGGAGCTTCGTGATTCTGTCGATGGCCTTCTTGGTGTCGTACTCCTGGGGATTTTCGGGGTTGAAATCCCTTATGAGGAGCCTTCCGGTAAGCTCGAGCTTGTACTCTTGGACGCCGTTTTTGGAAGTGCGGTGGACCCTCATGTTGTCGAGCCACACGTCCTTCTGCTCCATCAGGCGCTTTTCTATGTCTATGAAAAGGTTTATCCAGTTGGACTTCGATTTCGCGAGCCCCTCGAGCCCGTTGATTTTGGTTTCGAGGGAACTGGCGGTTTCGCCGTTCTTTTTAAATTCCGCGGCGCGCTCTTCTATCGGAAGCATCATAGACTGGAATTTTTTGGCGGCTTCCTCTTCCTGCGCGACCGACTTCGAGAACAGGAACATCGGAGGCAGGGTTGCGGCAAACAGAAGCGCCGCGCTGATTATCATGAGCGGGCGGGTTTTCGCAAACGCGGTCTCCTCGACGATATGCTTCGGCAGGAGATTGACGCTCATCAGTCCCGGCATGACCATGCGGGCGGCCTCGCCGATTATCTCGCTGACCTGCGGCGCGCAATCGGAGAGCAATTGCTGGTTCACGCGGGGGCTGACGGATACCTTTGAGAGCGCGTCAAAATACTCTACGCTCATCTTTTGGTCTTCGGCGAGAAATTCCGCAAATCCCGGAATGAGGGAGCCGCGGCCGCATAGGTAGATTTTTGAGGGAGCCGCCACGCGGGAGGTGCGCCTGTAATTTACGATGGAGCGCTTTATCTCCACCCCTATCCTGCGCATTACGGAATTGGCGCCGTTGGTAAAGTGTTCCGCGCCCGAACTCGATGAGAGGGCCGCGTTGGCGAAAAATCCGCGCTTGAGTTCTTCCGCCGTCGAAAAGTCTTTTCCGAGGGAATCGGCCACCGCCTGGGTGAGCGAATTTCCGCCCACCGGAATGCTGCGCACGAACACGCCGTCCTCGCGGGCGATCATCAAGTTCGTGAAGCGCGAACCGACGTTCATTATGATGACGTCGTTTTCGAGGCCGCAGTATTTCCAGGCGTTGTAGTCGAGAATGGAGGACGCCTCTATGGATTCGGGTATTATCCCCGCCTGGGCGAGGGCCGCGCAAAATTCGTCCGCCGCGGAAGACTTCATCGAGGTCAGGAAGATTTCCGTCTCCACTCCGTCGTCGGAAATCACTTCGTAATCCCACGAGACTTCGCCTATCGGATAGGGTATGTTTTTCTCCGCCTCAAATTCAATGACCTCGGCGCGGCGCGACTCTTCGACATGGGGTATTTTTATAGTCTTTGTAAGCAGGAGCATCGAGGGGGCGATGACCGTCGCCTTGCCCGAAACTCTCATCATTTTAAGCGTCGCCGCCAATTCCGCGAGCCATTCGTCCTGGTTGGAATAGTCGTATTTCAGCTCCTGAACCTGAAAACTTTCCAAAACAAGGCGGCCGGCGGAAACTCCGAACTCCGACGCGCTGACGTGGGTGGCTCCGCAGTTTATTATAAGCTTGTTTTTAGAACTCATCTTATATGTGAAGGGGGTAAGATAAATCGGGAATAAGAATAAATCTAATACGCTTTGCGGCCCTTAGTAAAGCATTTTTTGAGCCGGCGGCGCAAAAAGTGGCGGGCGCGCGCGCAAGGCGCTATTTCGCACGCGCTTGCGCGCCCGAAAAAAAACGGCTATTTCGAGGGCAGATAGTTCGGCACTATCGGCGACTTCGAATACTCGTACATCTGCACGTTAAACGGGCATTCGGGAAGCGTCATCAATACGCCCTGATTAACCTTCGAAGACTTTTCGACGAGCTTCATGAACGACTCGTAAACCTTCTGGGGCTCGTCATTCTTGTAAATGTTTTTTGAAAGCATCGTCTTTATGTTCTGCTTCGTCAGCTCTATCGGCGTGCCGTTGATGGAAATTTCTATCTTCCACGCGAAGGGCTCGGCGGAGAGCCTGTAAATGTCGTACGCCTCGGAGGGAATGTAAAACACCACGGGGATTTTCTTGTTGACCTCTATCGCGAAGAGCTTCGCCTTAGCGCGCAAAACGATCAGGCTGTCGAGCGAGCGCTTGTCGGTTGCCATCTGGTCCTTGTACACGAGCGTCAAGTCGACGTCGACATTGCGAATCCACTTCTGGTTGTTGGCCTTGTTGTCGGGATTCTCCTTGGCGAACAGCGGAATCTCTATGCGCGTCCACTGGCCGGTCGAATTGGCGATGGCGGTGGGCTGCAGACGCTTGGCGTCGAGCTTCGTGTGCTGGATTATGATGGGGTCGTCTTTGGGAGCGGCAAAGGCGACGGCGGCTACCGTCGCTGCCGCAAGAGCGATAAAAGTGCGTTTAATGGGATTCATGCAAACGATTGAAACTTAAAACCGGAAAATTTCAAGCTTTTTTTGGCGACTCCGCGGGCGCGCCTCGAAACTTTACCGGCGGGCGCCGGACAGCTCGGCGGCAAGCTTTCTAACCTCCGAAAGCCTCTCATCCAATCCGGAATTTTCCGGAAACTCCATCTTCCGAAATCCGCACTCCTCGTGGAATATCCTGAAAACTTTTCCGTCGAAATTCGCTGCGTACGCGCTCTGGCAGCCTCCGCCGAGCGACGACAGAAACTCCCTCTCGAGCGCGAAAGCCTCTCCGGTTTGCGCGTGCGAAAGCTGGCGGAGAGCCGGCGCGTCCGCCGACCTGCACTGGAGCGCGATTATCCCCTGCCCCACGGCGGGAACGCACAAGTCGAGTTTCAAAACGCGAAATTCGACGCCCTCGAAAAACTCTATCCCGAGCCTCGAAAGGCCCGCTTGCGAAAGCGCCGAAGCGTCCGCAGCTCCCCCCGCGAGCTTTTTGAGGCGCGTGTGAACATTGCCCCTAAACTCCGTCCAAACGGACTGCGGGAACATCTTTTTGAGCTGCGCCCTCCTGCGCGGGCTGCCCGACGCTATGAGAGCCGGCACCTGCACTCCGGAGCGGATTACCAGCGTGTCGGCGCATTCGTCGCGCGGAAGGCAGCCGGCGATCTCAAGACCCTCCGGACACTCGGTCGGCAAATCCTTCGCGCTGTGAACCGCAATGTCAGCCTCGCCCGCCAAGAGCGCGTCCTCTATCTCCTTTGTAAAAAGCCCCTTTCCCCCGAACTTTTCGAGCGACCAATCCTGCCGCCTGTCGCCGGACGTCTTTATTTCGACGATTTCAAACTCCGCTCCGGAAATGCGCGCGCCGAGATATTCGGCGGCCATTCGCGCCTGCACGAGCGCCAAAGGGCTGGAACGGGTTGCGAGTCTTATCTTTTTCATGCAAAAAACGCGGCGGAAGGCGGAAAAATCCGCCCCTCAAAAAGCCCCGCGCCGCCGCAGGCGCGGAACTTCAAAAACTAAAAAAAAGACCCGGCCGACGATTCGGCCGAGTCCGCTTTTCAAAATGAATTCTTATTTCTTGCCCCTCTTGGCGGGAGCCTTCGGCGCCTTGGCCTTGGGAGCCTCGACAACCGCGGAATAGGACGCCTGCGCGCCCTTGATGTTCTGCTTGGCAGCCCACGGCATGAGGGAACGGAGACGCTGGCCTACCTTTTCGATCGGGTGCTTTTCGCCGTCCGCAAGGAGCTTGTTGTATTTCTTGAGCCCGCCCTTGTACTCGGCGACCCATTCCTTGACAAATTTGCCCGACTGGATCTCCTTGAGAATCTTTTCCATCTCCTTCTTGGTCTTGTCGGTGATGACGCGCGGGCCGCGGGTGACGTCGCCGTACTTGGCGGTCTCCGAAATGGAGAACCTCATTCCGGAAATGCCGCTCTGGTTGATGAGGTCGACGATAAGCTTGAGCTCATGGCAGCACTCGAAATACGCCATTTCGGGCTTGTAGCCGGCCTTTACGAGGGTTTCAAAACCCGCCTGAATGAGCGCGCTTACTCCGCCGCAGAGAACGGCCTGCTCGCCGAAGAGGTCGGTTTCCATCTCCTCCTTGAAAGTCGTCTCTATGACGCCCGCGCGGGTCGCCCCGATGCCGTCCGCCCATGCGAGCGCAATCGCCTTGGCGTCCTTGCCGCCCTGCGCCACCGCGATGAGCGCCGGAACGCCCTTGTTTTCGAGATACTGCGAACGCACCGTGTGCCCCGGCCCCTTGGGAGCCACCATTATTACATTCACGCCCGCCGGAACCTTGATGAGGCCGGAGTGTATCGAAAGCCCGTGGAGGAATACGAGCGTCTTGCCCTTTGTGAGATTCGGGGCGATGTCCTTTTCGTATATGTCCGCCTGGCGCATGTCCGGAACGGCAACCATAATGACGTCCGCCGCCTTCACCGCATCGGCGGTGGGGAGAACCTTGAAGCCCTGCTTCTTGGCGACCTCAATCGACTTGCTCTTGGGATAAAGGCCGACCACCACATTGTAGCCGCTGTCCTTGAGGTTCAGCGCGTGAGCATGGCCCTGCGAGCCGTAGCCGATCACCGCGAGCGTTTTATTTTTCAGGACGTTTTTATTCGCGTCCTTCTCTTTGTATACCTTAGCTGGTGCCATATTTTTTCCCTGTTAAAAAAATTTTAATTAACGAACTATGAACACCCCCCAAAAAATTGCAACTATTTTATTGAAGGGGGGCATAGCCCCCCTTACGGAGATTGCTCCGCAATTACTCCTATCCCCCGCAACGCTACTCTTCTCTCCCATGGCATAGCCCCCCTTGCGGAGATTGCCTCCGGCAATGCCCCTATCCCCCGCGACGGCAGACCGCCTGCCATCATATTCACAAAAACGCTTTCGGCAACATCTCATTCCAGAAAGAATAAACGCCGTTTTAATTTCGCCGCAAAAATCCAACCGCCGCGCAACGCCGCTTTAATCCATGCCCCGCCAATCTCGAAACCCGGAACACTTAAACCGTTGCAGAATAAAAAGCCGTTTATCTGCTTTTGCGCCTCGCGCCCATCATTTTAACGGGATTATTTCATAGGAATGCGTTTTTGTTTCCGCGGCGGCGTAGGCGTCGTTTTGAAGGGCGAAGGCTTCGTCGAGCATTTGCTTTTCGAGGGGTTTATTTTTCAGGTAAAATTCGAGGGCGAATTTTCCGTAGCCGTAAGCTTTGCCGCTTTCGAGGATTTCGCGCGCAGCGGCGACGCACTTTTGGACGTCGGAAAAGTCGGATATTTTGCCTTTGAGGAGGAAGTGTTCGACATAGTAGAGGTTGCGCTGGGCGGCGTATTTGCCGCGGATTTCGGAGCATATTTTTGCGACTTTTTCCGCCTGGGCGTACTGGGGGGTTTTGTCGTTGCCGGCGAGGTTTACGCCTGCGCCGAGTTCGGAAGCCGAATAGGTTCCGACGCAGGCGCCGTCTATGCGGACTTCGTAGGAACCTTTGGCGAGCCCTTTGACTTTGAGGATTTCGCGGTTGAAGTTTTCCTGAAAATCCGTGCGCGCCTCGGCTGGGTCGGCGTTTTTCGAGAGTACGACGGGGAGGGAAAATTCCAGCAGCTTGAAGGACACGCCGCCGTCGCGCGATTTGAGCTCCGAGATGTCGCAGTTTTCGAGAAGGGCCGCCTGCGGATTTTCGCCCGCGACGACGGAGACTTTGGAGACGACGGGGCTTTCATGGGCGTCGGAAAGGTATTTTTGCGCCATCGCAAATCCGCCCGCGGAAGAGGGGTGAACCCTGTCGGGGCCTATGACGGTGGCGGAGGGGTCGGACTTTTGGAGGGCCTCGTTGATGTCTTGCAGGGCGGACCAAATGTCGGCCACAATGACATTTTTGCGGGAGGCCGCGATTTTTGCGCCAATCTCGCCGTACCGTTTCAGGGCGCCGTTTACGCCGACGTTTGCGGGCGCCTTTATTTTGGCGGTCTGGTCGTAAATCGACGGGGTAAACAGCACGAGGGTGCGGGAATTTTTGGAGAGCGCGTCGACGACTTTTTCGAGGTTTTCGGCGTACCTTTTGTCCGTTTCCGCAATCCGCTTTTCCCTCTCGGCGAAAGAGAGTTTGGAGTCGGCGGCATAGAGGTTGCGGTTGCAGTCGTTCATGCCGATCATAAGAAACGAGACGCTCGGGCGGGATTTCAGGATTTCGGAATCCATGCGGCGCAGCAGGCCGCCCGCCGAATCTCCGCCTATGCCGAGGTTCAGAAACTTCGCGCGCATGTCGGGATAGCGGGTGATATAGTAGAGCATTATGTGCTCTGCGGCGTGTCCGCCGTGGGTGATGCTGTCGCCGACGAAGGCGACGGTATCGCCCGATTTCAATACGGGCGACGAGATTTTGCCGGCGGCGAATGCCGACGCGGAGAGCGCCGACAGGGCGAGCGCGAGAATAAATCTTTTCATGGCCGGAAATGTTAAACGGGGGCGAACGCAGGTCAAGTATCAAACTTCGTTTTATTTTTCAAACAATCTTTTTACAAAAACCAATAATTCCTACAATAATCAAAATATATTGACACACCTGCGCGCAAAATTTAGTTTTTCCAAATATAACGCTTTTACGGAGGAAACGATATGATACGGGAAAAATTCGGAAAGTTGGCGGCGCTCGCCGCGCTCGCATCGGTTCAAGTACCCGCGCTTGCGGGAACCATAGAGGGCGACTTTAAAAACCCGCCGCCCGACGCGCGCGCCGAAACGTGGTGGCACTTCACCACAAACCATATAACAAAGGAGGGCATCACGCGCGACCTCGAGGCGATGAAAGACATCGGCTATTCGGCGGCGCACATTTTCATACCAAACTGCTACGGGAAAATCCCGAACGTTCCCGACGCGCAGATAATGACCCCTCTGTGGCGCGAGCTCATGCGGCACGCGGGCGCGGAAGCCAAAAGGCTGGGGCTGTCGCTCGGCGTCCACAACTGCCCGGGGTGGTCGAGCTCCGGAGGCCCGTGGATAAAGCCGGAAGATTCTATGAAGTGCCTCGTCCACACCCAAAAGCGGGTAAGGGCGGGCGAAACCGCGCCGATAGTCCTGCCGAAGCCGCCGGATTACAAGGGGTTTTACCGCGACATCGCAGTCCTCGCGCTGCCGGCGCAAGAGCCGCTGCCGGAGCCGAAAATTTCGTCGTCGCCCGAACTCGCGGGCTGCGAAAAACTCTCCGGAGGCTCCGACGATTCCCCGTGCCCGCTGCCGATAGAAAAGGAGGGCGGAAAAGTTTCTATCTTCCTCGAATATCCGGAAACGGTGGAGGCGCGCACGGCGGAATTTGCGTTTGAGGGCGACAGAATCCACTTTACGGCGGAGATATTTTCTTCCGAAGACGGCGAAAATTTCCGCAAGGCCGGCGCGATAAGCTACAAGAACCCGCAGGACAAGGGCACGCCGAAATTCGCCCCCCTCGGAGGGGAAAAACCCGCGAGGGGAAAAATTTTCAGGATCGATTTCTCATACAATAAAACTTATGCGTGGGAATCCTCCAAAACTCCGATCCGACTGAAAACCCTGAGGCTGTCGCCCGAGGTTTCCGTCGACAACGTCGCCGCCGCAAATTCGTCGCAGAACTCGTTCGCCTACGCCCCGCCGCGGAGCGGCGCGCACGCGAAGGCGCCGGCGGTTTCCGAAATAATCGACCTGACCGGCAAGATGTCGCCCGACGGCAGGCTCGACTGGAAGCCCGAAAGCGGCGGCTGGACAATCCTGCGCATAGGCTACACGTCCACGGGCAGAATGAACGCCCCGACGACATACAGGGGTTTGGAATGCGACAAGCTCTCAAAGCGCGGACTCGACGCGCACTGGCCGAACTACATGGCGATAATGGAGACCGACCTCGGAAAGGGAACGCTCAAATACGCCACCATAGACTCCTTCGAGGTGGGCGGGCAAAACTGGACGGAGGACTTCGCCGCCGAGTTCAAAAAGCGGCGCGGATACGACGCGGTAAAGTGGCTGCCGGCGGCGCTCGGGTACGCGGTCGAAAGCCCCGCAAAATCCGCGCGCTTCCTCTACGACTTCCAGCGCACGGTCTCCGACCTCTTCGCCGAAAACTATTTCGACTACTTCACCGAGCTCTGCCACAAAAACGGAATGCTCTCGATTCTCGAGGCGTACGGCGGGCCGTTCGACGACCTGCGCTGCACGCGCTCGGCGGACATTCCCGCGAGCGAATTCTGGCTTAGCGGCGGGACGACCGGCAGGCACGCGGCGTCGGCCGCCAACT
>CAJMOT010000082.1 GCA_905214995.1 uncultured bacterium | reverse complement strand
CTGCATAGCCGCCGCAACGCCGCGCGTCCGCCGAATGCGCGCCGGCGCGGAGAAAGGCCTAGCCCCCTACTGCCTGCGCCTGCGGCTCTTTGCCAGCAATCCCGCTATCGCCACTCTCGCGCGCGATTCGAGCCGCTCGATTTCCTCCTCGTCCAGATCTTTGGAGTTTCTCGCGTCTTCGAGGGCTTTTTCGGCGGCGTCGCGGGCTTTTTGCATTTCGTCCTCGTCGAACTGCTGCACGTCTATGGCCGATTCGGTGAGAACCGATATGGAGTCGCCGAGGCATCGGGCGTAGCCTTCGTCTATCGCGACGCTCTCTTCGCTCCCGCCGGAAAACGCGAGCACCGCCCCCGCGTCGAGAATTGTGATAAGGGGGATATGTCCGGGCAGTATCTGTATTTCGCCGTCGCTGGCCGGCAGCGAAACCGCGTCTATGGAGTCCCTTTTGTAGACGATTCCCGACGGGGTGACGATTTCGAGGGAGAGCGGCATTTATTTACCCTTGTTCTTTTCGTAGGATTCCAGAACTTCGTCGATGGTTCCCTTGTAGGCGAAGTCGTTTTCGTTCACGTGGTCGAGCTTGCCGTCGAGGATCATCGCGAACCCTTTGATAGTCTCCGCAACAGGAACGTATGTGCCCGGTATGCCCGAGAACACCTCCGAGACGTGCATAGGGTGCGAGAGGTATTTTTGGACTTTGCGCGCGCGGGAGACCGTGAGCTTGTCCTCGTCGGAGAGCTCGTCTATGCCGAGAATCGCTATAATGTCCTGCAAGTCCTTGTACTTTTGCAGGAGCTCCTGCACGCCGCGCGCCACCCTGAAATGCTCCGCCCCCACTATGTCGGCGGACAGCGCGTTGGAGGTCGAGGCGAGCGGGTCGATCGCCGGATATATGCCCAGAGCCGCTATCGAGCGGTCGAGGACTATGGTGGAGTCGAGGTGCGCGAAAGTGTTGGCGGGGGCGGGGTCGGTGAGGTCGTCCGCGGGCACGTAGACCGCCTGGAAAGAGGTGATGGAGCCCTTTTTCGTAGAGGTGATGCGCTCCTGCAATTCGCCCATTTCCTGCGCGAGGGTCGGCTGGTAGCCGACTGCCGACGGGGAACGCCCAAGCAGGGCGCTTACCTCGCTGCCCGCCTGCGAAAATCTGAATATGTTGTCGATGAAAAGCAGAACGTCTTGCCCCTGCGCGTCGCGGAAGTATTCCGCCATGGTGAGCGCCGTGAGGGCCACCCTCATTCGCGCCCCCGGAGGCTCGTTCATCTGTCCGTATACGAGCGCGACTTTCGATTTCTCGGGGTTTTTTTGGTCGATTACGCCGGAATCCGTCATTTCGTGGTAGAGGTCGTTGCCCTCCCTCGAACGCTCGCCGACGCCCGCGAATACCGAGAATCCGCCGTGGGCTTTGGCGATGTTATGGATGAGCTCCATGATTACGACGGTCTTCCCGACGCCCGCGCCCCCGAACGCCCCGACCTTGCCGCCTTTGAGGAACGGGCAGATGAGGTCGATGGGCTTGATGCCGGTCTCCAGAATTTCCGCGCGCGTGCTCTGCTCCAAAAGCGACGGGGCCTTGCGGTGTATCGGCAGCCTTTCGGAGGCCGCGACGGGGCCCTTCTGGTCTATCGGATCCCCCGTGACGTTGAAAATCCTCCCGAGGGTAGCCCCGCCGACGGGCACTTTTATCGGGGACCGGGTGTCGGTCACTTCGTCGCCGCGCTTAAGCCCTTCGGTGGAGGTCATTGCCACCGTCCTGACGACGCCCTCGCCGAGCTGCTGCTGCACTTCAAGCACTATCTTCGCGCCGTCGCCGCCCGTCGTGAGCGCGTTGTAAATTGCGGGAATCGAGTCGGCGGGGAACTCGACGTCCACAACCGCCCCTATGACTTGTTTTATTCTGCCTGAACTCATTTTGCGTTTCTCTTTAAATTAGTCTCCGGTTTCTGCCGCGGCGGACGAAAGCTCGAGTATTTCGGTCGTGATGGCAGACTGGCGCGCCTTGTTGTACTCAAGATTGAGTTCCGAGAGCAGCGCGTCGGCGTTGTCGCTTGCGCTCTTCATCGCGACCATGCGCGCGGAGTGCTCCGAGGCCTTGGCGTCGAGCGCTATGTGGTGGAGGCTCTGCCTTATGTAATACTGCGGAAGCCTGGCGAGGACTTCGGCCGCGGAGGGCTCGAACTTCACGTTGCGCTCCTCGCGCGCGGCGACCGCAACGTCCGCCATTTTATACGATTTGCGCAGCCGCTCTACGAAGGGGGTTAGGTCGTCGGCGGGCGCGAGCTTCACAAGGGCGGTCTCCTGCCTGAGCGTGTTCACAAAGATCGGGTACAGAACCTCTATGCTGCCGTACTCCCCGCTGTCTCTGGCGAGCTTCATGGCGAACTCCGCCACTTTGCGCGTCTCGGCGAAAGCGACGGCGTCGCTTATCTTAAACTGCCCTTTGAGCGCCCTGCCCGTCTTTGCTATAAACCGTCCCGCGCGCGAGCCGACCGCAATGTAGTCGGCCTCTTCCCTCGGGATTTCGGCGACGGCCTTGAAGATGTTGGAATTCAGGCTGCCGCACAGCCCCTTGTCGGTCGAAAACACTATGACGAGCCGCTTCTTTCCGGTCGCGTTCGCCGCGCGGGAAATCATTTTGCCGAGGCGTTCAAGCACGGTTTCGGTGAGGTCCATCAGCAGTATGGCGTACGCCCTGCCCGCCTCCGCGCTGTTTTGGGCCCTCTTCATTTTTGACGCCGCAACGAGCTCCATGGCGTGGGTTATCTGCCCGGTGCTCGCAACCGCCTTCATGCGGTTTCTGATTTCGCGCATCCCCTTCATGGCCGTTTACGCGAAAGTCTTTCTCCACTCTTCGCAGGCGGATTTCATCTTTGCGTCGAGATCGCCGTCAAAGGCGCCCTTTTTGAGTATTTCCGCTAGCAGCTCCGGCTTGCGCGCCAAAAGAAAGCTTTCGAGGGCGATTTTTGCGTCGGACACGCGGGCGACTTCAATGTCGGCGAAGAATCCGTTTTTGAGCGCCCAGAGGACGGCGATTTCGGCGTCCGCGCCCATCGGGGCGTTGTTGGGCTGCTTCATGATTTCCGCGAGCCTGTCGCCCTTGTCGATTATCGCCTTCGTGCGCGCGTCGAGATCGGAGCCGAACTGCGCGAAGGCGGCGAGCTCCTTGTACTGCGCATATTCGCCTTTGAGCGTCGCCGCGACCTGCTTGAACGCCTTTATCTGCGCCGAAGAACCCACGCGGGACACCGAAATGCCCACCGAAATCGCGGGCCTTACCCCCTTGTTGAAGAGGTCGGTCTCCAAAAATATCTGGCCGTCCGTGATGGATATGACGTTTGTCGGAATGTAGGCGCTGACGTCGCCCTGCTGCGTCTCGATTATCGGGAGGGCGGTGAGCGAGCCGTTGCCGTTTTCCTCGTTTAGGCGCGCGGCGCGCTCGAGCAGGCGGGAGTGCAGGTAAAACACGTCGCCCGGATACGCCTCGCGCCCCGACGGGCGCTTTAAGAGCAGCGACACCTGCCTGTACGCAGCGGCGTGCTTGGAGAGGTCGTCGTAGACTATTAGCGCGTCCATGCCGTTTTGCATGAAGTATTCGCCCATAGCGCAGCCCGCGTAGGGGGCGATGTAGAGGTTGGCGGCGTTCTCGGCGGCGGAGGCCGCGACGATCGTCGTGTACTTCATCGCCCCGCGCTTCTCGAGAAGCTGTATGGTGCGCGCTATGTTTGAATTTTTCTGGCCGATCGCCACATATATCGAGTAGACGGGGCGGAAGCCCTCCTCGCCCGCGTGCTCGTCGTTTATGCGCGCCTGGTTTATTATTGCGTCGAGGGCGATTGAGGTTTTGCCGGTGCAGCGGTCGCCGATGATGAGCTCGCGCTGCCCCCTGCCTATCGGCAGCATGGCGTCGACTTCAAGTATTCCCGTTTGCAGCGGCTGGTTGACGGACTTGCGCGGAAGTATGCCGGGGGCGATCTTTTCGACGGGATAAAAGCCGTCGGCGGAAATTTCGCCCCTGCCGTCGAGCGGGCGGCCGAGCGCGTCGACGACCCTTCCCAAAAGCCCCTTGCCGACGGGAACGCTCAAAAGCTTTCCGGTTGTGCGCGCCTCCCCGCCCTCCTTGACGTTCGAGGCGTCGCCGAGCAGTATGCAGCCGACTTCGTCCTCGCCGAGGTTGAGCGCTATTCCCGTGACGCCCCCGCCGAAGTCGATCATCTCGTTGTACATCGCCTCGCTCAGCCCGTCGAGGCGCGCGACGCCGTCGGCGAGCGATATTATGGTTCCGACGTTCGCGCGGCGGTTGCGCTTTTCCACGGCGTCTATGCGCGCCGATATCTCTTTGATTATCTCGTCCATTGCTTCAAACTTCACATGATGCTTTCAAGGGAGAGTTTGGCGGAACGCTCCCATATTACGTCGCCGCAGATTATCCGCACGCCGCCTATGAGCGACGGGTCGACCCTGCGGGCGAATGTCAAATCCCCCCTGCCCGTCTGGCTTTCGACAAACTTTTTCAGCCTTTCAAACGCGGCGTCGGAGAGTTCGGCGGAGCTTTCCACGGTGACGGATGCAGCCCTTGCCTTTCTTTGCACCAGCCTCTCATACTTTCTTAGCACCGCGAGCTTGCGCGCGGCGGACCCCCCGCGGCATGCGACTTCGCACGCCGCGGCGACGCGCTTCGGGTCTATCCGCCCGTCGGGGCCGACGGAGCATCCCGCCAAAAGCTTTGCCTCGTCCGCGGCGTTCATTTCCCCTCCGCGAGCTCCTCTGCGGCGCGCTCGTCGAGCTTTTTGCGCTGTTCGGGCGTCAATATGCCGTTCACCGCCTTTTCCGCCGCCTTTGCTACCAGAACGCACAGCTCGTCCCTGAGTTCGCGCTTCATGCGCTCCCTGTCCTGCGCGAGCTGTTCGTCGGATTGCCGCCGGATTTCCGCCGCCTGTTCCGCCGCCGCAGCAGCAGCCTTTTCTATGGCGGCCTTTGCGTCGGCTCGCGCGGATTCCAGAATGCGGGTGGCTTCGAGGGCGGCTTCGGCCGCCTGTTTGTCGGCCTCAGCCTTTGCCGCGGCGAGCTTTGCGGCGGCTTCGTCGGCGTCTTTGAGGCCTTTTTCTATCTTTTCGCGCCGCTTGTCGGCGGCGGCCATTACGGGTTTGAACGCCAAATAATACAGGGCGCACGCCACTATCGCAAACGACACCCCCTGGCTGACCAACAGCCGCCATTCTATGCCGAATTGCGTGAGAAATTCCAGCGGGTTTGAGCCCGCCGCAATCAATGCGCTCATTGCCGCCCCGCCTTATTTGCCGAGAAACAGCGAGTAAAACGCCACCGCTTCCGCGAGCGCCATTCCGAGTATGCCAAGCACCATTATCTTGCCGAACGCGCCGGGGTTGCGGCCCGTGGCGTCGACGGCTTTGGCGCCGACAAATCCAACGCCGAGAGCGGCGCCGAGACAGCCGAGAGCCCCCTGTATGCTTCCGCTGATGTTTCCCATTTGATTGACTGCTTCTGCTATTATTTCCGTCATTTTGTTTTCTTTCGGGTTAAATTTTTTTGCCGGCGTCCTTTACGCTCATTCCTCCTCGTGGTTTGTCAAAAGCCCTATGTACACCGCGGTCAGCAGCGTAAACAGAAACGCCTGGATGAGGCCTATAAGTATTTCGAGCAGGTAGAACGGCAGCGGTATGACCCAGGAAATCCACGAAGGCAGCTTCGCCGCGAGCGAGTGCATGTTTTCGAGCAGCACCTCGCCGCCGAATACGTTGCCGAAAAGCCGGAACGAAAGCGACAGCAGCCTCATTATTATGGATATTATGTCGATGCAGCCCACCGCGAAAAATACCGCGAAAAGCGACAGATATATCGGAAGCGCCACTTCCTTGGGGTCGGCCTTGTTCCCGAACGTGTCGTGCAGGAATACTTTAAGCCCCGCGTACTTGAGCACAAAGTATATCCACGCCCCGAACGATATCATCGCCAGCGCAAGCGTAGTGTTGAGGTCGGAATTGGCCGCGCGCAGGAAGGGGACGAACTTCACGAATTCCGCCGCGGCGGAACCGGAACTCTCGCGAAGGAAAAATCCCTCCGGAGGCGTACCCTGCCCCGTATAGACGATTTCCTCGCCTATCGAGCCGACGCCCGGCAGAAGGCCGCTCCAGTTCATTATCAATATGAAGAAAAAGAATCCAAGCAGCAGCGGGAATGCCGCGCGAAAGGCTTTTTTGCCCATGAGCGGCTCGAATATTCCAGACAGGGAGGAAATTACGGCCTCAACCGCCATCTGCCCCCTGCCGGGCACGAGCTTTGCTTCTCTGCCTATCATGAGGCGTAACCCCAAAATTATTGCGGCCGCGAAAACCCACGTTGTGAACATCGAGTTTGTGACGGGAAACCCCAGAACGTCGAAGAGATGTTCGCCTTTGACCTCGGCGCAAAAGCCTTCGGTTGCGAAAGCGGCTTGCGCCGCAAACGCAATCGCGCATGTCTTTAAAAATCTAAAATTCCCGATAACAAACATTCCGAATTTTAAAGTTTCCCTTTTGGAAGTTTTGTCAATAAAAAGATAAAAACGTTCAAATTTTGCGCATATTGCGGGCGCGCATATCGCGTAGGGCCGCGGAATTGCGGATATTTTCCGCGCGAACTGCGCGCCGTCCGTATTGCGCGAATCAGAGGGGAATTTTTGCGCGCGCAATGCGGTTTGCGGATGCGCATTGCGCTTATTCCGCCGGCTGCGCTGGGCGATGAATAATATTATATGCCATATATTAGAGAAGGGCGCCTGTTAAATAAAAAGGCGTCCCTCATTCGGGCAAATTTTCGCATAGCCGGATTTATATGGCGGCAATGTATGGGAGCGCGTTTCCCTTCGTTTCTCGACGGCTTAGGCTTTTGGGCTTTGTCCCTTCTCCGCTCTTTCTTTTCTTTTTGCCCTTGCCGCGCATATTGTCCCGCTTTTCCGCATTCCCTCCGCTTCCCGCGGAAAAGTTTTTCTTGCGGGGAGGCGAAAATGTCGGATTATGTCGCAATGCTAACATTGGGAAAGGATTCCGAGTACGGCGTAATAGTCTGCGGCGCGGGGCACGCCGGTTGCGAGGCGGCTCTCGCGTCGGCGCGCATGGGCGTGCGCACGCTCCTGCTTTCGGGCAGCCTCGACACCGTCGCCCAAATGAGCTGCAATCCGGCGATCGGCGGGCTCGCCAAAGGGCATATTGTAAGGGAAATCGACGCGCTCGGCGGGGAAATGGCGGTCAACGCCGACGCCACCGGAATACAGTTCCGCGTTCTCAACGCCTCCAAGGGGCCCGCAGTCCGAGCCCCTCGCGCCCAGTGCGACAAAAAGGCGTACCAGTTCAGGATGAAGCGCGTTCTCGAGTCAGCCCCCAATTTGGAGCTCTTTCAGGCGGAAGTTACGGGGCTTATCGCTTCAAACGGCGAAATCCGCGGGGTGTCTACGAATCTCGGGGCGGATTTTTACGCCCGCAGCGTGGTTTTGACAACCGGAACCTTTTTGAGGGGGCTTTTGTTTGTCGGCTCCTCCAAGACGGAGGGCGGCAGAATGGGGGATTTTTCGTCAAAGAGGCTCTCCGAGAGCATTGAGGCCCTCGGCATATCGCTCGCTCGCCTGAAAACGGGGACTCCCGCGCGGATTCTCGCAAAAAGCGTAGATTTTTCCAGGTGCCAGGCGCAGCCCGGAGACGAGCCGCCGCAGCTTTTCGCGTTTTACGACACCCGCACCGACGCCTACGACGCGTCTTGCGAGGAGGCCGAAAACGCGGCTTCCGATTTCCGCAAAAAAATGTTCCACGTGGAACAATCGCTGTCCTTCGGGGATTTCGAGGGGTTCGGGAAAGGCCAGATGGCGTGCTACGAGACCGCCACAACCTCCAAGACCGCCGAGATTATCAAAGCCAATCTCCGGCGCTCCGCCATGTACGGAGGGGAGATAAAGGGCGTCGGCCCGCGGTATTGCCCGAGCATTGAGGACAAAATCGTGCGTTTCCCTGCAAAGGAGGGGCATCGGCTCTTTCTCGAGCCCGAGGGAAGGCTCACCGATGAGTGGTATATAAACGGGCTTTCGACTTCCATGCCGCTCGACGTGCAGCTCGAGATAATCAGGAGCGTTCCGGGCCTTGAAAAGGCCGAGGTGTCGCGGCCGGCATACGCGGTCGAATACGACTACGCCCCTCCCACCCAGCTTCGGGCGACGTTGGAGTCGAAGATTGTCTCCGGGCTCTTTTGCGCGGGCCAGATAAACGGGACGAGCGGGTACGAGGAGGCGGCGGGGCAGGGGCTTTTGGCCGGCGCCAACGCCGCGGCGAGGGTTCTCGGGATCGAGCCCGTCGTGCTCGGAAGGCATGAGAGCTATATAGGGGTGCTGGTCGACGATTTGGTGACAAAGGGGACGCTTGAGCCGTACAGAATGTTCACGAGCCGCGCCGAATACAGGCTTTTGCTTAACCATTCAAGCGCGGAAATCCGCCTTCTGCCGTACGCCAGGAGGCTCGGGCTTCTTCCCCGCGTGCGCGAGCGGGCGATTGCCTTGAAGTCGGAGGCTGTCCGGTTCTGGTCGGAGCGTCTCGATTCCGAAAGGGCGGGGGATTCTTTGCGCAGGGGCGAGGACGCCGCCTTGCCGGCGGGGTTTCTCGCGCTTCCGCCGGAGGCGCGCGCTGAAATTCTTTATCGGGTTGCGTACAAGGGGTATCTCGAAAGGGATTTGCGCCAG
This sequence comes from uncultured bacterium, assembly GCA_905214995.1. Classification (GTDB taxonomy): domain Bacteria; phylum Verrucomicrobiota; class Verrucomicrobiia; order Opitutales; family Intestinicryptomonadaceae; genus Merdousia. The sequence goes on along the minus strand of CAJMOT010000082.1, from coordinate 1,933 downwards.
ATAGAAAAGATGGGAAGCTGGGAGAACATACGCATTCCCTCCGGTTTGGATTATTCGAGGGCCGCCGGCCTGCGGCTCGAGGCGCGCCAAAAGCTTGAAAAGTTCGCCCCGTCGACGATAGGGCAGGCGGGCAGGATTTCCGGAGTTTCTCCGGCGGATATCGGGGTTTTGCTCGTGTATGTGAAATCTTTCGGCGGGTGACGATTGCGGCGCGCATGCGCGCGCCTTTTTTTGTCAGGCTTGCAATCGTCGGATTGAAATATTTTCCGCCCGCCTTTTCGGAAATTTTACCGTTTTTTTCATCGCGGCAGATTTTTTGTGAAACCCCTTTAAAAAACGGCCTTCAAAAACGCCCCTATTTGCGGTTTTGTGGGCGTTTTTGATGCCGTTATATGCAAAAAGGGGGAAAACGGCAAATAGGGGCGTTTTTTTGCGTTTTAGGCGTTTTTTGTAAAAAATGAGAATTTTAAGCCTTTCTCAGCTTAAACGTTTCTCCCCAAAGCGGAGTGCATGTCGACCGCCCATAAGCGCGTGAAAAGCGGGCGGGGCCATCGGACGAAACTGCATGTGCATTTGGCGTCGCTTTCCCGGCGGCGGGCTCTTCAAATTCGCGGCCGCAATCCTTTCCGGATGTCGCGGTCGCAATGGGTTCCCTTGAAAAAATTTCGTCGCGGCGGGCAAGGTATGGTAAGGCAAATCTGCGGGCGCGTCTTCCATTATGGAAGAAATGGGGGAGCGAAAGGCGAATGTTCCACGTGGAACATTCGCCCTCCCCGTCAATGGGCTACACTTTTCTTGCGAACGCAAAGGCGTCGATATTTTTAAACCCGAGTTTCTTTAAAACTTTTGCGCATTCCGACATCGTCGCCCCGCTCGTCATTACGTCGTCAACGATTACGATATGCGCGCCTTTTGCGATTTTTGACGTCTTCCTCTTGTTCGCCTCAAACGCTCCTTTTATGTTTTCGAGCCTTTCCTCTCTTGTCAGATGCGTTTGGGTGTCGGTTCTCTTTGTTCTTTTAAGGGCGTTCGATATCGTTATTCCGCGCTTTGGGAACGCGCGCTTTGCGGCGTTTGCGATTATCTCGCTTTGGTTGTATCCGCGCTTCATCTTTCGCGCAAAGTGCAGCGGCACCGGAATCAGAACGGAATCTTTTAGGAATTCTCCGAGCTTCGGGGTTTCCTTCATTATCTTTGCCATATCCGACGCAAGATACGGGGAGTTCCTGTATTTTAATCCGAGGGAGAGCTCCCTTGCGGGGCCGCTAAAAACGCAGCACGCCATGCTCCAGTTGAACGCCGGAGGATCCTTTGCGCACTTCGGGCAAAATGCGGAATTGGGCGAATCGTTTGGCCCGATTATTTCCGAACAGCGGAGGCAGCGCCCGCCTTTTATTATGTAGATGTCCCTTTCGCAGCCCTCGCAGACAAAATCGTATTTTCCGGAGTTGTTGGCGGCGCCGCAATAGACGCACCTTCTTGGGAAAAACGCATCGAGCAACGCGGTAGCGCCGCGCCTTGCCGCTGTGAGAATAGCGCCCATTTTGGCATTTATCCAAATTTATTAATTTTTATTTTTTTAACGATCCGAATTCCCTGTATTTTTTTGCATATCGTGAAAATATGTCCTGTCCGCATAAAGGCAATGCTATCTTTCGAGTATTTTCGGTATTGTCAACGGGCGAGTTCCCCAAAGGATAACTATTGGGCAAATGTAAAATGGCGGCTAAGGTGAATGGAAAACGCGCGGTAAGCCGGATTGTAAATATGGGGGCCGTTTCTTTTTATTATGGGCAAATACGCGCGCATTGAAGCGTTAATGTTGGCGCGGGGCAGGGGGCGAAAGGAATTGGAAAATTATTTTGCGATGATTGCGACTATTTTCCGAGAATATGCTTGACAAGTGATGTGGCGTGTGGCTTAATGCGAGGTC
>CAJMOT010000081.1 GCA_905214995.1 uncultured bacterium | reverse complement strand
AGGTCGGCTGCCAGCGCCCGCTCGCACAGGTCGTTCGGCGCACCAAGCTCGGGCAAACGGCGCAGACCGTCAAGCAGAGAGACCGCCTCGCACTGGTACTCCTCGTGGGCACGCATGCCGTCCGGCGTATCCGTGTTGCGCAGCTTCATGCAGCACACGCTGCGGTCGTTCTCGCGGCGCAGACGCAGTGCCGCCTGATGTTCCTTCAGCAGTCCGTCCGCCGTGTCAAAATAGCTGGATTCCATGTTGATGGTTCGGCTCTGGCTGCCAATGCGCGAAGAAGCCCACAAAAGCGCCTGTCCGAGCAGCTTCTCGTCCGCACGCCACTTATATTCCTTCTCCATCGTTTTATCCATTATCGCACCTGTCCGTTTCCGTAAATGATATACTTGGTGGTGGTGAGCGCGGTCAGACCCATCGGACCGCGCGCGTGCAGCTTCTGGGTCGAAATGCCGATCTCCGCGCCGAAGCCGAACTCAAAGCCGTCGGTAAAGCGCGTAGACGCATTGACATAGACAGCCGCCGCGTCCACTTCCTCAAGGAATCGCTGCGACGCATCATAATCGCGGGTGACGATACACTCCGAGTGACCGGTGTTAAAGCGGTTAATGTGCTCGATGGCCTCGTCCAGCGAATCGACCACCTTGCAGGAGATTTCGTAGCCGAGGTATTCTCTGCCGTAATCCTCATCGGTCGCGGGCGCAATGCTGTCACCGAGGATGTCCATCGTGCGCGGACAGCCGTGGATGGCTACATGGTCGGGTGCAAGGCCCTCTGCTGCCATCGGCAGGAACTGCTCTGCAACGTCCTTGTGGACGAGCAGGCTTTCGGCCGCGTTGCATACGCTCGGGCGCTGGCACTTGGCGTCCACCGTCAGAATCCGCGCAAGCCCGGGGTCGGCGAATTCGTCGAGAAATACCGTGCACACGCCCTTGTAGTGCTTGATGACCGGAATCGAAGAATTTTGCACAACATGCCTTATGAGCCCCTCGCCGCCGCGGGGGATTATGCAGTGCACGTATTTGTCGAGCTTCAGCAGCTCGCCGAGGGCCGCGCGGTCGGAAGTGGGAATCATGCGTACGCAGTCGGGATTCAGCCCCGAATCCGCAAGAGCGCGGCCGACGAGCGCGGCGAGGGCGGAATTGGTCTCGAACGCCTCGCTGCCCCCGCGCAGAATCGCGGCGTTGCCGCTTTTCAGGCACAGGGCGGCGCAGTCCACCGTGACGTTCGGGCGGCTCTCGTAAATGATGCCTATCACCCCTATCGGTGTGCGGACTTTTTCGATTTTCAGCCCGTTTGGGCGAACCGAAGATTCGATTACTTCTCCCACGGGATCCGGAAGCGACGCCACCTGCCTCACGCCGTCCGCCATCGCCGCGATCTTCCTTTCGTCGAGCGAAAGGCGCTCGAGCATGGGCTTGGAGAGCCCCGCCCTCTCCGCCTTTTCCAAGTCGCGGGCGTTGGCTTTCAAGATCTCGGGCGCGTTTTCCAAAAGCAGTTCGGCGAGCCTCATGAGCGCCGCATTTTTGAGCTCCGCAGGCGCGGCGGCGAGCTCCAACGAGGCCGCGCGGGCGCCCTTTGCGATTTCGAGCACGGTTGCCATATTCAAATCTCCGATATTTTTCTGACGCACTCGGCGCGGCGGAGAATTTCCCCGAGCCCCGCCTCTTCGAGCTTGTCGGAGGAAAAGGATTCCACCGTCATTGAGGCGGCGGCGGAGCCCATTGCCATCGCCTCCTTTATCTGCCTGAATCCGGTCCGCCCGCCGCTTGCCAAAGCCCCCGCCAACGCCCCCGCAAAGGTGTCTCCGGCGCCCGTCGGGTCGCGCAGCTCGCGCACGGGATAGGCGGGGACTGCGAAAAATCCGTCGGGGTGGAAGAGCATCGCCCCGTATTCCCCCGCCTTCACTATCGCCGATTTCGCCCCCATGCGCAAAAGCCCGTCGCCCGCGCGTATGACGTTGCGCTCGCCGGAGAGCTTTTTGGCCTCGGAATCGTTTACGATGAGTATATCCGCCCTCTTGACGAGCTCCCTCAGGGGGGCGTTCGCGATTTCTATCCACAAGTCCATCGTGTCCAAAATCACGAAAGGATCGGATTCCATGGAGTCGAGCGCGCACTTCTGGACGTCGGGGCCGATGTTGCCCAACAGCAGGAACTCCGCGCTCCGCGAAGCCTCCCCCAACTTTGGAACGTAATTTTCATAGACGTTCACGCGCGTTTCGAGAGTCTCGCGGCTGCTGAAATTGTCGTGGTATTTGCCGCTCCAAAAAAACGTCTCCCCGCCGCGGTCCACTTCCACGTCGGACACGTCCGCGCCGCGCCGCGCGAGCCTCGCCATGTCGGAGTCTTTGAAATCCCCCCCGACTATCCCGCAGACGGAGACGGGAGCGAAAAACGACGCGGCAAGCGCCGCGTATGACGCCGAACCCCCAAGCGTCCATTCCGCCGAGCCGGCGGGGGTTTGAATGTTGTCGTAGGCTATGGAGCCCACTATGAGAAGGCGGTTTTTCATCTCCTACATTCCGGCGATCACTTCCGCGGCGAACTCCGAGCACTTGACCTCTTTGGCGCCCTCTATGAGCCGCGCGAGGTCGTAGGTGACGGTTTTGGCCTTTATAGCGTTTTCGAGGCCGGAGATAACGAGGTCGGCGGCCTCGTTCCAGCCGAGGTAGCGGAACATCATCTCGCCTGAGAGGATCACCGAACCCGGGTTTACCTTGTCGAGGTTCGCGTATTTGGGCGCGGTGCCGTGGGTCGCTTCGAAAATCGCGTGGCCGGTCGCATAGTTGATGTTGCCCCCCGGGGCGATGCCTATGCCGCCAACCTGCGCGGCGAGCGCGTCGGAAATGTAGTCGCCGTTGAGGTTGAGGGTGGCGACGACGTCGTATTCGGCGGGGCGGGTGAGAATCTGCTGGAGAAAGGCGTCGGCTATGACGTCCTTCACGACTATGCCGCAGGGGAGCCTGCACCACGGGCCGCCGTCGATTTCCGCCGCGCCGAACTCCTCTTTCGCGACCTTGTAGCCCCAGTCGCGGAAGGCGCCCTCGGTGAACTTCATTATGTTGCCCTTGTGGACGAGCGTGACGCTCTCCCTGCCCTGGGCAATCGCATATTCTATGGCGGACTTGACGAGCCTCGCCGTTCCCTCCTGCGAGACGGGCTTTATCCCTATCCCGCACGATTCGGGGAAGCGGATTTTCGCGAACTTTTCGGGAAATTCCGCCTTCAAAAACGCCTTGAGCTTTTCTACGCCCTCGGAACCGCGCTCGAATTCTATGCCCGCGTAGATGTCCTCGGTGTTCTCGCGGAATATCACCATGTCCACGAGGTCGGGGCGCTTAACGGGGCTGTCCACGCCGCTGAAATAGCGCACGGGGCGCTGGCAGACGTACAGGTCGAGCTCCTGCCGCAAAGCGACGTTCAGCGACCTTATTCCGCCGCCGATTGGGGTTGTGAGGGGGCCCTTTATGCCCACAAGATACTCCCTGAACGCGTCGAGAGTCCCCTGCGGCAGCCAGCTGCCGGTCTTGTCAAAGGCCTTCTGCCCCGCAAGAACCTCCATCCAGGAGATTCTGCGCGCGCCCCCGTACGCCTTTTCGACCGCCGCGTCGAACACGCGCACGGAGGCCCTCCAAATGTCGGGGCCTATGCCGTCGCCCTCGATAAAGGGGATTATGGGATTGGAGGGCACGTTCAGCCTGCCGTCGCGGATTGTGATTTTTTCGCCTTGTATGCTCATTTTTGCGGTGTGCGTTCGTTGTTGAAATTTCACCCACTCCAACACGATTTTCCGCGATTGTCAACCCGTCAGTGCGCGCGGCGAATGTCCCCGCCGGAGGGAGACTTGCGGAGGGCATTTTTTATGTTGCATTTGCGCCGCCCGACAGTAAAGTGAGCGGTTCACTTTTAATAATATAATAAGGAGGCTCCATTGAGAGAAGACTATCTTAAACAGGCGCAGAAAATCATTCCCGACCCCAACATTCTCATAAACGTCGTCTCGCGCCGCGTAAAACAGCTCAAATACGGCGCGCGCCCGACGGTGGAGTCGCTCGAAAAGCTTTCGCTCGAAGACATCGCGCTCTTGGAAATCATAAGGGGCAACATCAAGTACGAACTCTACGAAGCCCCCAGGGAAATCGAAGACTGACGCGCGCGGAGGCGGCGGGCTCTCCGCCCACTTCCGACGACCGCGACGCCGGCAGCCCGCGCGGAAACGAAAGCCTCGCGGTTTTTTTATCGCAATGCCCGAGAAAAAAAACGACAGATTCACGGAGATCCGCAACCGCAAAGCGGGGCGGGAATACTTTGTCGGCGAGACTTTTGAGGCGGGAATCGCGCTCACGGGCACGGAAATAAAGAGCCTGCGCGCCGGCAGGGCGCAGATAAACGACGCCTTCGTTCGCGTGGACGGCGGGGAGGCGGTGATGTACCAGTCGCACATATCGGAATACGACTTCGGCAACATAAACAACCACAACCCCGCGCGCCCGCGGAAGCTGCTTCTGCATAAGAGGGAAATCCTCAAGCTCAAATCGGCGACGGATTCCGGAGGGGTCGCGATAATCCCGCTCAAAATATATTTCAAAAAGGCGCTCGCGAAAGTCCTCATCGCGCTGTGCACGGGCAAAAAGCTCTACGACAAGCGCGAGGACGTCAAAAAGCGCGAAGCCGCGCGCGAGGCGGCGCGCGCCCTGAATTTCAGGCGCAGGTAAGCTCTGCGGACGCACGCATGGACGTCTATCCCATTCTGCACGTCATTCTCCACAGCCCGAAAATTCCGCAGAACACGGGCAACATAGGCAGGATGTGCGCGGTGCTCGGGGCGCGGCTGCACCTCGTCCACCCGCTCGGCTTTGCAATCACCGACGCGAAGCTCAAGCGAAGCGGCATGGACTACTGGAAGAGCCTCGACATCGCGCACCACGCCGACTGGGAGGCTTTCAAACGCTCGCCGCTCGCCCCTCCGACGGGCAGGATATGGCTGTTTACCACGAAGTCGCGGAGATGCTTCTGGGACGCGAAATTCGAGCGGGGCGACGGGCTGCTGTTCGGCTCGGAGGACTGCGGCTGCCCCGAGAGCGTCCACGCCGACATCTGCGAACGGCGCGTGAAAATCCCGCATCTGGCGGACTCCCTGCGCTCGCTCAATCTCTCGACCTCCGCGGGAATAGCCGCATATGAAGCCGCGCGCCAGATTTTGGCGTTCGAGGGCGCAAAACTCGAATTCGGCAAAAACTTCTTCTGACTTCCCCGCCCGGGCGGATTTTTTGCGCGGCGCAAATTAACTGTTAAACGATTTCCGCGCCCCGTTTTGCTTGACCGTTAAAGCGGGACGCGTAAGTTTAAAATCAAACATAGCCCAGACATGCCCGAATCAAGCATATTAAAAGACTTCAAAAAACTTCTCGGCGCGGAAAACGTGCTCGACGCCGAACCGGACAGGCTGTCCTATGCCTACGACTCCGCGGTGCTGCCGCAGAAAATTCCGGCGGCGGCGCTAATGCCCGAGAGGGCCGAACAGATAGGCGAGATCGCCGCCCTGTGCCATAAAAATTCCATACCCATGACTGTCAGGGGATCCGGCACAAATCTTTCGGGCGGTACGATACCCGACTCTGAAGAGTCCGTCGTGATCCTTACGCAAAAGCTCAACCGCGTGCTCGAAATAAATTCCGGCGACCTCTACGCCGTCGTCGAGCCCGGGGCGGTCACGGCGAACTTCGCGGCGGAGGCCGCCGCGCGCGGGCTGTTCTATCCGCCCGACCCGGGCTCCCAGGCGGTCTCGACCATAGGCGGCAACATCGCCGAAAACGCCGGCGGGCTGCGCGGGCTCAAATACGGCGTGACCAAAGACTACGTAATGGGGCTGGAATTTTTCGACTCCGCAGGCTCCCTCGTCAAGACGGGTTCGCGCACGGTCAAGTGCGCCACGGGCTTCAACCTCGCGGGGCTGATGACGGGTTCTGAGGGGGCGTTCGGGATAATATCCAAGGCGATTTTAAAGCTCGTCCCCCCGCCGAGGGCGTCAAAGGCGATGACGGCGGCGTTCGCTGACGTGCGCGCTGCGGCGGACGCGGTGGCAGAGATAATAGCCTCGCACGTATTGCCGTGCACGCTCGAATTTATGGACTCCGTGACGGTGAACATGGTCGAGGACGACGCAAAAATCGGGCTTCCGCGCGACGCGGCGGCTTTGCTTCTGATAGAGGTGGACGGCCATCCCGCGCAGGTCGCGGACGAGGCGCAGACCGTCGAGCGCATACTGCGCGAAGGCGGCGCGCGCGGAATATCCGTCGCCCGCGACGACGCCGAAAAGAACAAAATCTGGGAGGCGCGCCGCAAGGCTCTGCCGGCGCTCGCCCGCCGACGCCCGACCATAGTTTTGGAGGACGCCACAGTGCCGCGCTCGAAAATCCCCGCCATGGTCTCCTGCATCGGCGAGATCGCCAAAAAATACGGTCTGCTCATCGGGACTTTCGGGCACGCGGGCGACGGCAACCTGCACCCGTCAATCCTCTGCGACAAGCGCGACCCCGAGGAGTTCGCGCGCGTCGAAAGCGCGATAGACGAGCTCTTCCGCCGCACCGTCGAAATGGGCGGGACGCTCTCGGGCGAGCACGGGACTGGAACGGCGAAGTCCAAGTGGCTAGAGCTCGAGACGTCGAGGGCGACTCTCGAATACTGCCGCGCCCTGCGCCGCGCCGCCGACCCCAAGGGGCTTCTCAACCCGTCGAAAGTGGTGGCATACTGATATGGACAGGCTCGCAAAACTCGCGGAGGAAACCGCAAAGCTCGACGACAGGCTCTCGGCGTGCATGAAGTGCGGGACGTGCCAGTCGGTGTGCCCGGTGTTCGCGGAATCCATGAGGGAGTCCGACGTGGCGCGCGGCAAGTTGTCGCTGCTCTCCGACCTTGCGGGGAAAATAACCTCGGACGCCGAGGGCGTGCGTGAGAGGCTCGACAGGTGCCTGCTGTGCGGCTCCTGCCAGGCGGCCTGCCCGTCGGGCGTGGACATTCTCGGCGCGTTTTTGAAGGCGCGGGAAATCTCCGCGAAATACCTCGGGCTCTCGCCCGTGAAAAAGCTGATCTTCCGCGCCATGCTCTGCAATCCGAAGCTGTTTTCGCTCCTCGCCGAAGTTTCCGCGCCGTTCAGGGGGCTCGTCATGCGCAGGCAGAACGACGCCCCCAAAACAATGCGCTCGCCGCTGCTCTCCCCGCTGATAGGCGACAGGCGGCTTCCGGAGCTCCCGCCCGAAACCGCGCGCCAAAAGTTCGGAGACTACGATTCCCCCGCCGGAAAAAGCGGAATCAAAGTGCTGTTCTTCGCCGGCTGCATGGGCGACAAAGTGTACCCGAACGTCACGGAGGCGTGCCTGAAAATTTTCCGAGCCCGCGGCGTCGGCGTCCGAATGCCGTCGAGCCTCGCGTGCTGCGGCATACCAGCCCTCGCCTCCGGCGACGCGGACTCTTTCAAAAAAATGCTCTCCCACAACCTCTCGAAATTGGAGGGCGAAAAGTTCGACTATGCGGTCACCGCGTGCGCGTCGTGCACGGAGACCATAGAAAAATTCTGGCCGCAGTACGCCGAAGGCAGGCAAAAAGAGCAGGCCGAGCGCATAGCCGCAAAAACCCTCGACATCTCCGCGTTCGTCGCGGACGTCCTCGGCATTGAGCCCGCAAAGGCTCCGTCGGCGCGGAGGGAAAAAGTCACGTACCACGACTCCTGCCACCTTGCCAAATCGCTCGGAGTGCGCAGCCAGCCGCGAAAGCTCGTAGAGGCGAATCCCGGGTGCGAGCTCGTGGAAATGCGCGAGCCCGACAGATGCTGCGGCTGCGGGGGGAGCTTCACGCTCACGCACTACGGGCTGTCGAAAAAAATCGGCGGGCGCAAGCGCGACAACATAATCGCCAGCGGCGCGGAAACCGTGGCGTGCGGATGCCCGGCGTGCATGATGCAGATTTCAAATATGCTCGCGCTAAACGGCGACGCGGTAAAAGTCGAGCACGTGGCGGAAATCTACGCGCGCTCCCTCGGCGATTAGCGGCGAAGGGAAAGGGAAAAACTCTTTTGGGCAGGGCAAAATTTGCGTGAAGGGGATAATGTTATTTAATATTTGACATATTTTTGAAATTGAATAATCTGCATTATATCGAAAACGGGCAAATTATCCGTTTGCGCTTTTTCGCCATTCACAATCTTCCAATCCCCTAAACCATGCAATCAATCTCCAAAATTCTCCCGCTCTGCGCCGCAGCCTTGTGGATTTTGCCGCAATCCTCGCAGGCAACCGATATTGAGGGAACATTCACGTCGGATTCCGCTTTTCCCGTGCGCATCACAGATCCCTCTTTTTACACCTTAAACGGAGAGGCGTATTCCGGCGAAATCGACTCTGACACGAACCTTACGGTAAACGGCATATTATCGTCCAACACGTCGCAGAATATAATTACGGTTGCGGCGTCCTCGACCACAGCCGGAAACTTCACATACAATCTTGAGTTGCCCGCGAGCTTCTGGAGCAGAAACGTACTTGAAGTCTACACTCCAAGCGCTTTCTCGGTGCAAAATTTCACCCTCAATCTGCGCGAGTCCTCCACCATGCACCCGAATCTCATTATTTACACGGGCGCGGACTCCGCGCTGAGGGTGCGCGGCGATTTTCTATTTTCCGACACTCGGAGCTCCACAAACTGGTACCAGACGAGGCTGAGTTTCAGCGGGAACGGAAACGTCACAATAGACGGAAATTTCACGATAAATTCCCAAATACCCAATCCCTCCGGGAATGCCTTAAACTGCGTGAACTTCACTGTGGGAATCCAGACATTCACCGTGGGCGGGGTCTTGTCGCTGAACAACTCAAACGGCAACAACAACGTTTTCAGGACGACCGCGACGTCCGCCGGCACGTTCACCCGCTCATTGGGCGGTTTGCAGATAACGCAAAGGGGAATGATACAGCTTGCCGGGAATGCGTCCGCCGTGAACACTACCGAGCTGATTTTCACAAATTCCGGAACGAGCGAGTACATCGGCGGGCTTTTGACGAGGGATAGCGACGGGGAACTCGCGGACAACAAGCTGAATGTGCGAATGACGGCAAACGACGCCGCTAACGGCCGCCAGATTATGAGGTTTAACACAACAAGCGGCTGGACGCTTGACAGCGACGTCTATTCCGACGCGGCAAACGCGCTGAACGAAGTCGAGGTGAGCAGCGGCAGACTGGACTTGGGAATGTACGGCGGAATGAAGGGCGGCAGCCTCATGATAATGGGCTACAACAATCCTTCCGAAGCGGTGTTCAGCGCGACGGGAACGGCGGCGGACACGGAAATCGGCAGAGTGGTATTCGATACCATGTCGTTCTACCGCGGAACGGTGGTTTTCGACCTCGCGGAAACCGACGGCGACTTCATACAGGTGGACGGGACTATGACGAAAGTCGCGGGAGCCTCACCGCTGGCGCTCGAATTGAACGTCTCCGCCTACGATTTGCAGGCGTGGCTCGAAGCCTCTGAAATCGACGAATGGAGCGCGGATTTGATGTCTTTTGCGACAGAAGGCAGCAACGTTTCCGCCGGCGACTTCACCGTGAAACTCCAAGACGGGATTATAGGCAAAATAAGCATATCCGAGCTAAATGGCATTTCGACAATCACCGCAAACCTTTCGCTCGTCCCCGAACCGGCGGAAATCGCGGCGGCGATGGGGCTTGCCGCCCTCGCGTTCGCCGCGCTCCGCAGGCGCGGATAGGCGAAACGAAAGACGAGAAGTTTCCCAAAATTTTAATGCGGCTCCCGTCAGGGGAGGCCGCATTTTTTTGCATAAAAATTTTGCGCAAGCCGGCGCGCGCATCTCTCTTAACGTTCGACGCGCTTCGGAAACGGAGCATGGGAAAGCCTATTTGTCCGCCGGCATTTGCGGCGCGCCGAGCCGCGCGCGGATTTGCGCCTGCTGTCCGTTTCCGCCGCCGCCCTCCGCGCGCGAAGTCGGCCAGAGCGCGAGCAAAAGCGCCCCTCCGAATCCAGCCAAAAGAAGCGCAACATACGCCGCGCGCGTCTTTACCGCGTTTTTGAACTGACGACAGTTCAGGCAGAAGTGGATTATAAACGCCAAAATCACCGCGGCGCCGACCCACAAATGGGCGGTCTCCCATGCCTTTTTGCCGAAAGAGAGCACGCTCTGAGGCCCCGCGCCTTTCTCGAACGCAAATTCCATCATAATGCCGGTTCCCGCAAGAAAGCAGAAACCGAAATACAAAACCATGTCTACGGCGATTCTCAAAGATTTCATACCGTGGTGAAACGCCGCTTTGCGCCGTTTTGTTTCAGACGCGCCCAAAAAATTTTCAGCGCGCGCTGCATGGCAAAGCCCCAACCGCCCGCGCCGCGCAGAGACCCTAAATCACGCCCCAGGCTTTGAGGTCGGCCTCGAGCTTCCCCGCGTCAAAAACCTGTCCGGGACGCCATTTGCCTTTGTACTCCATAGTCGGCACAACCCAGTCGTCGCCGCCGTTTGCCTCCACGACTTTTTTTACGACGTCTTCGGGCTGTTTTTCGATGTCGAGCGCCTCAAAGGGTATGTTGCGGCTTTTCAAAAACTCCATCGCCTTGCGGCAATGGGGATAGACGTTCCAATAATAGACTTTTAGCATATTTTGCCTTTTTTCAATCTTTGACAAACTCCGCGCAAAAACGTGCCGAAAAATCGGGACAGAACGGAATATCGCCCATCCTCTTCCG
>CAJMOT010000080.1 GCA_905214995.1 uncultured bacterium | reverse complement strand
TGCATACCAAGACATCTACACCACCGTCTGGCAGCCGCTCATCCAACCGAACGGCAATATGCAGTTGAGCGACAGAAAATTTTTGCGGAACGCCGCTTTCGGGTCGAAATCCGCCCCGTACAAGAGCAAATGCGGCGCGTGGGCGTCGAGCTTTTCGGCGGCTGATTCGGCGAACAGGCACACGGGGTCCCCCCTCGATATGAACTTGGCGTCTTTGCGCTCCATGCGCGCGTATGTCACGACGATTCCGTACCGCTCTATCTCCTCCGCATCTTCCAAAGGAATGTCGAACCGCACGGGCTCGAACCCGAAGAGATTTACGAGGTTGAGCCTGGCGAGAATGCGGTCGTCCTTTGCCGAGCGCGCGAAAAGAGAAAAGCTGTCGCGGTTTTCGAGGGCGTTTCCGAAGCACAGCTTCAGCTTCGGATTTTTATGATTTTTGAGCTTTCCCGCAAACTTTGGGAATTTCAGCAATACCCCGTCGGGGTCGCCGTCGAGCCTGAAATAATCGAGCCCGCCGGACGGGCGTTTGCCGTCCGGAATCGGCGGATTTTTCGGAGAGTCGGTTTTGGCGAAAACCCTCTCAAACCCCGCGTTCCCGCCGCCGGCAAAGGCTATTTTCCCGCACGCTGCCGCGGCTGCAAACGCGGCCGCGCGCAATGCAAACTCCCTCCTGTTCATCATATTTCCCTTCATAAGACGCAAAACTTTCCGGAACTTCCGCCCCGCCGCGCGTCAGTCGCGCCGATCGCCCGAAAACTCAACATACCTGCGCTCGCGCACGAGAGTGATTTTTACCGGAAAGGCTCCGTCCACGCTCCGTTCGATTTTCTCCCTTATCTTTTTGGAGATTTCGTACGCTTCGATGTCGCTCACGGCGTCGGGGGAGACCATTACGCGCAACTCCCTGCCCGCCTGTATAACGTAGGCGTTCGAGACCCCCTCGAACGACAGCGCTATCCCTTCAAGCGACTGCACGCGCTTTATGTATCCCTCCATCGCCTCCATTCTCGCCCCGCGCCGCGTGGCGGAAAGGGCGTCCGCCGCCTGGACTATCAGCGCGTATACGCTTTTTGCCTCTACCTCCGAATGGTGCGCCTCCACCGCGTTGGCGACGGTTTCGCTCTCTCCGCATTTCAATAGGGCGGCGGCTCCGGCGCGCGCATGGGAAAGATTTTGGTCGGAGACGGCCTTTCCGATGTCGTGGAATAGCCCCGCCCTCTTTGCGGTCGCGGGGTCGCAGTTTATTTCGGCGGCTATCATGCCCGCTATGCGCGCCGTTTCAACGGAGTGTTCTAGGGTGTTCTGGTTGAGCGACGAGTGGAAATTGAGCCTGCCCAAAAGCGACACTATCTCCGGATCGACGCGCGCCAGCCCCAGCGACTCCACAGCCTCCGCGCCGTATGAAAAGGTTTTCCCCTCTATTTCTCCGCGGGCGTCGGCGACCGCCTGCTCTATCGTGGCGGGGTTTATCCTGCCGTCGGAGACGAGGGACTCGAGGGCGGTTTTTGCGATCTCGCGGCGCGTCGGGTTGAAGGAGGATACGAACACGTATTCGGGGGTTTCGTCTATCACGAGGGTGGTTCCGGTCTCCGATTCAAACACCCTGATGTTGCGCCCCTCCTTGCCTATTATGCGCCCCTTCATGGCCTCGTCGGGAATTTTTACCATCGAAACCGTGGCGGACTGCGGAAGCTGGGAGACCATGCGCTGCATCGAGTCCACGAGTATCCGCTGCGCTTTGGCGTCGATTTCGCGCTTGGATTTTTCAAGCAACTCCGACTTATAGAGCGACAAATCCTCCATGCACTTTTTGCGCACTTCGCTCTTGGCCTCCTCGCGCATCTGCTCGACGTCGAGGTTTGCGAGCCCCGCGAGCTTCTCGGCGTACTGGCGGGCGGAATTGCGGTGCTCTTCGCGCATGGCGGAAAAGCGCGCGTATTCGGCCTCGGCGCGCTCGGAGGCGAATTTCGCATCGCGTATCCGCGCGTCGAGCTCGGCGAGCTTTTCGTCCTGCTCGCGCTTGGCGGCCTTCGCCATCGAAAGGAGATCTTCGTATTCGCTTTTGAGCTCTATTTCGCGCTCCTTGTAGAGCATTTCGAGCTCGTTGCCCTTTTTCTCGTATTTGAGCTTTTCGTCGGTGCGGATTTTCTCGGCCTCGGCGAGCGAGGAATTTTTCAGGGAATTGACGCGCACGAGCAATATTATGCACTCGGCAAAGAGGCATGTTGCCAACAATCCCAATATTATGGAGTTCCATTCGTATGCGTCAAATTCCATGGCGTTGTGCGCGCAAATCTTCCCCCAGTCGAATTCCCGATGATTTTCGGAAATCCCCGCGGCGAATGCAAGCCGTTATTCGCGCCGGAGAATCCCGATGAGAGCTACCCGGCGGCCTGCGGCACGGAGGCTATTCTTTTCAGCACGCGGTCTTTGCCGAGCGTTTCGAGCGCGGGCATGAGGTCGGGGCCGCCCGCCATGCCGGAGACCGCATAGCGCAGTATCGGGAAATACTCGGTGGTTTTCAGCCCCCTCTTTGCCGCGGCGTCGGCTATGGCGGCATATATGGCGTCGCGCGAAAAATCTTCGACGGCGGGAAGAATCTCGTTGAGCTCCGCGAGGCGCGCGAGCGGGTCGCCCTTCTTGAAAACCTTTTCCCTCGCGGCGGCGTCGTACGGAAATTCGTCGGAGAAGAAAAAGCGCACCATCGACGGGAAGCTCTCCATGTTCGCCGCCTTGGGCTGGCAGAGGGCGAAAACCTTCGCGATATACCCGCCGTCGGAGCCGACGTCTATGTCGGACTCCGACTTTATCGCCGCCCTTGCGAGCTCCGCGAATTTTTCCGGCGGCAGGGCGCGTATGTGCTCAGTGTTGAAATGCGCCATCTTGCGCTCGTCGAAGCGCGCGTTGCTCTTCACGATCCCCGGGAAGTCGAACAGTTCGACGATTTCGGAAATGTCCATTATCTCCTTGTCGTTTTTGGGATTCCAGCCGAGCAGGCAGAGGTAGTTGCGCACGGCGTCGGGCAGGAAGTTTTTCCGCCGGTACTCCTCTATGAGCGCGCCCCTGTCGCGCTTGCTCATTTTGCCGTGCCCGTCCGTCTTGAGAATCAGCGGAATGTGGGCGAACTGCGGGAGGGGGGCATCGAACGCCTTAAAGAGCTCTATGTGCTTGTTGGTGTTCGTGAGGTGGTCCTGCCCGCGTATGACGTTCGTGATTTCCATGCAGATGTCGTCCACGACGTTTACGAAGTGGAAAACCGGAGTTCCGTTTGAGCGGAAAATAGGAAAGTCCTTTTCCTCGAGCCGCTCTACGTCGCCGTAGACGGCGTCGTGCAGAACCTGCTTCCGGCCGGAAACCTTGAAGAACACCGCGCCGTCCTTGTCGTACGCCCTGCCCTTTTGCCGGAGAATTTCAAGAAAGTTTTTGTAGACGCCGCCGCGCTCGCTTTGGAAGTAGGGGCCGTAGTTTCCCCCGACGTCCGGGCCTTCGTCCCAGTCGAGCCCGAGCCACTTCATGCCGTCCTTTATGACGTTCAGATACTCCTCGTTGTTGCGCTCCCTGTCGGTATCCTCTATTCTGAGGACGAATGTTCCGCCCGTGTGGCGCGCGTACAGCCAGTTAAATAGCGCGGTTCTCGCGCTGCCGATGTGGAAGAAGCCCGTCGGGCTCGGTGCGAATCTGACTCTTGTCTTGCTCATTTGGATTTTTGATTTTGCCGCGCGCCGCCGACGCGCTCCTTGTAAAATTCGTACACGCGGGCGAAAGCCGGCGTAAATTTTTCGGGATGCTCAGAAAGGGATTTCTCGAAGTCCGCCACATCCGCCCACTCGAGCGACTCCACCTCTTCGGGCGGAAATTCCAGCGGCGCGGACTCGGGGATTTTCAGCTCGTAGACATAGGAAAATTCATTGCCGGTATCGCGGCAAGCGTGAATTTTCCCTATTTTCAAAAGGTCGGAGGGCGAGACGCGGACGCCCGTTTCCTCGCGCATTTCCCGAACGGCGCCCTCGTCGTACGTCTCGCCGGAATCGACGTGGCCGGAGCACGATGTCGTATAAATTCCGGGGTGGAAATCTTTGAATTTAGATCGCTTTTGCAGCAGGATTTTCCACCCGCCCCCCGAATCCGAGAAAATCAGCACGTGCGCCGAGCGGTGCAAAAGCCCCTTCGCGTGGACTTCCGAGCGCGGCGCAGAGCCGACAACGCGGTCGTTTTCGTCCACTATGTCGAAAATGTCGTCGGGCATCGGCGTGCGCGGTTAGCGGGTGCGGAGCGGGAGCAGCACGCGGCGAGCCGCGCGAGGATCCCAGTCGCCTATTTTGAGCTCCTTGCAGTAGTTGAGGAGCGCGGGCATGGGCTCGATCTTGTCGAATTTGTCCGCCGCCCTGTATTTGTTTATGAGCTCCCATGCAACGTAGTCGAGAACGACCGGATTGCGGCTCATGAGAATCGCGTTTTCAGAAAAGGTGCATCGGGAATTGAATATCGCCCCTCCCACAAACTGCCCCTTTTCGAGCGTGAGAATCGTAAATAGGTTGCTGTCTTTGAGTTCCGGAATGGAGCATACTTCGGCTGCCGCCATCGACGCGTTGGCGGGCGATTTCAAGAACCTCTCGTTGTTTGACATGTTCCAGATGCTCGCGTTCCCGAGCGCGGCGCAGACCCCGAGCCCCTCCATGTCGGTGACCATCGGCAGGTTTATCCAAAAATCCACCGACAGAAAGAGCGGGACGGGCAGATAGCTCTTGCGCAGCTCGGGGTTGTATATGTCGTTGGAGGCTTCCCCCCTCTTCGGCGAGAGCGGATTGTCGTAATACCAGCGCGCGTCGAAAAACTTTCCGCTCTCGATGTCGGCGACGGGGACGCCCTTGTAGTCGTCCGCCATTCCCGCTTTTAGTTGGGAGCGCTTCGGCAGATACCCGCAGTCGCGGAGCTTTCTGCGCGACATGTCCACAATGGCGATGTCCTTCTTGTCGTATCCGCGGCGGACGAGCTGGTCGATTACGGCGTCCACAAGCTCCGTCGGCGTGCACAGCCCCGGGCCGGAATTTGTGTAGACCTTGATTCCAACCCTGCCCTTGCTCCCCTTTTTTATCGGCTCTCCGGAGGATTTCTCGTAGGCCCGGAAGAGGGAGGCCGTCGCCCGCGCGTAGGCTATGGGCGAAAATTCCGGAACGCGGACTTCGAAGATTTCGCAGGCGTCTTCGGGAGCGGCCGCGTCCGGCGCGGCGGAGGCGGGCATGAGCGGCATAATCGCAAATGCCGCAAAAAACGTTTGCAATAGGGCTTTTTTAATGGAAATATTGAACATGATAAAAGAAATGGGAATCCCGCAGGCGACGGGCAGAGGTAAAAATTTTGTGAATTAGAGCGCAAAAATTTCGATTATGCAAGCAATGAAGTTTATTTTTAAACGCCTGTCGGCGGCCGCAGCTCTCGCGTGCCTCTTCGCCGGATGCGGGGAGAAAACCCCGGAGCAGCTGGCGGCGGAAAACAAAAAAGCCGTCGAAATTTCGGTAAAGCGCGCCCAAGTCATGATGTTTGAGGGCGACTACGCAAAGGCCGCCGAACTCCTCGAGGAAACCTCCCGCAACCGCGGCGACAGCGCGGCTCTCTGCGAGGCGCTCGCGTATTCTTACGCGCAGCTCGGAAGGGGCGCGGAGGCCGCCATATTTTTCGAAAAGGCCTCAGACGTCTCGGGCGGAAGCGCGCAGATGCTGGCAAACGCCGCAAAAGCCTACGAGCAGGCGGGGCAATTCCAGTCTGCGGCCCGCGCCTACGAAAAATATTTGAAACTCAAGCCCCGCGACATGGTAGCGTGGAAATCGCTCTCGAAGTGCCATGAAAAGATGTCGAAATACCAGGACGCCCTCAACGCCTATCTGGAAGGAGTTAAGAAGTCGGAGCGCAACCCCGACACTCGCGAAGCTTGCGACATCGGAAATCTGTTTTTGAAGGTGGGCAACGCCGTACAGGGCCGCCGGTGGCTCGAAGCCGCCCTCGCCGCAACTTCCGAGGAAAACAGGCAGACGCGCGCGGATATCCTCAAAGGGCTGGTCGCCGTCTATCTGGCGCAGAGGGAAACCGCCGCCCTTGAAGGCGCGGTGGCGGAGCTCGACAAAATCTCCCCCGGATTCGTGAAGGAAAAATACCCGCAACTGCACGGACAGCTCGCGGAATTCAGGCGCAAGCTGAAAGAGGCGGAGGACGCCCTGAAAGCCGCGGAGCTCAAAAAGGCGGAAGAGGCAAAAAAAGCCGAGGAGGAAAAGAGGCTCGCCGAAGAGAAGAAAGCCGCCGAAGAGGCTGCGGAAAAGGCAAAAAATGAATCGGAAAGCTCCGGAAATCCCGCGGCAGTGTCAAAGGATTTCGCGGATAAGGCTCCAAAAGCGGAAGGCGCCGAGCTCAAAGACGAGGCTCCGAAAGCCAAAGACGGGGAAAAGAAGTCACCCGTCGAAAAACTCATAGAAAAAACCTACGCGCTCATCGCCGAAAAGAAGCCCGCGGAGGCGTCGAAGGCCGGAAACCTCGCGGTGGCGGAAGACAGGAACTCCGCCGCGGCGTGGCGCGCGCTCGCCCTCGCCTACGACGCAGAGGGCCGCTCGTTCGACTCCCACATGGCGGCGCGCGAAGCGTATGTGCGCAGCCCCGACGACATAAACTCGACGCTCCTATACATACGCACGGCAAGCGGCGTGCAGAACAACGAACAGTTCCTCAACACCCTCTACCGCGCTAACAGGAAATTCCCCAACAATTCCGAGATAATGTTGGGGTTGGCGCGCACCTACAAGCTCATCGGCGACAAGCCCAACGCAAAATATTTCTACAACGCCTTTCTCAACGGCGCACCCAAAGAGCACCCGCTCTACGATGAAGTCTCCGAGGAGTTTGAGGAATACGTCGCGGCGGACAAAAAATAAGAGATGCCGAAGATAAAAGCCTCAAGCATCGAAGAGCTCAAGGCGCGCGTAAACATTTACGACGTCGTCTCGGCGTACGTGTCCCTCAAAAAGAGCGGATCGTCCTACAAGGGGCTGAGCCCGTTCACTGCCGAAAAGACCCCCTCGTTTTTCGTCCACCCCGACAAAAACTACTACTATTGCTTTTCCACGTCGCAAGGCGGGGACATAATCAGCTTCATCAGGATGAAGGAAAACCTCTCCTTTTCGGAGGCGGTGGAGTTTTTGGCGAACAAGTTCAACGTAAAGCTCGAATACGAGGCGGGCGGGAAATCCGACGGGGCGTCGGCGAGCCTGCGCAAACAGATTTACGACATCCACGAGGACGCCGCCGCCTGGTACGCCGAAAATTTCTTCGCCGACGGCGAACAGGCGGAGGAAATCCGCGGCTATTGGACGAACGAGCGCGGTTTTTCATTGGAGGACGCCAAAACCCTGCGCATAGGCTACGCCCCGCCCTCCTCCGACCCGCTCAAAAAAATTCTCGCCCAAAAGGGCTACTCTTCGGAGGCGATACTCGCCAGCGGCATATTCTACGGCAGGCCCGGCGAGCGTTTGCGCGACTACTACGCCCGCTTCCGCGCGCGCATGATGATACCCATCTCCGACATCCAGGGGCGCGTAATCGCCTTTACCGCCCGCAAGACGCGCTTCACCCCCGACATTCCTTCCGAAGAGGGCAAGTACGTCAATTCCCGCGAGACCGAAATTTTCAAGAAAAACGCCGTGGTCTTCAACCTCGACAAGGCGAAATCCGCCATCCGCGAGAAAAACTCGTGCATAGTAGTCGAGGGGCAGCTCGACGCGATAAGGATGTTCTGCGCGGGGTTCAAAAACACCGTTGCTACCCAGGGCACGGCGGCGGGCGCGGAGCACTTCGCGCTGATAAGGAGGTTCGCGAACAAGGCCGTACTGCTCTTCGACGGAGACGCCGCCGGCAGGCACGCCGCGCTCAGGGTGATACCGATATGCATAAAGGCCGACATCGAGCCGTTTGTCGCCCCCCTGCCCGACGGGGAGGACCCCGACAGCTTTATAAGAAAATTCGGGACGGAAGCGATGGCGGAGCTCGTCGGCAACAGGCTGCAGACCGCCCTTTCCTTCGCGGCGCGCTCGATTCTCGCCGGCACGCCCAATCCGACGGCCTCCGACAAGCGCGCCGCCATGCTGCAGCTTTTCGAGATCGTCGACAACGCCGCCTCCCGCGTGCTGCGCGACGACTACCTGAGGGAAATCTCCAACGCCCTCGTGCTCGACTACCCGTCGGTGGCCGAAGACTACAAGGCCCGCAAGTCCACAGCCGCTCCGGGCGCTTCCCCCGCGGAAAACCCGCCCAAAAAAGATTCGTCTGCGATGTTGACAAACGCGGTTTATGACTCCTTAATGATTTGCCTTTACTGCGACGACGTCGCGCAGGGCATGGCCGGCATTCTGCAAGACGCCTGGATAGAGGAAAACTCCCCGTCCGCCGCGGTTCTGAAAAAAATTCTCGCGCTCCACCGAGAGAGCATAGGATTTTCCGTTTCCGACATAGAGACATATTTCGAAAACCCCGAAGAGAAGAACATCATATACAAGATATTGTCGGAAAAAAGCTCCGAGATCGAAAACCCCGCAAAAGTGGCGAACGAATGCATCGCGAAAATATACCGCAACTTCATAAAAAGGGAAATAGAAGCCCTTAACGCGCAGTTGGTTCTTGCCGATAATAACGATTCGGCCGAGAAATTTGAAATTCTCAAGCGCATAAGCGCGCTCAGGAAACTCTCCGCAACTCCACCGGCGAGGATAGAGCTCGCCTAAGAAAACGCAAAACAATATCTTCGAGACGACATGGCGATCAAAAAAACCACCAAGAACAAAACGACAGCATCAAAATCCTCAAAAACGAAATCCGCGGTTAAACCGTCCAAAAAGACATCGGTAAAAACGGTCGTTAAGTCGGGCGGCAAAAAAGCTTCTTCGGGCGCCATAGTGATAAGGGCGGGCGCGGCATCCGCGCCGAAAAAAAAGCCCGACGAGGCGAAAAAATCCAAGAAAGCGGAAGCGCTCGCTTCCGAACATCAGCAGCGCCTTAACGAAAAAATCCGCCAGCTCGAACACCTCTCCAAGGAAAAGGGATACCTCACCAACCAGGACATCAACAAATATCTGGCGGAAATCCTCAGCCGCCCCGAAGAATACGAAAACGTCCGCAACATCCTCGAATCCCTGAACGTAGAAATACTCGACACCGACGAGGAGATAGAAAATTTCAAACACCGCCGCGAGGAGAGCGAGGAAAGGCAGGCAAAAAGCCTGCAATCCGACTCGCTCGACGACCCCGTCAGAATGTATTTGAAGCAGATGGGACAAGTTCCCCTGCTCTCGCGCGAAGAGGAAGTCTCGATCTCCAAGCGCATCGAAGCCGCCGAAAACAAGGCCATCCGCCTGCTGTTTTCGGTGTCGCTGACAAACAAATTCCAGATAGAAGTCGCCAAAAAGCTTCTCGACCGCGAGGAGAGGTTCGACAAAATCGTAATCGACAAAAAGGTCGACAGCCGCGAAAACTATTTTAAAGACCTGCCTAAACATATAGAGGAGCTTGAAAATTTCGAAGAAAAGCTCGCCAAGGCGTGGGACAGCGCGGAAAACTGCGACAATCCGTCAATCAAAAAGCGCCACCACACGCTCTATAAGAACCTCGAATCCAAACTGAAAGACATCTACGTAAAGGGGCTGAAATTCAAGCTAAAGATTTTCGAGGAATTTCTCGACAGCCTCTCGCCCGTCATCCGCGAGATTGAGGACTGCCAGTACAAGCTGCGCGCCATAGAAAGGATCGGCAAGAAGACTCGAATCGGCGACACCGCTCAAATCCAGAAGCGCCTCGACGAAATCCGCAAAACCTACCGGCTCGACCCTGCGGAGCTCGTAAACCTGGTCAAGGAAGTGCGCGTTGACATGCGCGAGGCCCACAGGGCGAAAACCGAAATGGTGCGCGCAAACCTGCGCCTCGTGATTTCCATAGCCAAAAAGTACACGAACCGCGGGCTGAACTTCCTCGACCTCATCCAGGAGGGCAACATGGGCCTGATGAAAGCCGTGGAAAAGTTCGAGTACAAGCGCGGCTACAAGTTTTCGACCTATGCGACATGGTGGATACGCCAGGCAATCACCCGCTCGATAGCCGACCAGGCGCGCACGATACGCATTCCCGTCCACATGATAGAAACCCTCAACAAGGTCATGCAGGTGCAGAAGCAGCTCTTGCAAGAGCTCGGGCACGAGCCCACCCCCGACGAAGTGGCAACCGAAATGAACTTCCCCGTCGAGAGGGTGCAACAGATAATGAAAATGGCGCAGCAGCCGATCTCGCTTCAAAGCCCCGTAGGAGACTCCGACGACACGAATTTCGGAGACTTCATAGAGGACAAGGGCGCCGAAAACCCCTACGACATGACGGCGTATTCGCTCCTGCGCGAAAAGCTCATGGACGTGCTCGAATCCCTCACCCCCCGCGAGCGCAAGGTTCTGAGCCTGCGCTTCGGATTGCAGGACGGCTATTCGCGCACTCTCGAGGAAGTCGGCAAGCAGTTCAACGTCACGCGCGAGCGCATCCGCCAGATAGAGGCAAAAGCTTTGCGCAAGATGCGCCACCCCACCCGCATACGCCAATTGCAGGGCTTTTTTGAGGCGGAAATCAACACGGCGGGCCCCGGGTTCGACCACTTCAAGAGATCCAACCGCGAAGAAAAATAAAATGCCGTTGCGCGGAAAGTGCGGGAATTTTTGCGCGCCGGCTTTCGCGGCGCGGGCGGCGCTTGCTTTCGCGCTCGCCGCGGCGCTCT
>CAJMOT010000079.1 GCA_905214995.1 uncultured bacterium | reverse complement strand
TCGAAAACGCCGCGTAAGAGTTGCGCGCGGCGTATTCGGCCGTTTTTAGAAGGCGCAATTTGAAGCATTCAAGGCACCGCGCGCCGCGCTCGGGCTCGTCAGCGAGCGCTCCGCACGCCGCGAGCCATTCGTCCCGCGGCCAGTCGGCGTCTATGAATTCCACTCCGAGACTTTCGGCGAACTTTTTGTTTTCCGACTTTCTGAGCTCGTACTCCCCGCGTGGGAATATGTTGGGGTTGAAGTAGAATACGGAGAAATCCGCGCCGTCTCCCGCGAGGCGTTCTATTATCGCAGCCGAGCACGGGGCGCAGCACGAATGCAGCAGGATTCTGCCGGGCGCCGGCGGCTCCGAGTTCGGATCGGCTCTTTTTTTTGCCGAAGACATGCCGACACTGTTTGACGCTTTCGCGCCCTTGTCAAATTTTATCGGGAGGCGGAGAAAAATAAAAAACGCCCGAAGAAAAACCAGTTTTCGGAGCGTTTTATTTTTGATGAAACTTTTCCATAAAACAAAAAAACAATTTTTTGCCTTATGTTCAAATTTATTAACAAACGCGGAAACGATGTAAAGATAATATTTCAGTTTGTGAAATTAATAAAATCATAATTATTATGCAAATTTATATCCGAGTTTCCAAATCCGCTTCTCCCGCGGGAAATTGAGGCGCGCCGTATGCCGGCGCGGGAAAAATGCCGGAGCCGCTTCGGAGCTGCGGGTTCAAATTCCGCAGCTTCCCGCATGGAGGGATATTCTTTGTCCTCGCGCGTCCGCGTTTTTTTTGACGAATCCCGTCGGTTCCGGTGCGGGTTGCCGCAGCGGGCATTTGGCGGTTTGCGGAGCGGGGGAAGGCTTTTGCGAGGGAAAGCGGCGGGCGGCTCTTCCATTCGCGGGGAGCGGCGAAAATTTCATTTTAGGCTTTTCGTTTCCGCCAAGCGGGGGCGGAGAGGGCATGATTTTATCTTGAAAACCGGCGCCTTTGTGAAATTATGTTTTTATGTTGTTAAACGGCAGAATCGCCGCGGCGCTTTGCGCGGCCGCAAGCATTTTCGCGTTTGCGGCGCGGGGGGAAACCGCAAAGCCGCCGGCGCATACCGCCCCCTTTGCCGACGCCGAAAAATTCGCCAAAGAGGATGCGGAGGTGCGCGCCGCATCGGCCCGCGGGGCTCTCGACGCGGGGCTGCCGGCGCTCGCGCAGATGATTGTGGAGGATTTCCGAAAGGGCGCCGCTCCGGATCGGGATTCGGAAATGGAGCTTATATATGTGGATTCCATGATCGCGCAGGGAGACTTTGACAAAGCCGTAAGGCATATGCTTCCGATACTTGAAGCCTCTCCGACTCCCGAGAACAGGATAAGGGCGGCTCTCGCGCATATAGGGCTGGGAGCCGTCGACGAGGCGGAGGAGGCGTTGAAGCCGCTCTCGGAGGGCGAAATCCCAAAATCCTTTGAGGGTTGGTACAGGCTCGCCGTCGGCTACATAGCCTACCAGCGCGCGGATGTCGCCAAAGCCGTCGAGGAATTCGGAAAAGCCAAAGAGTCGGCGGTGGGGGGCGGAATGCTCGCCGACGCGGAAATCGCCTTGAATATCGCCAGGCTCACGGGAAGCCTCGGGCGCGACGAACTCGAAAAAATGGAGGGAGAGCTCGCCGACAACGTAAAAATCTATATGGGAACCCCGCAGGGATTCCAGTTTGCGAAGCAGTACGCCGCCGTTCTTTTCAAGCTCGGGAAGTTCGACGAGGCGGTGGAGGCCATAGACCAACAGCTCCAGATAGAGCTTTCGGAGGAGATAGACCGCGACGAACTGCGGCTGATAGGCGCGCTTATCGCCCGCAATTCCGCGCGCCAGTTCGCGATATTGCGCGACGTTCTCAAAAAGACTTCTTCGCCCGGAGTCGCAGAGTACGCAATCGCCCTATTGGGCAAAAATCCGGAGATCAAACAGGAGGATTTCGACTCTCTCATAGACGACATTCTGAAAAACGGCTCCCCGAAGATTCGGGACAAGATTCTGCTTGAAAAGTCCAAAATATGCGTAAAGAGGGGGGACTCCAAGGGGGCCGCCGAATTTGCGCAGCGGCTCATATTGGAGTTCCCGGGGTCGGGCTATAGGCGCGACGCCCTCAGAATCCTCGCGTGGGCGGCGTATTCCCGCGCCGAGGGAAAGGCGCCCGAATACAGGCTTGCGGCGGCGCGCCTTTCGGAGCTTGCCGAACTCGAAAAAAATCCGAGGCAGGCGCGCCTCATCAAGCTTTTGGCGGCCGACTGTTACAGGCTGAGCTCGGATTGCCAGAGCGCGGCGGCTATTTACCGCCCGCTCATCGGGCAGTTCCCGTCGCGCGCGGGCATGATTTTATTCAAGGCGGTCGACGCCATGCTCGAGGCGGGGGACGAGGAAAACGCAGTCCGCACGCTAGACGAATCCGCCGAATTGCCGTCCGTATCCGACGATGAAATTTGGAACGCCGAATGGCTGTTCGCGCAGAGGCTGAGAAATTCCGGGCGCAGCGGCGAAGCCCTCGGGCGCATCGACCGGCTGTTGAAGGCGGGAAGATCCGACGGTTTGCGCGGCAGGCTGTTATGGCTGAAGGCCGTGATTCTCAGGGAAAATTCGGATTTTGAGAGCGCCGAAAAAATCTGTTCGGAAATTCTCTCGATAAAAAACCTTTCCCCCGAGGTCGCCGCGAGCGCGATGCTCGTCAAGGCTTCCTGCCTCGAATCGCTTGGAAAAACCGGCGGGGAAAGCGGGGCGTTCGCCGTCTATGGGAAGCTCAGGCGGGATTACCCCGGCACGGACGCCGCCCAGGTGTCGTACATAAACCAGGCGCGCGCGGAGGCCGCGGCGGGGCGGTACGCGGAGGCGCGGAAGCTTTGCGTGGAGCTTACCGAAAGGTATCCAAAGAGCCCGTTTGCCTATTCCGCGCTTTTCGACGCCGCGAGATACGCCGTTAGAGTCGGTTTGGACGCCAGCTACAAGGACGCCCTCGCGATACTTGACAGGCTTTGCGCCGCCCATCCGGACGACCCGCGCAACTTTTACGCGAGGCTCGAGCAGGCGGACGTGCTGAAACTGCTCAATTCCTTCGCCGACGCGCGCGCGCTGTACAACGAGATTCTCAACAAATATCCGTCGCACCCCGAAGTGCGCCTCGCGTGGCTCGGGCTCGGCGACGCGACTTTGGCGCAGAACTCCCGCACTCTCGAGGCCGCCGCGATTTTCGAAAGGCTTTACTCTTTGCCCGGAATGCCCCCCGCGGCGCGCGCGGAGGCCGCTTTCAAGTGGAGCTTCGCCCTCGAAAGGGCGGGGAAGTCCAGCGAGGCCAACGAAGTCAGGTGGCTGACCGCCTCCGAACTCCTTAAAAGTTCCGAACGCGAACCGGGCGAGGGCTATTGGATAGGGCGTTCGCTTTACAATCTCGCAAAATCCATGGAGTCTGAAAACCGAATGCGCGACGCCCGCGCCGTATACGAGATAATCGTTAAAAATTCCCTGCCGCCGCTGCAGCTCGCGAGGCAAAAGCTCGGGCTTGCCAAAGAGAAATAGCTTATGGAAAAGATAATCGACATTTTCGAACTCGGCGGGCCGATGATGCTGCCGCTCGCGCTATTGGCGGCCGCCGGCGCGCTGATTTTTCTGGAAAGGCTGCTGTATCTGCACAAGGGCCAGATACGCGCCGTAGAGTTCGTTGCCGGCATAAAGACGGCGCTCAAAAGGCGCAGGCTGCTCGAGGCGGTGACTATATGCGACGAAAGCTACGGGCCGATACCGAGGGTCGTCAAGGCCGCCCTGCTAAACTCCGAAGAGCCGCCGGATACTATGTCGCAGGCGGTAAATATCGCCGCCGCCAACGAGTTCGCGCTCATCGACAGGCGCGTTTCGAGTCTTGCGCTCGTTGCAAAACTCGCGCCGCTGGTGGGATTGGCGGGGACGGTTTTAGCGATTTTGCAGATATTTAACACCATGGCATCGTCCGGTTCTTACGCGAGCGCGTCGGAGTTTTCGGGGCAGATTTACAACGCTCTGCTTTCGAGCGCGGCGGGGCTTTTTATCGCGATTCTCGCGTGGCTTGCTTACGCTTTGATAAACAGCCGCGTCAGGGCTCTCGCGCAGGACATAGACTGGTCGGCGAACGACATAATGCTCTTCATAATAAGGGGAATGCCTGAGAATGAGAATTTGCATATGGAGGGCAAAGACGCGGAATGAATCTCGTGAATACCACATCGAAAGTGCGCAAGCAGGAGATCTCCGTGGACTGCGCGGCGCTGTTCGACATCCTGCTGATTGCGCTGATGATGACGCTGCTCGGCTCGAAGTTCGTGGCGGCGACGGGGCTTGGCATATCTTTCGGCTGTGGCGGGAAATCGGGGCTTCCGAAAATGGGCGTTCCGGATTCCGCCGTCGTAAATTCCGACATGGACGTGCTCTCGGCGCGCGGGGATTCGATGCTGATATTCGACGGGGCCATCTACACGATAGACTCTTTCCGCAAGAGCTTTTCGCGCGCCGGCAAACCGGCAAGGCGCGGTACGCTTCTGATAAAGGCCGACAAGAATCTGTCCGTCCAGACGCTCGTCGAAATCTGCGAGGCCGCGAAGTCGGCGGGATTTGAAAACGCGATAATCGCGGCGGAACCCGATGGGCGGCGGTAGGAGAGCGGAAAAGCCCGGAGAATGGGCGTTTGCGGCGATTGCGGTTTGCGCCGCGCTGTTTTGCGCGTCCGCATTTTTTGCGCTAATGCCGGATTTGAAGCCTGTGAAGCTTCCGAAGGACGGCTTTTCGGCGTTTATCGAAGTCCGAACAGATTCGCTTTCGGGCGGCGGCTCTGCCGTCGGGGTGGAGGAACTTTCGGATTTTTCCCCTCTGTTTTTGCCGACGCGCTGGAATTACGGAAAGCGCCCGCTGAATTTGTCGTCTGCGCGCATTGCTGAGCCGAAGGCCGTCCGGCCGTCGTATGCCGAGGCGCTCAGGGATTCGGCCTTCGTTCTGGGCAGGGATGAAATCGAGGTTGCGCGGACGGGGCTTTTCCGATCCATAATGCGCAGCGTATTTTCGAGCTTCGGAAGGAAGGACGAGGCGGAGCCTCCGGCTCGGAAAGGCGCGCTGATAAAAGTGGTGGACATGTCGAGCGGGCGCACGGTGCGCAGCGAATACGCCGACGCGCGCGCCGCCGAGATAATGATTTCTCCCGCGGAATTTTTGGTGGACGTTTTCGACGGCGGGGTCGCGGGCCGCCCTCTGCTTTTGAAGAGTTCCGGATCCGAGGCGAGCGATTCTGAAATCGCGGGGTTTATCGCCAAGAGGTCGGTTTTGCGCGGGCTCGGGAGCGGGCAGTACAAAGTCGTGTTTACTTTTTGACGGCGCGCGGCGGAAATTGAAAAACGCCATAAAAAACGCGAAATTCTAAAAAAGAGCTTGCAAACGCGCCCCGATGGTGCATTTATATGAAACTTTAAACGAAGCAGTGCGCCTTTAGCTCAATTGGATAGAGCATCTGACTACGGATCAGAAGGTTGGGGGTTCGACTCCCTCAAGGCGCGCCACTTTATGCCGCGGGTTTCCCTGCGTTTTTTTTTGCGCCGCGGATTCAATTCCGCCCCTCTTCGCTGAAATTTTGCGGTTGCCCCCGCATGTCCGCCGCGCGCCTTTCCCTCTTGTCAGCGCGCATTCCGCTTTTTGGGCGGAAAGAGTTTTGTCATGTCAACTCCCTCGAGTTCGAGCAGCCGTATTTTTACGTCGAGCCCCCCGCCGTAGCCGGTGAGGTTTCCGTCGGAGCCGACGACCCTGTGGCACGGGATTATAATGGAAATCGGGTTATTGCCGACCGCCTGCCCGACGGCCTGCGCCGACATTCTTTCCACCCCGAGGGTCTCGGCGGCCTCCCTTGCGATCTTTCCGTAAGTTGAAAGTTCGCCGTAGGGAATTTTGAGAAGAATATCCCACACGATTTTTTGGAAGCGGCTTCCGCCCGCAGGATTTAGCGGCGCTTCCGAGGGCGTCGGCTTTCCGCCCGCAAAATATTTGTCGAGCCATTTGCGGGCGGCTTTGAAAGCGGGCAGGCGGGGGTTTTCCTCCAATCCGGCGCGTGCAATGCCGCGGTATTTTTGCCTGTCTATCCAAAGGCCGGTGACGCTTTCGCCGTCGCCCGTAAGAATCATCGCTCCGATGGGGGATTGAAATTTCGTAAAATATTCCATAATCGCCGTGTTCCCTTTTGCCGTGTCCGCCGCGCGGAGCCGCCGTTGCGCGCCAACTGGCGGCGTTTGCGCCATGTCGGTATTGTCGCGCAAAAATCCGCCCCATCAAGCCAAAACCTTATGCGGCGCGTCCGTTTAGCGGCGCGCGGAATGGCTTTGAATCCGGCGGCGGGGTTTGCCGCGCCCGCTTGCGCCTGATTTTGGTTTTGACATCTAACGGCTCCAAAACGGAAAATCGGCGCTTTATAAATAAAGACTTTCAAACGCTGCCCGTGAAACGCCGCATTCAATACATAGGCGCCATCAAGGGAATTTCCGGAATATGGGTGGCGTTCTTTCATTATGTTCTCGCGTTTTTCCCCGTAGGCTATGTGGGCTGGGGCAGCGGCGTGGCGGATTCCGACAGGGCGGCGCGATACTTTTCCGCATTTCCCGCCTCGGCGTTTGCGAACAGCTCTTTTCCGCTCTACACATTTTTCGCTCTCGTAAGCTTTACTCTCGCCGCGGCGCATTTCAGGGGAGGGCGCGGGGAATCCGTGAGAAGGCAGGCGGTCAAGCGGTATTTCAGGCTGATGCCGCCCGTGCTCGCGTGCACGATGATATGCTATGCGCTCGTTGCCGGCGGATTGATGTTCAACGCGCGCCTCGGAGAGCTCGCGCCGTCGGGGTGGTCGTCGGCGTTCTACGGGAACGGGGCGTCCTTTTGGCAGGCCCTGATTTCGGGGCTATTTGCCGCATTTGTCTATGGCGACGGCTACTATTGCAGCATACTCTGGTGCATGAACGTCATTTTCATCGGCTCGTATTTGAGCTACGGAATATTGCTGCTCTTCGGCGATGTGCGCGGAAGATGGCTTTTCTATGCGGCGATTTTCGCGCTGTGCGCCGCGGCATGGGGAGACTGCGCGGCGTTTGTCGCGGACATCGCGGCGTCGTGGGCGGCGTCTATTCCCGTTCTCGCGTTCGCAGTCTGGCTCTTCTACGAATTTGTGGAGCTTCCGTCCGAAAAATTCGCCCAATGGGTATGGGAAAAACTGCGCTGAGCGGCGCGCTTCCGCACTGTATGCCGTTTTGCTCGGCACGGGCAGGAGGGGAGATTGCGGAAATATGCCGTTGCGAAACGGAAGGCGCAATTCGCGCGCCGCAGAGCCTTATGCGCGTAAGAATTGAAAATGCTCAAGAGGGGACTCGAACCCCTACGCCCTTGCGGGCACTGGCGCCTAAAGCCAGTGTGTCTGCCAATTTCACCACCTGAGCTTTTAAAGATTTTGCATTCTCTGGTTTTTGCGACGGAAAGCGAGCTAATTTTTGCGGAGAATGGCGCCGAAGTTTTTGCGGAATCCGCTTTGAGGCGGAAGGTTTCGCCTATTTGCCCTCGTAGGTGGCGTCGGGCAGGGTGATGATTTTTTTGTCGTTCATAAATTCCCTCGCGTTTTTGCTCCTGTGGATTCCCCACGGTCCCGCCCAGAACACCGCGCCGTACGCGCGGGGGCAGCGGGCGTCCATCTGCCTTATCAGTTCGGTCAGGTCGTAGGTTCCGAATTCCCTGTCGTCTTGCGGATTGTGCGCGCTGTACGCCCCGAATTCCGAGAGCGTGAAAATCTTTCCGCGCCGCTCGGCGATTTCGGTCTTGTCCTTTACCGCCCCGAGATTGTTCGCGGATTTGAAGCCGTAGACGTCGCAGCCTATGACGTCCATTTTGCCGAAGTCGGGGCCGTTTTCTTCGTCTATCGGAATTTGCGGCGAGAGGGCGTTGAGCCAGACGGCGCGGCAGCCGTTTTTTTCCAGCGCGGAGTAAATCTGGTCCCACAGCTTTCTCTGCGCTGCGGGCGAGAGCGTCGAGCCCCACCAGAACCAGCCGCCGTTCATTTCGTGCATCGGCCCGAATATCGGCACGACCCCGCGCTTGTTGAGGTCTTTTACGCCGTTTGCAACTTCCGCGAGCATTTCGAGCCACCGCGTTTTTTCC
This sequence comes from uncultured bacterium, assembly GCA_905214995.1. Classification (GTDB taxonomy): domain Bacteria; phylum Verrucomicrobiota; class Verrucomicrobiia; order Opitutales; family Intestinicryptomonadaceae; genus Merdousia. Next base: position 2,691 of record CAJMOT010000079.1, on the reverse strand, counting down.
GGCGAGCTTTCCGCGGAGAAAAGCTTTTCGCCGCCGTCGCCGAGCCGCGTGCGCAGCCCCCCGCCGTCCTCCATATAGGGGTTGGGGAAGTGGCACGTTATCCTGACGAGCCCTCCGGCGTTCCAGTGCTTATTTGCGACGGGATTTATTTCGCGCCACTGTATGGCCTTTCCCCCGTTTAGCTTTCGGTTGCCCTCGTAGGCGCAGTATTCAACGCACATTATCGCGGGCAGTTTGCCCGTCTGCGCCTTTATCTCGTCCCAGTCGGACTTCGACCACCTCTGTCCGCTCAAATATCTGTCTGAGTCCGCGACGGATTTCAGATAGCGCAAAAGGCTTGCCCTTTTCGCGTCGAGCTTTGCGGCGTGTGCGGATTCGGGCGTTTGGGAATAGGCGGCCGCGCACAGGACTGCGGCGAGCAGCGAGCATAAAAGTCGTCTTGTCATAGGCGTGTTTTAATTTTCGCGGCAGGTCTGCGCAAGCGCAAAAAAAGGCCTTCGGCATCTGCCGGAAGGCGCGCAAATTTCAGAAGCACCTGGCGAGCGTTTCGCGCAGGGAGGCGGCGGAGTTGCGCATCGCCTGAGCCTCGACGGGCCAGAGGTCGAGCTCTACGCGCTTTTGCGCGCCGCCCCTGCCGACTATCGTAGGCACGCTGAGGGCGACGTCGCGGATTCCGTAGGCCCCGCTCTGGACGGAGGATACTGGAAGGAGCTCCCGCGAATCGAGCGCGACCGCCCTCACGACTGCGGCGATTGAGGCGCCGACCGCCCAGCCGGCGCCGCCCTTGCGCTTTATGACTTCCGCGCCGCTCGCGCGCGTGCGCTCGAATACCCTGTTTTGGAAATTCACGTCGAAGCCGGCGTAGCTTTTCATCGCCAGCCCGTTTACCGACGCGCCGCTCCACACGGGGAACATGGAGTCTCCGTGCTCGCCGAGAATCGTGGCGCAGACCTGGTTTGCGGGCGCCTTCAGCTCCTTCGCAATGAGCGAGCGGAAGCGGGAGGAGTCGAGCATAGTGCCGAGCCCGATTACCCGCCCGTCGGGCAGGTCGAGCTCTTTTGCCGCAATGTAAGTGAGTATGTCTACGGGGTTGGAGACCACGAGAACCACCGCGTCCTTTTTGTATCCGCCGCCGCGTATGGAGGCGAGAATCTGCCTGAAAAGCGCGACGTTGCGGTTTACGAGGTCGAGCCTGCTCTCGTCCGGCTTGCGGCGCAGGCCCGCGGTTATGACGAAGATGTCCGAGTCCGCCGCGCGCTTATAGCATCCCGTGAAAACGCGCTGCCCGCCGAGGACTGCCGCGCCGTGCAGGAGGTCGAGCGCCTCCCCTTCGGCGGCCTCGGCGTTGGCGTCTATTATTTGTATGTCGGAGGCAAGCCCCTGGCATTCGAGCGCGTACGCGGCGCATGCGCCTACGCGCCCCCCTCCGCCGATTATCGAGACCTTCATTTGTTGAGCTCCGAAATTATCATGTTCGTAATTTTGGACACGAGCTTTTCGGCTTCGCAGTCGTAGCCCGCAGAGGGAGCTTGCTCGGGCGGTTTTGAGGCGCACACGCAGCCGCGGACTTCGTCGGCGGAGTCGCATAGCCCGCATTCCTTCAAATTTTCCTGGTTGACCATGCCCATGGCGTCCCTGATTTTGACGAGCTCCCTTGCGTCCTTTTCGGAGAATTTTCTGGGGCCGCCGATTTGGAACGCGAGCATCGAGGTGAAGCAGTGCGCTTCGACGTTTTCCATCTTCCAGAAGGCGGTTTCGATGTCGGCCGCCCACGTCATAACGCCGTGGTTTACCATGAACACGCAGTCGTGGTCGACGCCGCATTCCCCCACCGCGTCGGCCATCTTTTGCGTTCCGGGCGTGCCGTAGTCGGCGAGCCCGACCTGTCCTATGAAAATTTCGGTTTCGGGGTTGACGCAGCGCGGCGGCGTCTTGCCGGATATTGCGAACGCCGTCGCATGCGGCGGATGGGCGTGGCAGCAGGCCTTGCACATGGGCTGGCGCTTCATTATTGCCAGGTGCGCGAGCACTTCGCTCGTGCGCTTGCGCCTGCCCGCGAGCTGGTTGCCGTCCATGTCCACAAGGCACATGTCGTCCGCGCTCATCGAGCCCTTTGAAATCATGGTCGGCGTGCACAGCACTATGTTGTCGCCTACCCGCACGCTGAAATTGCCGCCGTTGCCGTCGTTGTAGTTTTTTCCGTACGAGCGCCTGCCGAGGTCGACAATCAGCTTTTTGAGCTCCTGGATTTTCGGCGAAAAGAAGAATTTTTCGAGCTCCTGCGGCGTTTTGGGGTCGCCGCCGGGTGTCCATTTGTACTCCTTGACGGGGATTGTGTACTCTTTGCGCCCGACGACGGAGGATTCCCCTCCGGCGTTGGCGGCGGCGGAAGCGGTCTTTTGCGGGCCGCCCGAGAGCGCCTCCCTCGCCGAAGGCGTGAGTATCGCATCGGGCGGAAGAGAGCCTCCGGAGAGCTTGAGTTCGGCTATGTCCTTTGCCGTAAATACCTTTTTCATAAACTTACTTGTCGTTGTAAATGTTGATTTTCTCGACGATTCCCGCACAGTAGGCGTCCACGGGGGCGGGCGAATCGAACGGCGCAGAGGCCTCCGCGCCTTCGACGTAGGCTACGGTGTCGCCCTCCGCCGCGCCGTGGGGGTCGAAGGCGACCGCGCAGAAGCCCGAGCCCGC
>CAJMOT010000078.1 GCA_905214995.1 uncultured bacterium | reverse complement strand
GCTCCGGGCGCCGGCTGCGCTGCGGGCTGTGCCGCGGGCGCGGGCGATGTCTGGGCGTTGGCAAAGACGGGCAGCAGAAAAGCCGCCATTATTCGGAGTGTCGTAGATTTCAATGTCATGCAAAAAAGCTTCGTCGTGAAAATGGGGTAAAAAGACCGCGCTTTCCCCCGATTGCGAGGGATAAAGCGCGGAATGCCGGATTATATTTCGCTGTCGTTGAGCCACCGGAACGACACGACCTTGAACCTTCTGCCGAGCGCCTTGTTGAGATCGCTTAGTTCGTTCGTCATTTCGTTGAGGTAGTCTCTCTTGGAGGTGATTGTCTTTTCTTCCTGATGGCCGATTTCGAGCTCTCTGCCGGTCGTATCCGTAGCCTTTTGGCCTTCGTTGGAAACGAGGGTGTCCACGTCTATGTATTCCGGCGTTCTCTGAATGACCATTTCGCACCACGCCTTGCTCTCGACGCTGCCCGTAATCGAGTTCTTGATCTCGCCGTATGCCCTGATTTTGAAAGTGTCGGAGCGGACGGTGAGGAATGAGCCGATTTTCGAGAGAATGTCCTGCTGCATGAGGTACGCGGGCGCGCCTGTTGCCTGCGGGCCGATCGCGCCGCGCCAGTTTTCCCATACGTCTTTGGGATTGGCGAACGCGCTGTACCCTTCGGACTTCTTGATGGCTTCGGTCATGTTGTTGTCGTCGTCGATGGATATGCAGAGCTCGTCGTGGAAGGAGGAATTGATGTTCGTGCTGTCGATGGCGGCCTGCAAAACGCCCTTCTGCATATGGGTGATTTTGTGGGTGCCGCCCCTGTCGTCGTATTCCTTTTCGAGGTTGTTTCTGTCAGACTCCTCTTCGGGCATCGGCAGGGGATCCGCCGTAGTGCTCTGCCCGTTGAGGGAGTCGGTGTACCTCTGTTCTGCGCCGATGTTGGAAACGACGCGGTTCACGAAGTGGGACATCGAATAGAACGGCCCCCTGTCCTTGATGTGCTCGACTATCGCGCAGGCGAGCTCTTCGATTTCGTCTTCGGAGAGCGAGCGGTAGCCCTGCATGACGGTCGGAGAGTCGATCTGGTCGCCCGCCTGGAAAGCCTCCGCCCTGAACGGGGCTTCCCAGCGCAGGAACGGAACCCTGTCGGGCTCGGAATTCGGGCTGCCGCTGTATCCCTGCACCTCTTCGCCGTAGTGGATGGAGAGTATGGCCTTCCAAGCGTCGATATTCGTGGAATTGACGTTGAAAGGCCCGTTGATCCACAGCTTCGAGGCGTTTTCGTCAAACTGGTCCTCCGTCTCGATGGAGTCGAGGTCGCTGAGCTTGATGTATTCGTCCTCGTTCGAGGAAACGTACTGCAACCTCGGATTGAGGGGATAGGCGTTGCCCGGGTCGAGGCGCGAGGCGTCCTGCCTGTCGTCTATGCGGTACGGGAGGGTCGAGAAGAAGTACTCGTCCCACAGCACGTTGTTGAGGTGCCAGGACATGTCGTAGATGGCGTGGCGATCCTCTTCAAAGTCGCTTTCGCGCTTGCCGTTCCAGTACCTGCTCTGCGTCCAGTTTTGGAGGCCGTCGTCTTCGCGGGGATTGGATCCGTCGAGCCAGGCGACGTGGTAGGAGCGATCCGGAAGAATTCTGCTCGGGCAGAGCGAATTTCCTATGGCAAAGGGCGCCATCAGCGAATCCGGATATCCGATATGGTAGGAATTGTACCAGTTGTTGGTGCTGGTATTGTCCTGCTGGTTCCAGTCGGTCGCCTTGTACCAGCCGACGCCGAACGACAAATTCGCGCTCGCGAGATTTGCGGGATTGGAGACCACCTCCGTGCGCCTGAGAATGTGGTGTATGGGCGCGGTTTCGGCGCCGATGGAATCCCTCATGCCGACGTAGGCGTATCCCTTGGTGGGCATATTGATGCTGTATCCGACATTGCTCATGCCGTCCCCGACGCTCTCGTCCGAAGAGTATATCTGGGAAGTCGCCTGCATGTTGCTCGATATGCGTCCGAGGGTGTTGTAGACGAACTTGCCGTCCGTCGTGGCAGTCGCGGTCTGCTCGTTGGGAACGTCGCGGCCGCAGTACTCCTGCCCGAAGAACGTCGCGCGAATGTCGCCGTTTACGAACAGCCTCCTGTTGAAGAAGGGCTGCGAACCGGGCATATTTTCGGCGTACGGCTGGGCGAATATGATGCCGTAGGGGATGAGGGTAGTCTCGTCGCCGCCCGCAGTGATCTGGTCGTGGAGGGTCTTGTGGTAGTCAAAATCCGTGCACTCCACCACCCTTCCGTTGAGATCGCCCTTTACGGATTCCGGAGAGGCGTCGCCGAGGAAGTCCTGGCCGTTGTTTATCTTCTGCCCGTACCACCTCCAATAGTTGGCGGAGTGCCTGCGCGGGTTGAGGGCGAGCCAATTTATGTAATAGCGGGCGCGGAAAGCCTCGGAGCTCGTGTCGTCGCCGCTGGACTGCATCGACGTGATGAAGTCTTTTTCGGCGGCCACGTCGTTGAGTTCCGCTATTCCGGGCTGGTCGGTGTCGTAAAACTTTTCAAACGCGCGCAGCGAAGTCAGCCTGGAATTGTTGCGGATGTGTCCGGGCATGTGGAAGTTGATACGCGAGCTGTCCGCGCTGCGCTGCCCCTGGGTGGCGCTGTACACGAGCGTCGGGTCGGGGAAGCTCTGGCGGGCGTTGCCGAGGTATATCCTATACCCCAATACCTGCGCCATCATCGGGGTGAAGTCCGTATACACGCCGCTGCCGGAATTGTTTGTGGAAGTCGGGATTTCCTCAAACTTGAAACCGTCGCGCTTCCAAAGCCAAACATTGAGCGTCAGCTGCTTGTGGTATTCGCGCGACGACACCTGGCGGTAGAAATACCTGTTGAGCCCCTCGGAAAGATTCGGGAGCCTCTGGCTCGCCGCCTTGTAGTTGGGCATATAAGCGTACATGCCGTAGCCTATGGGCGTCATATTCGGGCCGGCGTTGAGCGGACGGGCAATCGAGCCGTTGCCTTTATGCCAGCCGGTGACGTCCTGCATGTCTATATAATACTGCGATATGCTCGTGGGCGGCGTATTGTTGTTCACGTCCCTCATGCTGTCCGTATAGGCGGGGTTGCAGACCGAGAACTTCGAGCCCGGGTTGAGATCGAAGAGCACGTTGGCATAGCGCAGCGAGGAATAATCCCAAGTCGCGCCCGAGGAGTATTTGAGATAGTGCTCGGATTCCGGATGCGGAACGTCCATATAGAAGCATCCGCCAAAAGTGCCGACCTCCTCGTAGGGAAGCATTAGGGCGCGATCCTCGTAGGGGGTCTCGTCCCTGCCCTGGTATTCAACGACCCCGTTGGGCCCTATTTCATTCTGCCTGACAAGGCTTGAAGTGCCGGAATTTTTTTCAGGGTCGCCGACATAAGCGACGATCTCCTTCATTACAAAGATGACCGCCTTGCCGGGCTCAATGCCGTCCTCGCTGTACGCCACGAACCTGAGGTCGCCCGCGAGCCCTCCTTCGGTGTCGGTATTGACGTTGTTGGAATTATACGCCGCGATTTCGCGCTGGGCTCTGAACAGGTAATTGTTTCTGTCCGTGTTGCCGCCCGAATTGGGATTGACGAACCTGCCGTGGTAGGCGGACATATAGAGGTTGTTCAGATAGAGCGGAATCCTCGCGACTCTCGCCGACCACTTTCCGGTGGTTGTCATGGTCGTGAGGGTCTGGTCGATGCTCGGGACGATGTTGCCCGACCCTATGATGCCCTTCCAGTGGTAGCTGACATTGGTGTTGTCGTTTTCCCAAGTCCTCGTCTGCTGCGAAACGGCGTTGGGGGCGATGATTTCGCCCGGGGCCACGGTGAAGGTGTCGCCCCTGTTGTTGGTCGTGCCGTAGCCGAGGGGAAGTATCCTCTGGTCGTAGAAGAACGTCTTGGTGGACATGAAATACGGAAGCGGCGTATTTATGTCGTCGTTTGCCATCGTATTGGCGCGGTAAGTGAGAGAGTTGTTGACGCTGCCGCTGTCCCACATCCATCCGGTGATGTCGTCCGGAGCCGTCCAACCCTGTACGCCCTGATTCCAGATGCCGAGGCGCGAAAGCTTTATGTAAGTGCGGCGCATTTCGTTATCGTTGCCGATTACGCCTGTCGCGAGCGACGGAATGAGCTCGGTTCTCAGGTCGCGCAGGCACTGGAAGTTTTCGCCCGAACGGTACCCTACGGCAAACCTGAACGAGCCAATCGGGTGCTGTTCGGCGGAATTTACCTGCAAAATGTAATAGCTGTCGCCCGCGATCTTGGTGTCGTAGGGATTGTAAAGTATCAGCATGGGAATGATGTGGAGCCTCACTCCGTACCGCTGCGAGCCGTAGTGCACAAAGGTAGGCACGTAAAATATCTGGAAACGCTTTACGACGGGCTTGAAACCGTGCCTGTCGTCGGTCTGAATCCTGTCTTTAAGCTTTCCGTCGGCGGGGTCGTTTTCAGCCCTCAAATTGTAATACGAGCGCAGCTGCGACCACAGCGGACCGCCCGGATCCTTAAAGAGGAATTTGTCTGAAAAGAGCTCATCGAGCATTGAGCCGATTGTGGACGCGCCCTCGTAATCGCCGCCGGAAAGGTCGTCGTGGACGAACATCTGCGGGGGGAACATGTGCCCGAGCCCGTTGTTTATCCTGCTCTTTTCGCTCTGCGGCTGAATGCGGGTTTGGGAAATATTCTTTCCGATCATATCGTTCCAAAGGAGCGGATATGCGGAAGTTTTGTACTCATAGCCCGCCGTGCCGTAGGGGCGCGGGAAGTACTCGGGCGCGTTTTGGTTGAGCTTGTCGCCCGGATCCTCCTCTTCGTTGCCGTAGTCAAGGCGGGTCAGCCCGAGCGAGAGGTCCTTTTTAAAGCCGCCCTCGCGCACGTTGACGAGCAATCCCTTGGTGTTGAAAGTCACCCCGTGGAAGAAGAGCTTGGCAAGCTGCGTGGTGGAGGGGACATTTGAAGATTTGAGTATGTCGATCTGCTTGACGTCCGAAAGATTGCGCAGCGTGGCTATGGAGTTCGGGTCGGCGGACTCCTCGTCAGTGTTGATTTCAAACGCCTTTATGCCCGCCCCGCCCGACACCGGAACCGTGAGGCCGTTTATGCCGGAATAGAACGGCAGGCTCTGCATTCTGTAATCCACCTCCTTGAAGAGGGTGATGTAATTTTTGGGGGCAATCGCATTGAGGGAAGCCTTCTGCCCCTCGTCGGCGACCCACCACGCTATGCGCGTCTGCTTGCCGTCCTCCCTTACCTCGTTGGTGATGGGGTTGGGATCGTTGTTCAAAGTGACTATGGGCGCGAGGACATGGCCGTTTTTGCTGGAAGGATCGTCCGCCGTCGCCGTGGAACCCTCGGCAACGGCCCTCACGTACTGGCCGGGATTGAGCTTTTGCGTGGGCTTGTACTGCAAGTGGGAGCCCGTCTTGTCGTTTTCGTCGCGAACCTTGTTGCCGGAAACGAGCCAAGTGACGGCCTCGTCAACCGTCCTTCTGATGTAGTCGTCGCGCTTCTCCTCCTGGCCGATTTTGTCGGGCTGCAAGCGTATGTGGCTATACCACACCCCAACCCAATTCCTGTTTTCGGAAATGGGATCGTCGGAAGATATGTTTTCGACCTCCTCGCGGTCTATTTCCATCGGCTTTTTCCACCACTCGTACTTCTCGTCCTGCTCGAGCTGTTCGAGGCCGGCGGCGAGCTGTTTTTCGAATATCATCGCATTGGCGGATATGCGCTGGTCGGGGCCGAGGGTTTCCTGCACGCGCGACATCGCCTGATATGCGGCGAATTTGGCGGCCTGCCTCGCCTTAAAATCGTAGAGGGACTGACGGCTGAGCCTCAACTGCTGCTGAACCATCGTGGCCAAAGTGACCACGAGCAAAACCATGAAACCCATCAATGCCAATGAAAGCACGAGCGCAAACGCCTTCCTTTCGCGGGGGCGCCGGGTATGCGCGTTTTTATATGAGGTAAAAGGGTAGTTCATATGTCTTGAATAGTTAAATCCGCCCGCTTCTGAACGCAAGCAAATTTTTTCCGCTTCCGGAGCCGGCGCGCCCGCTCCGGAAAGTCCGCCCGGGCGCCCGCCTGCCGGCGTTTCATTTATCTGACGGACGGAGATTAGCGGCTTTCAGCCGGCCGGCCCCCCTCCGATGGAATCGCTTCCCCGAATCCGGCGGGGAACTTGCGGGACAATGTCCCTGCGCTCCCCGCCTTTTCGCTTTTCAAAGCGCCGCAATAAAAATTCGCGCCGCGCAATTTTTTATCGGAGCTTTTTTCCCCTCATTAACTAACGGCGCGCAAGGCTAAAACTCCGCCTGCGGGAATGCCTTCGCCCGCCGCTTTCAGCCGCCATCCGCCGCCTACGGCTTGTTGGCGTACACGTATTTGTAGTAAGCTTTGTTTTCCAGCTTGGAGGCCGCCGGTTCGTCGAGAAAAACTTTGACGTTCGGGTGGAGCTGCAAGGCGCTCGCGGGGACGTTTGCCGTGATCGGCCCCTCCGCCATTCGCGCGACGGCTTCGGCTTTGCCTTCGCCGAACGCCAGCAGCAGGATCTCTCGGGAATCGAGTATCGTGCCGATTCCCATTGTCACGGCGTGCATTGGAACTTTCGAAATGTCGCCGCCGAAAAATCTGGAATTGTCGGCGCGGGTTTTTTCGGTGAGGGTTTTCACGCGCGTGCGGGAACCCAGCGACGACGACGGCTCGTTGAAGCCGATGTGCCCGTCGGAGCCTATTCCCAACACCTGCAAATCTATTCCCCCGCAAAGCCTTATCTTGTTTTCGTACTGGACGCAATAGGCGCGGATATTTTCGGCGCAGCCGTCGGGGATATGGGTGTTAGAACGGTCGACGTCTATTTTTGAAAATAGATGTTTTTCCATGAACGAGCGGTAGGAATTCGGGTCGGAGGCGGGCATTCCCACGTATTCGTCGAGATTGAACGTCGAAACTTTTTTGAACGACACCTCCCCCCTGCCGCACATTTCCGCGAGCCTGCCATAGAGCCCCAGCGCCGTTTCGCCCGTCGCGAGCCCAAGCACGCTCGAGCGCTTGGCGAGAATCTGCATCTTTACGGCTTCCGCGGCCTTGGCGGAGGCCTCGGCGGGATTTTCGGATATTATTATTTCCATGGCTGTTTTGCAAAGAGGGCTGCGGCGTTTTCCGACGCGGGCAGAAAGCGGCTTTTGAAGGCGCTTTTCCACCCGCGCGCCGAGCGGATTTTCGCCTTGAAAAGCACGGCGAAGTCAAAGTCCGGAACGGCTCCGCCCTGGCCCCCGACGATCTCCCCGCCCCTGCGGACGTTGTCGGACATCCACGACGGAATCCTGATGTGGTAGGGGTTGCGCTCCACTTCCTTTGTGTGGCATGAGGTCGCCTCTATCTGCGCGGCGAGTATGTCGGACGGAATTTCCGCCATGAGGTTGGGGGACTTCATCGCGCCCCAATACTCGGTTTCAAACAGCATTCCGCGATAGGAAGGGCCGAGGATTTCGAGCGCGTCCGCCACGAGCAGCGACACCCCGCAATGGGTCTTGTTCCAGTCGTTTTTGTGCGGGGCGAAAATGGCCGCGGGGTTTTCGCGCGAGATTATTCCGGCGATTTCTTTCGCGGCGGATTTCCACGCGCGGGAGCCGCGCTTGGAGGGTACTATTTCGTCGAATCCGTCGCCGCCGCAGCAGATTTCGAGCTCCCACGACAGGCGTTTGCAGCATTCTTTGAGCTCGGCGCGCCTCCCGGGCCTGCGCGCCCTGTTGGAGCCGAGGGTGACGGCGATATCTTTCACTCCAAAGCCGCACTCGCGCATTAGCCGCAGCGCGAGCCCTCCGGACATGGCCTCGTCGTCGGGGTGCGGGGCAAAAATCAGGGCCTTTTTGCGCATTTTCAAAAACCTCGGGTCGCACGTCTTGCAAAACGTTTCGGAGTCCGGAGCGAATGAGTCTCCAAAAGCCGCGCCGGATGCCGCCCGCGCGCCGAAAGGAATCCGCGCGGCTTCCCTGAAAAGCCTGCCGAACCTTTTTGCGTATTCGCCGTAGTTTTTCATTTCGGCGGGTATTTTTGCGCAAACGGCAAAATGATTCAATTCATTTTGCCAATGTTTCCCCAAAATTTGGGGAATAATTCATTGCAATTCAAATATCGGTCAAAATAGTTAAACCGCCCGAAAGACGCCGCGGGAAACGGCGGCAACAATCCCGCGCCGCCGACGCGCCGGAATTTCCGCTACGCGCGCCTGTCCCAAGTGTACTGGGTGACGCCCATCTTGGCGAATGCCGACTTCAAGTCTTCGTCCTTGTCGCTTATGACAAGCAGCTTGTCGCCCGCCGCGAGCTTTGTTCCGCCCTTGGGAATGAAAAACGACGTGCCGCGCCGCACCATCATCACGAGCGTGTGTTCCGGAAGCTTGAAGCTTGATAGCGTATCCCCTCCCGCGAGAATTTCGGGCGTCACCTCTATTTCCGCCATGGCGGACTTTATCTCTTCCGGCAGCTCCACCCCGAAAGCCGTGGCGTCCGGAGGCGTCTTGTCGTCCACGCCCAAAATGCGCGCCATGGTCGGCACCGTCATTCCCTGGACGACGAGCGAGAGAATCGTTATGAAAAACACTATGTTGAACATCGTCTGCGCCTGCTCCACCTCGTAAGTCAAAAGGTATGTTGCAAACACTATCGGCACCGCCCCGCGCAACCCCACCCACGAGACGTAGTTGACCGCGTTTCTGGAAAACCTGCGGAACGGCGCAAGGCAGAGTATCACGCTAAGCGGCCTGCCGAATACTATCATAAACGCCCCGACCGCAAGCCCCATTCCCGCCACGGGCAGAAGCTCCTTGGGGTTGACGAGCAGCCCGAGCGTGAGGAACATCACTATCTGCCACAGCCATGTGAAGTCCTCGAAGAATCGCGTGATGTTGCGCCGGTGGATCATGCGGCTGTTTCCGACGACCAATCCCGCCAAGTAGACCGCCAGATACCCGTTGCCCCTGAGCGCGTCGGCGACCGAATAGACGAACAGCACGCACGCGAAAATGAACACCGAGTACAGCGACTGGTTTGAAAGGTTTATGTGGTTGACGACCCACACTATGATTTTTGCCGCCACAACGCCCACCAGAACGCCGACTGCGATCTGTATGCCGAAGTTCGCGATTCCCTCGTAGGAGAGCTCCCCGACATTTATGTAGGCGATGGTCGCCATTGCGAGCAGAAACGCCATGGGATCGTTGCTTCCGCTCTCGAGCTCGAGCAACGGGCGGAGATTCTCTTTGAGCGCGAGCCCCTTTGAACGCAGAAGGGCAAATACCGACGCGGAATCGGTTGAGGACATCACCGAGGCGAGCAGCAGGGATTGCGGAAGCGTGAAGCTCAGCCCGAACCACGAAGCCACAATCCATATGAATACGCCCGTGAAGGCCGCCGTAAGCATAACCCCGAACGTGGCGAGAACCACCCCGGGCAGGAGGACGGGCTTTATGTCGGAAAAGCTCGTGTCCACGCCGCCCGAAAACAGGATTATCGAAAGCGACATTATGCCGATGAACTGCGCCGTCGAATAGTTGCTGAAAGATATTCCCAACCCGTCCACGCCCATGAACATGCCGGCGGCCAGAAACACGAGCAGCGAGGGAATCCCGAATCGGAAGCCCGCCTTGACGATCATTATGCTGAAAATCAGCATAGCGGACCCTATCATCAAAATATTTTCCGTCGTGAGTTCCATCGCTATAAAAACGGCCGTTTCCGCGGCAAAAAGTCTTGAATAAAAAAATTCTTTGCCAAACACTCTAATTCAAAAAAACGGAATGTACACAAATTTTATGAAAAATTTTAGGCTTACGGCAAAAATCCTCGCCGCCGCGTGCGCAATATGCGCTTTCGCAGCTTTCGCGGCGGCCGCGAAAGTGGAGAAAATAGACGCCCCGAGCACCGCGATGAACAAGAGCATACCCGCGTTTGTCGTGCTGCCCGACGCATACGAAAGCTCCAAAGACGCGCGCTTTCCGGTGTTGTACCTGCTGCACGGATTCGGCGGCAACTGCTCGTCGTGGCTGCAAATCAAGCCCGACCTCCAAAAGCTTGCGAGCCTTCACAACATGATAATCGTCTGTCCCGACGGAGCCACCGCCTGGTACTGGGACAGCCCAAAGAATCCGAACCTCAAATACCAGACTTACGTTTCTGAGGAGCTGGTCAAACTCATAGACTCGAAATACCGCACGATTCCCTCGCGCGAGGGGCGCGCAATCACGGGGCTTAGCATGGGCGGCCACGGGGGGCTATGGCTCGGGATAAACCGCTCCGACGTATTCGGCGCATGCGGCTCTATAAGCGGCGGCGTGGACATACGCCCGTTCCCGCACAACTGGCACATGGCACACAGCCTCGGCGAATACGCCGACAACGAAGACATATGGGATTCCCACACGGTGATGAACATAGTGCACAAAATCAAAGCCCGCCCCCTGCAAATAATAATCGACTGCGGAACCTCCGACTTCTTCTACCGCGTGAACGAAAAACTCCACGAAAAGCTGCTCTACAACAACATTCCGCACGACTACATCACGCGCCCCGGCGCGCATGACGCAAAATACTGGAACAACTCCATAGACTATCAGGCGCTATTCTTTTCAAAATTTTTCTCGCAGGCAGCCAAAGAGAAGCGCGCCGGACAATAGCGCGTCGCGCAGGCGCGCTTCCGTCGCAAAGGCCGCGCCTCAGAAACGCAGGCGGACGCTCCTTCATAGGAATGCAAACCTCAAAGATTGGCTGCGCCGCCGCGAAACAGGCGCATCTGCCCTCACGGTATCGGGAAGGCAACCTCTTCCCGAAATCGCCGGCGCAAGTTTCTCCTCTCGCAGACCGACAGGATATCCCTGACGGGCGGCGAGCTCGTATTTTTCAAG
>CAJMOT010000077.1 GCA_905214995.1 uncultured bacterium | reverse complement strand
AGTCTTTGTTATCGCGCGGCAACTCGTTTTTAGCCCAAAAGCATTCGCCAAATCACTTGGTGGCTTCGTCGAGAAGATCCCCGAGGGACGTCAAGTCTTGGTCCTTGCGGATTTTCTCGAAGGCGGCGACTTCCTCGGCGAGCTTGTCGGCGTCGTACTGGGCGGCCTTGATGGAAAGCCCTATGCGGCGCTCGTCGCGGTCGATCTTGACGACGCGGGCCTTGACTTCGTCGCCCACTTTGAGGTGGTCCTTGATCTTTTCGACGCGGTCTTCGCTGATCTGGCTGATGTGGACGAGGCCGTCGATGTCGTTCTGGAGTTCGACGAACGCGCCGTAGTTGGTGATCTTGCTGACCCTGCCGGTGACGAGGTCGCCGACTTTGAACAGGGAGTCGATTTCCTCCCACGGATCAACGGATAGCTGCTTCATGCCGAGCGAAATGCGTTGGTTTTCGGGATCGACGAGCAGCACGATGGCGTCCACTTCGTCGCCCTTTTTGAGCACTTCCGAGGGATGGTTGATCTTGCGCGTCCAGCTCATGTCGGAGACGTGAACCATGCCGTCGATGCCCTCTTCAAGCTCGACGAACGCGCCGTAGGTAGTCAGATTGCGGACCTTGCCGCGCACGTGCGCGCCCACGGGATAGTTGTGGACGGCCATTTCCCAAGGATTTGCCTCGAGCTGGCGGAGGCCGAGGGAAATCTTCTGCTCTTCCTTGTTGATGTTGAGAACGACCGCCTCGACTTCGTCGCCGACTTTGAGAACCTCGGAGGGCTTTGTGATGCGCTTGGTCCAGGAGAATTCGGTGATGTGGACGAGGCCTTCGACGCCCTCTTCAAGCTCGATGAACGCGCCGTAGTTTACAAGGTTGACAACCTTGCCGCGCACGCGCGCGCCCACGGGATACTTGCGCTCGATGTTTTCCCACGGGTTGGAGGTGGTCTGTTTGAGGCCGAGGGAAACGCGCTCGCGCTCGGTGTCGACTTCGATTATCATGACGGAAACTTCCTCGCCGACTTTGAGCATTTCGCTCGGGTGCGAGATTCTGCCCCAGCTCATATCGGTGATGTGCAGGAGGCCGTCGAGACCGTCGAGGTCGATGAACGCGCCGTAATCGGTGATATTCTTCACAACGCCCCTGCGTATGTCGCCGGGCTTGACCTCGGCGAGGAGCTTGCGGCGCTTTTCTGCGCGCTGCTCTTCGATGAGCTCGCGGCGGGATACGACTATATTCTTGCGCTCCGCATTGATTTTAACGACTTTGAAATCGTAGGTCTGTCCGACGTACTGATCGAGATTCTTGGGAGGCTGCACATCTATCTGGGAAGCGGGCAGGAAAGAGTCCACGCCGATGCTGACGATGAGCCCGCCCTTGACTTTGCTCTTGACTCTGCCCGAGAGGACGGCGCCTTCCTTGCAGTTGGCGAGAATTTCCTCCCAGTTTTTCTTCTGTTGGGCCTTGTCGTAGGATATTACGGGATTGCCCTCGCGATCTTCGAGCTTTTCGAGAAGAACCTCGATTTCCTGCCCGATCTGCACGTCGTTGATGTCCGGAAATTCGCCCACCGGCACGACGCCTTCGGATTTTCCGCCTATGTCGACTACGACTTCGTTCTGGCGGATTTCTATGATTTTGCCCTTTACGATAGAGCCCTGTTTGAGTTCGGCAAAGCTGCTGTTGGCCAGCAGTTCTTCCATTACGTTGTTCATTTATGTCCTTGATGGTGCCGCCTCCGCAAGCGGAAACGGGTTGATTGTTTCAGTTTTGCCCCTCCCCGCAAGAGCGCGAAGGGAGTTGAGTTAAAGGCCGGATGTTCCCACATATACCGGACGCTTGCAAGAATTTTCGAGAGGAACGCAAAAAAAATCCCGGATAAAAGGGCGAAAGCCGCGGGAAAATGCGCCGAACCGCCGCGCGGCTTCCGGAAGGTAATGCGGCAAAAAACGGATTTCCCCCAAAATTTTCAGGCTCCCGAAAATTTTCCGCTTGACAGGGAGAGTATTCAAACATTTGTTTCAAACAAATGTATTAAACTCTAAAAAAAGTTTTCCGGATGAACGACACCCTTGAATCCATTCTCGGAGAATACCGTTCTGAAACCGCGGTAAAAATATTGCGCGCGGCGTTTGAAATGTTCGCCGTCGCGACTCCCGCCGCGGTCAGAATGCGGGACCTCGCAAAAAAGGCGGGCGTAAACCTCGGGGCCGTAAACTACCATTTCAAGAGCAAAGAGGCGCTGTACATGGAAATCGCAAAAATAATAGTGCGCCTCTTCCGCGAAGAATATGCCCCGTATGTGAAAAGGTACGAGCGCATAAGGGAATCGCGCGCCCCGCGGCAGGCTGCGCAGCTGATAAAGGACATACTGTCGACGCGCATACGCCGCGAATGCGATGAAAACGACTATCTGAGATACATAGTCCTCATCCTGATGCGCGAGGAGCTCTGCAATACGGAGGCATTCGACCTGTTTTTGGAAAAACTCTTCATTCCGAGAACCCGCGCCATGGCGGACCTCGTGGAAATAGCCTCCGGAGGGCGCATACGGGGAGAAAAGGCGAAAATCGCGGCGAAAATACTTTTGGGGCAGACCCATCTGTTCAACTCGGCGCGCAAAGGCGTGAAAATCGACATGAATTGGGAGACCTTCGGAGAGCGTGAGGCCGGCAAGGTGCGCGCCGTAAATGCGGAATTTGTGGATAGGATCTTAAATTTGAAATAGCATATGCGCAGATTTGAATACGTGAAAATTGCGGCGTCAGCCGCGGCGGTCCTTGCAATATGCGGATGCGGCGGCCCCGACGGGCGCCCGTCCGAAAATTCCGCGCCCGAAGTGCGCTTCGCGCGCCCCGTCGTAAAGGACGTGGTGCTGTGGGACGACTACACCGCAAAAATAGAGGCGGCGGCGTTTGTGGACATCAGGGCGCGCGTTGGCGGATACCTCGAATCGGTAAATTTCAAGGAGGGGCAGGAAGTAAAGAAGGGAGACCTGCTCTTCGTGATAGACCCGCGCCCCTACGAGGCGGCGCTGGCGTCAGCGGAAGCCGAGCTCGCCGAAGCGAAAGCCCGCGTGGAGCTCGCCAAGACAAACCTCGACAGGGCCAAGGAATTGTACGCCGCCGACGTCGTGGCGAAAGAGCTTCTCGACACCCGGAACTGCGAAATGCTCTCGTCGAACGCCGTCCTCGCGAGCGCCGAGGCGAAGGTGCGCAACGCCAAGCTGAATCTGGAATACACGAGCATCCGCGCGCCGATGTCCGGAAAGATAAGCGAGTCCCTCGTCGACATAGGCAATCTCGTCGTTGCCGACAGCACGCGGCTGGCGCGCATAGTGGACGACTCGTCCGTGCAGGCCTATTTCGAGCTCAGCGAGCGGGACGTCACCGCCTACGACAATTGCGGGCTGTTTGAAAAAATCGACATCGACGCCGGGACGGGGCCGAAAGTCAGGCTCCGGCTCTTCGAGCGCGCCGGCAAAACGTACGAGGGCGTGCTGAACTATTACGGCAACGAAATTTCGTCGGAATCGGCAAGCCTGACAATGCGCGCGGTTTTCGACAATTCCCAGAAGCGGCTGTTTGCCGGCATGTACGGAACCGTCACCGTGCCCGGGTACACGGTAAAAAACGCCATACTCGTGCCGGACGGCGTGATCGGAACCGATCTCGTCTCTCGCTACGTTATGACGATAGGCGACGACAACCGCGTAAAATACTCGCCCGTGACAGTCGACAGAACCGTCGGCAAATACGCGATAGTGACTTCCGGAGTGCAGCCCGGAGACAAGATCGTGACGGCCGGCCTCCACAGGGCGACCCCCGGAGTTTTGGTCAGCCCCGTAGAAGAAAAAGCGGAAGATAAAAAATGAAACGCAGCATATCCCACTTTTTCATAGACAGGCCGGCTTTCGCGATGGTCATTTCCATCGTGATAACGATAGTGGGCATAGTCGGCTATCTGAGGCTTCCGGTCGCCCAATACCCGAATGTGGTTCCCCCGTCGGTCGTCGTGAGGACGAGCTACCCTGGCGCCTCTCCGGAAATTCTGATGAACACCGTCGCCGCGCCGCTCGAACAGGAGATAAACGGCGTCGAGAAAATGCTGTACATGGCAAGCCAGTGCAGTTCGGACGGCTCGGTTCTCATCACCATAACATTTGAGGTCGGGACAAACCTCGACATGGCGCAGGTGCTCGTGCAAAACCGCGTCGCGATCGCCACGCCGCGCCTGCCGGAAGAGGTCAGAAACATAGGGGTAGTCGTCAAAAAGCGGTCTCCGGACATGCTGGTGAGCGTCAACCTGTTCTCGCCGGACGGCTCCCGCGACAAGCTGTACCTCACCAACTACGCCATCAGCCAGATGAACGACAGGCTCGCGCGCATTCAGGGAGTCGGCGACCTGGAAGTTCTCGGGCCGCGCGAATACAGCATGAGGGTGTGGGTGAATCCGGACAAGCTTTCCAAATACAGGCTGACGCCCTCCGCCGTAGTCAAGGCGCTGCGGGAACAGAACAGGCAGGTTGCCGCCGGAGCGCTAAACCAGGCGCCCGACGCCAATCCCGATTTGGTCTACGAGCTCGTAATCAACACGCAGGGGCGCTTTACCAAGCCGTCGGAATTCGGGGAAATCATAATAAAATACACGGACGACGGGAAGGTCGTAAAGCTCAAAGACGTCGCGCGGGTTGAGCTGGATTCCTACGACTACACGACCGACACCTACCTCAACGGAAAGCCGTGCGTCGGAATCTCCATATACCAGCTCCCGGGCACGAACGCCCTCGACACCGCCGAGAGGATATCGGACATGCTCGAGGAAATGAAGGCGAACTTCCCCGCCGGAGTCGATTACGAGATAACGATAGACAACACCCTGTTTATAAAATCGTCCGTAAACGCCGTCTACCGCACGATATTCGAGGCGGTTTTGCTGGTCGTATTCGTGATAGTCCTCTTTCTGCAAAACTGGCGCTCGTCGCTCATTCCGCTGACCGCGATTCCCGTGTCTTTGATAGGCACGTTCGGATTCATGGATCTGCTCGGATTTTCGATAAACAATATTTCCCTCTTCGGGATTGCCCTCGCCATAGGCATAGTCGTGGACAACGCGATTGTCATAGTGGAGAACGTAGAGCGCAACATGAAGCTCGGAATGGGCGTGAGGCAGGCGACCAAGGATACGATGGATCACGTCCAGAACGCGCTCGTAGCAATAACGCTCGTGCTTAGCGCGGTGTTCGTGCCGACGGCGTTTGTGGAGGGCATTAGCGGGCAGTTTTACAAGCAGTTCGCGCTCACGATAGCCGTCTCCACAATCCTTTCGGGCGTGGTTTCCCTCACGCTCTCCCCCGCCCTGTGCGTGCTTTTGATAAAGGAAAACGGAGAAAGGCCGGACTTTCTGACGCGCGCGATAAACTTCGCGTTCGGCTGGGCGTTTGCGATTTTCAACCGCTCCTTCGAATGGCTCTCCGACAAATACGGCCGCGCCGTTTACGGAATCGTGCGGCACTGGGTTTTGGCGATTTTCACGTACGTATTGATGCTCGTTCTGACGGGATATCTCTTTTCAATAACCCCGTCCGGCTTCATTCCCAAACAGGACAACGACTTTTTGCAGGTTTCGATACAGCTTCCCGAGGGATACTCCCTGCGCGAGACCGACAAGGTGATGAAGCGCATGCAGGAGCTCCTCAAGGACATCGACGGCATCGAAAAATTCATGTGCGTGGTCGGGCTCAACGGCGCCACACGCACAAAATCTTCGAATACGGGCGCGCTCTTCATAAAAATGGATCCGAAGCTCGAGCGCATGAAGCGCGGCCTCGACATCAACAGGATGATGGCGGCGATTTCCAAAAAGCTCAACGACGGGCTTCCGGAATCCTCCACGTTCATACTTACGCCGCCGGCGGTGCGCGGCATCGGCGTCGGAGGAGATTTCAGGGCGCAAGTTCAGGACAGGGTCGGACTCGGCGTGCACGCGATAGAAAAATACACCAACCTCATAGTCGAAAGGGCAAAGAAGTCCGAGGCAATCGCCGACGCATTCACCACTTTCAGCGTGGACTCGCCCCAGCTGTATGTGGACATAGACCGCGAACGCGCCCAAAAATTGAACGTTCCGATAAGCTCCGTATTCGAAACCATGCAGTACAACTTGGGCTCGATATACGTCAACGACTTCAACATCCTCAACCGCGTCTACCGCGTGAAAGTCCAGGCGGAGGGGCAAAAGCGCAGCGACTTGCGCGACATATACAACCTGAAAGTCCCCACCGTCAGGGGGGCGAATGTCCCCCTCGGCTCCGTCGCCGACGTCAGGAGGATAATCGGCCCCGCGCGAGTCTCGCGCTTCAACCTCTACCCGTGCGCCGAGGTAATAGGCGCGCTCGCGCCCGGGCACAGCACGGGGGAGGCGATCGCCGAAATCGAAAAAATAGCAGCGGAGGTTCTGCCGGACGGCATGGGCATAGAGTGGACCGACCTCGCCTTTCAGGAAAAGCGCATGGGAAACACCTCGATTTACGTATTCGCCCTGTGCGTGGTGTTCGTCTACCTAATGCTCGTGGCGCTCTACGAAGACTGGAAGCTGCCGATGTCGGTGATATTGGTAGTGCCGCTTGTTTTGCTGTTCGCGATTATAGCGGTTTTGGGAAGAAGCCTCGACAACAACCTAATGACGCAAGTGGGATTCATAGTCCTGATAGGGCTGGCGTGCAAAAACGCCATACTGATCGTGGAATTCGCAAAGCTGCGGCAGGAAAGGGGCGAAGATCCCGCCTCGTCGGTGGCGGAGGCCTCCCGAAACAGGCTGCGCCCGATTCTCATGACGTCGTTCGCCTTCATTCTCGGCGTGGTGCCGCTCGCATACGGGACGGATTCCGGAGCGGAGCTGAGGGAGGCGCTCGGCACGTCCGTGCTCTACGGCATGATAGGCGTCACGTTTCTGGGGCTGATCTTCACGCCGGCATTTTATTACGCCATTCAAAGGAACAAAAAATATGCGAAAATCGACGCGGAATAGATGCGGTTTCGCGCGCGCGGCTCTCGCGGCGCAAGCGCTGATAGCCTGCGGATGCACCATGATTCCGGATTACGAGCACCCGCGGGAAAAGCTGCCCGACTACGGGCTGGAGGCGCAAAATTTCAAACACGAGGCGGGGCTTTGGAAAAGCGCGTCCCCCTCCGACGGCCTTCCCAAGGGAAGGTGGTGGGAGGCGTTTGGGGACAAGACTCTGGATTCGCTCATCGCCGAATGCGACAAAAACAACCCCGACATCGCCGCCGCCTTCCACAATCTCGAACGCCTGCGCGAGGCCGCGTTCGTGGACGAGGCCGATCTCTATCCCCATTTCCATTCCTCCGACTATTACATGCGCGACGGCCGCAGCGAAGATTTCCTTCCCGTCCCCGCCGGCACGTACAATTCGTGGGTGGTTGGGCTCGGAACGACCTGGGATCTCGACTTGTTCGGGCGCATACAAAGCATAGTGATAAAAGACCGCGCCAAGCTCCAGGCGTCGTACGACATGTATTGCAATCTGATGCTCTCGCTCCACGCGCGCATAGCCTCAGACTATTTTTTCGCCCGCCAGTGCGAATCGGAAATCAGGCTTTTGAAGGAAACTCTCTCGGTGCGCAAAAAGCAGACGGAGTTCATAAAAAAGCGCAAACTGCTGAAATTTGCGAGCAATCTCGATCTCTCCCGCGCGAAAGTGCTCGAATACGAGGCCGCCGCCCAGCTCGACTACGTCAAACGCCAGTCGGACGCGGCAAAAAACCGGATAGCCGTCCTATGCGGGACGTCTCCGCTGAAATTCGATCTCGAATGCGCTCCCCTCGAAGATTCGCTTCCGCAAATTCCCCGCGTCGTGCCTTCGCAGCTTCTTGAACGCCGCCCGGACATCGCCGCCGCCGAGCGCGAAGTGTTTGCGGCCAACGCCCTGATAGGCTCCGACACGGCCGCATTCTTCCCGACGGTTTCCATAACCGGAGACGTCGGATTCAAGGCGAACAAGCTCGACAATCTTCTCAATTCCAGCTCGCTCGCATGGGGGATAAGCCCGCAAATATACATTCCGATTTTTCAGGCGGGCAAACTATACGCGCAAAAGCAAGCGGACTTGCAGGCGCACAAGGCGGCGACCGAAAAATACAAATCCGCCGTATTAAAGGCGATCGAAGAAGCGGAAACCGCGCTTTCGGACATAGCCAATATGGAGAGGGAGTACGAGAACCGCAAAATGACCTCGAAACATTCCGCCGACGTGCAGGCGTACACGCAAAAGCAATACGAGCTCGGCGACCGGGATTATTTCGCCGTAAGCGACGCCCAGCGCCAATATCTGCTCTACAAGCGGGAGGAAATAAGGCTCCTCGGGGCGAGGCACCGCGCCTATGTTTCGCTCGTCATGTCGCTCGGAGGCGGCTGGAAAAACGAACCCCGGAAAATTTCCGCATTCGAGCGGATAAACTGATTCGCCGAAAATCGGGAAGGCGGCATTCGCGCGCCGCGCCGAGCCCCGCCGTTTCGGCGGGGTCCGGCAACGCCCGAAAAACCGCCTTAAATGCGCGGCGGAAAACGCGCGCCGCTCAAGCTCCGGTTCGCCGGCGGAGGAGAAGCGGCGTCAGGATTCGGCTGAAAGGGCGAATTCCCGCGCCAAGCTCTCAATAGAATCGGAACTTCCCATACATAGAAACTTGTCGCCCGCAGAAAACGGCGTTTTAGGATCCGGCCGCGACGGGGACTTGGCGCCGGCGCGCATTATCTCGACGAGCTTTACTCCGTATTTTCCGGGCAGCCGCAAATCCGCGAGAGTCTTTCCCGCCATCGGGGAATTTTCGGTGACGGACAACACCTTTAAAAGCGTTTTTCCCGCGTCGACAGACTCGCCGGAAGAATCGGAAGGCTCCGCCAGAAGCGCCTCGGCCGCGGCGATCTCGCTCTCCGAAGCGCACAGAATTACAATATCGTCGGGAAACAGGCGGGGGTCCGAGCCTATGTCGGAAATGGAAAAAGCTCCGCGCCTGATTGCGGCGACCTCGGCCCCCGTCTTTTCGCGTATGGCAAGCTCTCCCACGGTCTTTCCGGCAGCGCGGGAAAATTCGCCTATCTCCACCTCCGAGACGCCCTTCGCCCAAGTCCTGCTCGCGCGCACGCTGTCCATCAGCTCTCCGCGCCGAGAGGATTCCGAATTTTTCAGATGCCGCTTCACGACTGAGGAAAACCTTCCTTCAAGGGAATGGCGCAAATTGGAGAAAACCCTCCTGAAAAACAGCGCCATGAACACAACGCTTGCGGCAAGTATGATAAACGCGTCGCCGACCGGAAGGATATGAAACACGAAAACGAGATACACCGCCGCAAACCCGAGCATTATAAAGGCCGAAAACACCCCGCGCAAAAAGGCGTGGAGCTTTCCGCCCGCCCCCGACGTCAGCCCGTAGCTTGACTCTATTCCGTCAACCAGCTTGTGTACGCACGTCCCCGAGGCGCGCAACGCTCCGGAAAGCAGAGGCATGGAAAGGACCGCGGCGACCGCCCAAAATCCGAGCGCCAGCCAGTCCGGATACGGGGTCGATTCGCTTTTTATATAGTTTGTTATGCCCGTCGCGGCAAACATCACCCCGCAGAACATCAGCGTGTAGATGAGGAGCGCCGCAAGGTGCGGCAGAAAATCTCTCAGCTTGCCGTTGTCCGCGAGCGACTGCGAAATCGACCCGACCGCGCGCCTGTAAACGTCGAGGGCGTCGAGAATCTTCTTGGGCGTCATCCGGCGCGCGAGCCTCATTACAGACTCGGAGCGCGCGGAAATGATCGGGTTTGCAAACACCGTCAGGAAGGAGACCCCCATCGCTATCGCCATCACCGACGGGTCCATCACCCCGCTTGAAATTCCGAGGCCCGCTATGACGAAGCTGAATTCGCCGATCTGCGCCTTGTTGACGGCGGCAAGATATGCGTCGCGGCACGCGACCCCGCCCAGGACAATGCCCATAAAGCACGCCAGCGACTGGAACGCTATGACGCCCGCCGATATCAGAATTATCGGCAGCCACAATTCCCACAGCATTGCGGGATTTATCTGCGTGCCCACCGAGACGAAAAATAGGGCGACAAACAGGTTTCTGAAAGGGTCCGTTATGTGTTCCACCCTTCTCGAAACGTCGGAGCCCGATATTATCGACCCCGCCATAAACGCCCCAAGCGACAGGGAGAGATTCGAGACGGCGGCCAATTCTCCGAGCCCCATTATGAGGCAGAAGATCATCATTATGAGCTCCTGCCTGTTTCCGGAGAGCGCAAACCTGCGCAGCAGGCGGGGAATAACCAGCTTGCCCGCCACGAAAATCGTTATCATGAAACTCAAAATCGCGAGCGTTGAGGCGAACAGCTCCGACGCCCCCGGAAGCTTTCCCGACGACAGCCCCGAGAGCACGACCAACAGGAAGACCGCGAATATGTCCTCTATGATCAATATGCCTATCGCTATTTGCGCGTAGAGCTTCGAGAGATCCCTGCGCTGGGCGAATATCTCCACTATGACGATCGTGGAACTCATCGCCAGGACGCCTCCGAGGAAAATTCCGTCGATTTTCGACAGCCCCATGAGGCCGGCCGACGCCATTCCCAAAATCCCCATCGACACTATCTGGAACGTTATGCCCAAAAAACTGGGCACAAACACCTTTTTGAGGCGTTCGAGATTGAATTCCATCCCGACGAAAAACATCATGAACATCACTCCGAGCTCGCCGAGCGCCGCGATGTTTTCGGACGAGCCGACAATGCCCGTCACCGGAGATAGCAAAATCCCGACAATGATGAACCCCAGCAGCTGCGGAAGCTTCAACATTGAAAAAATCCGCATGGAAACGGTCGCGGCTACGATTATTATTGCGATATCCCTTATGAGGAGCTCTGTGGAGTGGCTGTCCATACGTTCCGAATCTGCCGGCGCGCGCCGTCCGCCGCGCAAGCGTTTTTTAATCTAATCCTCCTAACCCTGCGGGAG
>CAJMOT010000076.1 GCA_905214995.1 uncultured bacterium | reverse complement strand
CGGCGGCGATCCACGTGCCCGCCTCGATTCTGTCGGGCATCACCGAGTGCGTCGCCCCGCCCAATCTTGGGACGCCGGTTATAGTGAGCGTCGGGCTGCCCGCGCCGTCGATGACCGCCCCCATCTTGGAGAGCATGGCGCACAGGTCGGCGATTTCAGGCTCGCACGCGGCGTTTTCTATCACCGTCGTTCCGGGAATCGAAACTGCCGCCATCAGCACGTTGGCGGTTCCCGTGACGGTGCTGCCGAATCTCCCGCCGAGGTACACTTGCGCTCCCCTCATCTTGCGGGCGTCCACGCAGATGTAGCCCCTTTTTATTTCGACTTTCGCGCCGAGCGCGCGCATTCCTTTTATGTGCAAATCCACGGGGCGCGCCCCTATGACGCAGCCGCCTGGCAGCGAGACTTCCGCCTTTTTCATGCGCGCCGAGAGCGGGCCGAGCAGGCAGATGCTCGCGCGCATTTTCCGCACGAGCTCGTAGGGCGCGACGTGCGACAGGTTTTTGGCGCATATCTCCCATACGCCCTCCGACGGGTTGGACGCCTCCGCGCCTACCGACCTTACGATGTCGGCCATAAAGCGCACGTCGCTCAGGTTGGGCACGTTTTTAAGGACGCACTTTTCGTCGGTAAGCAGCGCCGCCGCGAACATCGGCAGGCACGCGTTTTTCGCGCCCGAAACCCTGACTTCGCCCGACAGCGCCGAGCCCCCCCTTATCAAAAGCGAATCCATTTTCTAAAACAAAAATCTGCCGCGCGCAATCCGCCGCGCGGATTTCCCACGATGTGAAAAACCCTAACTTTCCCTTCCGCGTTTGCAAGGATTAAGGCGCGCCGGCACGCCGAAAATGCGCAAAAAAAACGCGCGGAGGGAAAAACTCCGCGCGTTTTGAAAATCCGGATTAAGCTTCGCGGCCGCGGCTTTCGCCGTCCCTGCGGCGCCTGCCGCCCTGACGCCTGTCGGAGTCGTGCCTGCGCTTGAAGTCTCCGCCGCCCCTGCGCTCCCTATTGTATGGCTTTCTGTCTCCGCCGTGTTTGCGGCCTCCCTTGAAGTCTCCGCTTCTGCGCTCCTTGCGGAACTTCTTTTTGCCGGAATCGGGCTTCTTGCCGAAGATTGAGGCTATCGCGCTTTTTATGCGCGCAAATAGCGACGGCGGCGGGCAGTCGAGCTTTGAGGAGTACGACACTACCCCGTCGTCGCGCGCCGGCCTGCCGTTGGAAAATTTCGGGCGCCTGTCGGTGAGCGGAACTTCCACCGCGCGGGGGGTGAACTTCTTTGATTCAAAGAATGGCCCTTCCGGAGCGGATTCTTTTGAAGCCTCCGGCTCTCCGGTTTCGGCGGCTTCGGTTCGGGATGTCTCCGTTTCCGCGTTTTCTTCCGCGCGCTCCCTGCGGCGGGGCCTTTCCCCCCTTTCAAAGCGGCGTCCGCCGCCCTTCTCCCCGTCGCCGTAGCCGGAGACGTTTGAGCCGCTGAGCTTTTCCTTGAAGCTGGATATGTTTCCGACTTCCCCGCACGATTCCTTTTCCGAAGCGGCTTCCCGGGCCGCCGCGCGGGTTCCGGTCTTGTTCCTGCCGTTCTTGCGGACGCGGCGTTCGGGTTGTTTTTGTTCGGCGGTTTCCTGCGCCCGTTCTTCGGGTTCCGGGGGCGTTGCGGTCGTTTCTTCTGCGGGGGCGTAATTGGGTTCGCCCTGGTTGTTTTCTTCTTCCATGGTGTTTTTTATTGGATCCTTTTTATTTTGGAGAGGGCGGTCTTGCGGGGTTCGCTTAGCGCGTTCGGGCCGGATTTCAAAATAGCCGCAAAAGCGCCCGTTCGTGTGCCATTCAGGTTCGGAGTCTGATATTTTTAATATAAAAACCCCGCGCAAAAAAACGATTGCGCGGCAACCGAAACGGAATGTCGGGCAAAATATAGAACAGATGCGTATTTTTTTTGCAAGAGTTTTTTGCGCCGAGGGTTCGGATGCGAAAAGTCTGGACGCGCGGAGGAGTTTTCTGCGATAATGCGCCAATGCAGATAGAACAGGTTTTGAAGAATTTCAACGCCAAGGGGTTTAAGGCGTTTCATTTCACAGGCGCCGAAGCCGCGAAACGCTTTATCGCCGAGACGATAGGTTCGGGCGCCACAGTCGGAATCGGGGGATCCGTCACCGTGTCCGAGCTCGGGCTTTACGAACTTCTCTCAAAAGGCAACAAGGTGTATTGGCACGGCGCGCCCGATCGCGACGAAAATGCCATGCGCAACGCCGCCGGCGCCGAGTACTACATATCGAGCGCAAACGCCCTTGGCGCGGGCGGCGAAATAGTCAACATCGACGGGCGCGGCAACCGCGTGGCATCGACGTTCTACGGGCCAAACCGCAAGGCGGTATTTATAGTCTGCGGCGAAAACAAGCTCGAGGATAATCTCGAAAAGGCGATATGGCGCGCCAAAAATATCGCCGCCCCACTGAACGCCAAGAGGCTCGGGCGCAAGACCCCGTGCGCCGTAAAGGGCGACAAGTGTTATAGGTGCGCAAGCCCTGAAAGAATATGCTGCGTCACGACGGTCATGACGAATCCGACGTTTTGTTCGCCGTGCTACGTGATAATCATATCGGGTTCCTACGGCTACTGAAAAAGGGCGCGCTTTTCCGGCGCGGCCTTTGCGCGTCCGAAACCGGACTGGACGCCATATATAAAAGCCTTTGGGGAGGGCTATCGGCCGGTTTTCCCCTCCGCGCGGATATCTGCCGGAGGATTTTCTTGCCCGCGGCAGGCGGCGCAAAAAAAGCCCCCAACGCCGCTCCGCGCAATAAGCTTGGCGGACGGACAGGGGGCGTTTTTCGGCTCAGCCGCGGCCGGAAGCGCGCTCCGGATCAAGCCTTGCCCGCCGATCCGAGCACGTTTACTACCTTGTGCATGTAGAGCTTTTTGAGCTCGTCGCGCGCGGGGCCGAGGTACTTGCGGGGGTCGAATTCGGCGGGCTTGGTTGCGAATACTTCGCGGACTTTTGCGGTCATCGCAAGGCGGCCGTCGGAGTCGATGTTGATTTTGCAAACCGCCGACTCTGCGGCTTTGCGGAGCTGCTCTTCGGGAATGCCGACCGCGGCTTCGAGTTTGCCGCCGTACTTGTTGATCATGTCGACATACTGCTGCGGGACGGAGGACGAGCCGTGCAGCACGATTGGGAAGCCCGGAATGCGCTTTTCGATTTCCGCGAGGATGTCGAAGCGCAGCGGCGGGGGAACGAGCCTGCCGTCGGCGTCGCGCGTGCACTGTTCGGGCTTGAATTTGTAGGCGCCGTGGGAGGTGCCGATGGAAATGGCGAGCGAATCAACGCCGGTCTTGCTCACGAAGTCTTCGACTTCCTCGGGGCGTGTGTATGAGTGGGTTTCGTGGGAGACTTCGTCCTCTATGCCAGCGAGAACGCCGAGTTCGCCCTCCACCGTGACGTCGTGGTCGTGGGCGTATTCGACGACCTTCTTGGTGAGGGCTACGTTGTCGTCGTAGGAGTGCGCGGAGCCGTCGATCATGACGGAGGAAAACCCGTAGTCTACGCACGATTTGCAGAGTTCAAAGGTGTCGCCGTGGTCGAGGTGCAGCACGATCGGAATGTTGCAGCCGAGCTCCTTTGCGTATTCGCACGCGCCCTGTGCCATATAGCGCAGGAGCGTCTGGTTGGCGTACTTGCGCGCGCCGCTGGAGACCTGCAAAATCACGGGAGACTTCTGCTCGACGCAAGCCTGGATAATCGCCTGCATCTGCTCCATGTTGTTGAAGTTAAACGCGGGGATGGCGTATTTGCCGTCGATAGCTTTTTTGAAAAGCTCGCGCGTGTTGACCAAACCGAGTTCTTTATAGGATACCATATTCGTTGCTTTTGTTAAAATGAACCCCCTTTCTATTCCACGGGCGGGCGGGAATACAATAAAATTTTTTTCGGCTCCTCCAAATATTTTGGAGGGAGGCTCGGGCGAAAAGTGAATATTTGAACGCGCTGCGGAACCCGGCGGATTCGTGAGGCGCGGATGCGCCGCGGGCGGGCTATTTTGACGTCGGCAGAAACTGGGGGCACCTGCCGGGCTTGAATTTGTATTTTTCTTCCGAAGAGTCGTGGCACTTCGCGCACGAGTTTGCGGCGGAATTTGAGTGCGGGTCGTGGCAGACGGCACAGCTCATGCCCTCGTGGGCTCCCACGGGAGTGCGGTCGTCGGAGGCGCCGGCTTCGCGCTTCCAGTTAGGCGAGTGGCAGTTGTAGCAAAGCTTTGCGTTCGGGTCCTGCGACATGCGGATTTCCCTGCCTTCCAGATATCGCTTCACCGACATGAGGCGGTCTGTTCTGAAATGCGCCCCGTCCGCGCGGGAATAAAACGACGTCTTGGGGACGGCGCACGCCGGAATCTTCGACTTCTCGCCGTTTCCAAAATTCGGGATTTTCGGCTTTTCGGAGTGGATTTGGTGGCACGCCATGCAGGGAATGGCGGGAACCCCCCTCTGCTTTTCGTCCCTGATTTTCCAGCTTTCGCATTCCCCGTCGAGCGACATCAGGGAATGTATATTGCCGTCGTAAAACATGCCGTGGCAGCGGAGGCAGTCCCAATACGGTTTTTCCTGGGAATTGTGGGTTTTGTCCTCAAATATGCTAGCGTAAGTGGCGGAGTGCGCCCCCTTCCGCCATTTTGAAAATTCGTCCTCATGGCATGCCGCGCAGCGCTCCATTATGTCGAGGCGTTGGCGTTCCGTGAGCTTTATATCGGAATGCGACACGTCTTTTGCGAAATGAGAGAGAACCATTCCCGCCTTTTCCTTCAAGCTGTGCAGGCCGTTGGAAACCGCCGTCCCGTGGCACTCCGCGCAAGAGACTCCGGCGTGCGCCGAATTCTTCCACTTTTCGTGGGACGGCTTAATTTCATGGCACTGGACGCACGTGTATTCGGGGTCGGCATAGTTCCATGCGGAGTATCCGCCGAACGCGAGCGCGCAGACCGCGGCGGCCGCAGCCAGATATGCGAAAGCCATTTTCCCGTTCATGCCGGAACCCTTCCGAAAGCCTTGGCGACTTTTTCGCCCGTGCGGAATGCGAGCGCCATTACGGTTAGGACGGGATTAAATCCGCCGTTGCTCACATGCACGGCGGCGTCGCCTATGAATACGTTTTCCGTCCCCCAAATCTTGCAGTTGGGATCTACGACGGAATATTTCGGGTTGTCCCCCATTCGGCACGATCCCGCCTGGTGCTGCCCTCCGGCGTTGCAGTACGACAGGTTCGGCTTGTCGCCGACCTTCCACACGGTTTTGGCGCCCGCTTCCCGCAGCACCGATTCCGCGGCGTCGGTCATTATTTTCGCTTGGACGGCGGTGAGCGGATGCTTGCCGCCCTGCGAGGAGAGCATGGGGATTCCGAAAGCGTCCTTGCGCGTCTTGTGCAGCGTTATGCGCGCCTCGTACATCGGGATTTCCTGGACAGGGCCGTGCAGCTGGAGCATTCGCCTGTAATTTTCCCTCTGGTACCTCTTGTGCTCAGCTCCCCACCTCGGGGAATTTGGCGGCCTTATCCTCGACCTCGCCCACGGCAGGGTGTAAAATTCGGAGCACAGCACTCCCGCGAAAATCTTGCGGTCGGGGAGGTGGTTGAAATCCGAAAACGCCACCGTGGCCCCGGGGCCCATTTCGGAGGACACGTCGCGGTCGAACAGCCCGAACGCCCCGCAGTAATGGTGGGAGTTCGCGCATCTGCCGACCATGTCGGAATTGTTGCCGAGCCCGTCCGGAAACATATCGGACTTGGACGTCAGAAGAAGCTTTGCGGTGCCGGACGAGCCCGCCGCCGAAACGACGGCGTCGGCGGGTTGGAAGTGGGAGTTACGGTCGAGGTCGAAATACCTGACGCCTACCGCCCTGCGGCCCTCCATTACGATTTCGTACGCTATCGAGCCCGTGCGGACTTCGCAGTTGCCGGTCCGCATGGCGACGGGGATCGCCGTGTTCTGCGTGCCGTTTTTTGCGTCGCACGGGCAGATGTAGCCGCAGCACGTGTGGTTTCGCAGGCACGCCGCCCTTCCGTTGTATCGCACGGAATTGCGCAGCATGGGTATCGGATACGGATGGAAGCCGAGGCGCTTCATCGCGGGTATGAGAATCTCCCTGTCCTCCCTGTTGTGCTCAAATGCGGGCATGGGGAAATCCTTTTTGCGCGGCGGTGCGAACGGGTTGTCGCGCTGGTCGCCCGACACGCCGATCTCGTATTCGGCCTGTTCGTAGTAGGGCTCGAGCTCGTCGTAGGTTATGGGCCAGTCGGCAAGGGCGGAATCCTTTATATTCGGATAGAGGGTGCGCAGCTTAAAATCCTGCGGCATGAACCTCCACGCCATCGCTCCGTACGTGACCGTTCCGGAGCCCACGCACGCGGCGTTTAAAAAGGGGTCGGACAGCCACGGCTTTGGGGCGTTTGAAAACTTGCGCCTGTCGAGGGCGTGCAGGGGCCTGATTGCGTGCGTGCGCTGGTTTATGAGCTCGTCGTTGGGAGAGTCGTCGTAGTCGGGCCACTGGCCGCGCTCGAGGATTACGCATTTTAGCCCCGCGGAGGCGAGCTGCCTGGCGACGATTCCGCCGCCCGCGCCGGCGCCGATCACCACGGCGTCGACTTTCTCGTGCGTCTCCATATCCTAACGGCCCCCGTACCTGTTTTGCCCCAACACGTGCGGCATGTCCAATCCGCACATTCTGTACGACATGTAGTCCTTGTTTCCGCCGTGGCGCGGCGGGCCGTAGAAGCCCTGCATGGAGCGCGTCAGCAGCTCTCCGAAGAATTCGCGCTGGTCGGCGCCCTCCCAGTCCTCGCGCGCGAGCTTGCCCGCCTCCATCTTTTTCAGGAAGCCGGTCTGGACGTCAAACTCAAGATTCTGGAAATCTTTTGAATAAAGGCGGCGGGAGGCCTTCTGAATGGCGGCAATGCCCTTTTTGTAGGCCGGCAGCATTTCCGGATAATATTTCCCCGCCCAATTTTCAATATAGTTGATTGCGCCCGCGTCCGTCGCCCCGCCCCACCGGTCGTCGGCGGGGATAATCTGCTCCGCGACGGCGGCGAGGCATTCGCGCTCGGAGTCGGTGAAAATTTTCCCCTTTCCGGAGGGCGAACACCCGCATATTGCGATGCCCGCGCCCGCCGCGGCGGACGCTTTTAAAAACTCTCTTCTCGTTGCCATTTTCGTTGTAGTATGTAAGGCTAATATAGGCTTTTCGCGGAGCCTGCGCAAGCAATAAATCGATTGAGGAGGCGAAATCGCCCCGATTTGCCGTTTTTTATGGAACGCTTCCGGTTAAAAATTGCGGAACTTAAAATAGGAAATATCCAATGCGCCGCCTGCCGGTCGCCGGAGAGTTTTATTTATGGTGTCATCTTCTGCTAGGCCATATCCGCATTTCGTTTTTTTCGCCGTCTGCACGCCGTCTGCGCGGGATTCTCCTGCCGCGCGGCCCGAAAGGGCTTGCTTTTTTTCATTCGTTATAAAACTCGCTATATGCCGGGCCGGTCTGTCAGTTTAATCTTGTTTGAGTGCGCATTTTTATATTAATATTTAAATGTAATTCTGAAAGGAGAGTATTTAAGTGAACAATCTGGCATTGTTTGTCGGGATTATTTTTGCGGTATCGGTCGGTTTTGAAAATTTTTGCGAAGGTAAAGGTATGGATAAAGATGTGAATTCCAAAAAAGTTTTGCGGCTAGTTTATCCGCAGTGGCAGGGCGGAAAAATAGACCATTGGATAACGGAGATTAAAAATCCCGAGGATTCGTCGCGGGGATATTTCCTCGGAGCGCGGCTCTTGAACTTTCTCGCGCCCGAGAGCGGGCATAAGACGGTCGAGGTTCCGGTCTCTTTGGAGGCCGGAGAGCGCGAGGCGGTTGACGGAGTGCTCGACCGCGACATTATCGCAAAGCAGACGCGCGCGGCTCTCGAAATTCTGAGGGCCGAGAATCCGGAAAAGATTGTCACGCTCGGAGGGGAGTGCTCCGTGAGCGTAGTCCCGTTTTCGTATCTTGCCCAAAAGTACGGCGGGGACGTGGCGGTCGTGTGGATCGACGCGCATCCGGATATCACGCTGCCCGGCGACGCATATTCCGGCTACCACGCTATGGCGGTGACCGCGCTGATGGGCGACGGCGACGGTAAAATCCTTTCCGCGCTGCCCGCCAAGATTCCCCCGTCGAGGATATTGCTCGCCGGCATACGCAATTGGGAGCGCGACGAAATCAGGGAGCGTCAAAAGCGGTATGGAATAAGGCACTTTGCGCGCGAAGACTTCGGCGCGGACTTCAAGGCTGTCAGGGATTGGCTGAAATCTTGCGGAGCGTCAAAAGTTCTCGTCCATTTCGACATGGACGCGCTCGATCCCGCGGAGATTGTCGCGGCCGTGGGAACCGATCCGGACGGAATGTCGATAGATTCGGTTGTAGGCCTGATAAACGCGATAGCCTCCGAAAAGGAGCTAGTCGGACTCACGGTGGCGGAGCCCATGCCGCGCACGGCGATAAGGATAAAAAATATGCTAGACCGCCTTCCGCTCTTGAAATGAATCCAGAGCGGAATCCTTAAATTTGCAGGTTGCGCCCGCGCGCGCTTTTCCGCCGGCTTTTCGGAGCGGGAAAGCTTGCAGGTAAGAGGGGATTGCGCCGTTTGGCGGGTATTCCGGAGGGAAAAATTCTTGCGTTGATACTGCGCCTGCGCGCTTGCTGTGCTCTTGTCGCACGCCGCCGTAAATTTTCTTTATTCAAAAAGAAATTATGCGTTTGCGCGCAAATTGAATCGGAGCATGTTAAAAATTTCAGAAAGCCGAGTCCGACATTTGGACGAAGTTCAGATTCAAAAAAAACGCCGCGGGAGCGGCGTTTTTCGTACGCGGTCATTTGGGTTGCGGGCTATCGCCAACAGCCGCCGTGTCCGCCATGGTGGTGTCCGCCCCCGTGGTGCCAGCCCGCAGGCGCAGGCTCGAAGAGCGAATACGGCGAATGCGCCGCGCCGTACAATATGCCGACCGCCGCCAAAGCGATTGCCAGTGCTATTATTGCCTTCATCCGGTGCCTCCTTTTCTAAAAATCGTCGACCTTCCTAAAATATTGTCAACAAATTTTATTTTCGGAAGAATTTTTCGTTTTTTTACGCGCGGCGTTGCCAAAAATTTTTTCATGCGCGGCGGTCGGAACGCATTTGCCCCGTTGAGTTTATGGCTTAAAATCTTTGCGGATTTTGCATTGTGCGCCGCAAATAGTTTAAAATTCAAATTCGGGATTTCCGGTTGCGCAGTTGTTGGGAATATCCGGAAATCCTTTTTCGCCGTTGCATTCCCAATACGTTCCGATTTCGTTTCGCGCAGGCGCGCTTCGCCGGCGGAGGTTTTTTGCGGTTTGAAATTTTGCCCTGAATTCGCTCAGAAAAAAACGCGCCGGCGTGCGGCGCGTATTTTGAAAGACCCGAAAAGCGCACCCCCTAGCGGATTCGAACCGCTGTTTCCTGAATGAGGTTCAGGAGTCCTAACCCCTAGACGACGGGGGCGTATTCGCTTTTCGCGTGCGCGGCGGTAAAGCCGGCGCGCAATTTTTATTGTGCGCGAATATTGGGAAAGTTTTTCGCGCTTGTCAAGAGTTTTTGCGCGCTTTTCAAAAACCCGCTTTCATGCGCGGTTTTGCCGCCGATTTTTCAAAAAGGCGGCTTTATTTTCTTGAACCGCGGGCGGCGATTGATTTGAAATAATCCATATGGAAAAGCGGGCGTTAATATCTGTAAGCGACAAAACGGGAGTCGTTGAATTTGCGAGGGAACTCGTTCGCAAGCACGGCTATACAATACTTTCTACGGGCGGGACCGCGAAGCTTTTGGCTAAGGAGGGAATACCCGTGACGGAGGTCTCCGACTACACGGGATTTCCCGAAATGATGGACGGGCGCGTCAAGACCCTCCATCCGAAGATTCACGGCGGCCTGCTGTGCCTGCGCTCCAACCCGTCCCACATGGCGCAGGCCGAGGAGCACGGCATAGGCATGATAGATCTCGTGGCGGTCAACCTATACCCGTTTGAGGCCACGGTTTCCAAGCCAGGCTGCACGATAGAAGACGCCATCGAAAACATCGACATCGG
The DNA here is from genome assembly GCA_905214995.1 of uncultured bacterium. Lineage (GTDB taxonomy): Bacteria > Verrucomicrobiota > Verrucomicrobiia > Opitutales > Intestinicryptomonadaceae > Merdousia. Next base: position 1,045 of record CAJMOT010000076.1, on the reverse strand, counting down.
GGGGCCCTCGATGCTCCGCTCCGCCGCAAAAAACCATGCGAGCGTGACGGTTGTCTGCGACAGCGCCGATTATCCGCGGGCGCTCGAGGCGCTCAGGTTGGGCGGCGACGCGCTTCAAGAGCTGCGCAGGCGGCTCGCGCTGAAAGCATACCAGCGCACGAGCGCCTATGACGCCGCCATCGCCAATTATCTCAATTCGCGCTTTGGGGACGGCGGGCTGCCGTCGACCCTCAACATCGGGCTTCCCGTCGTCCAAAAGATGCGCTACGGCGAAAACCCGCACCAGGCGGCGGCGCTCTACGGCGACTTTGACAAAATTTTCAGGCAGTTGCAGGGCAAGGAGCTCTCCTACAACAACATTATAGACATATCGGCCGCCGCGGAGCTCATCGCGGAATTCGATAGCCCGACGGTCGCCATTCTCAAACACACCAACCCGTGCGGGGTCGCGTCTTGCGAAAATCTCGTCGAAGCTTGGAACCAGGCGTTCGAGACCGACAGGCAGGCGCCGTTCGGCGGCATAATAACCGTCAACCGCAGAATGGAGGCGGATTTGGCAAAAGCGATCTCGGGCATATTCTGCGAGGTCGTCATAGCCCCGGATTTTTCCGACGAAGCCATAGAAATCTTTTCCAAGAAAAAGAATCTCCGCCTGATGCTTTGGAACTGCAAAAAGGTCGGCGGCCTGCGCGTGAAGAGCGTTGTCGGAGGGGTTCTCGCCCAGACTGCCGACGATATCGAGGAGCTCAAGTCAAACATGCGGGTCGTCACAAAGCGCCAGCCGACGGAAGAGGAGTGGCGCGCGATGCTCTTCGGCTGGAAGGTCGTAAAGCACGTCAAGAGCAACGCGATAGTCTATGCAGGCTGCGAGCGCACCCTCGGAATCGGCGCGGGCCAGATGTCGCGCGTGGACAGCTCGCGCATAGCGGTCTGGAAGGCGGGGGAAGCCAAGCTCTCTCTCAGGCCGAGCATTGTGGCATCCGACGCTTTCTTTCCGTTCGCCGACGGGCTGCTCGCCGCGGCGGAGGCGGGAGACTTTGATCTC
>CAJMOT010000075.1 GCA_905214995.1 uncultured bacterium | reverse complement strand
GTTGAGGAAGTACGGCCAAATCTGCGCGACCTCGCTGGTAGAGAGCAGCGTTTCGCCGCTTTGCAGGTCGAACGTGCCCCGATCCAGACAGATCACCGTCGAGGCGTTGTTGTGCACCTGCGCGAAGCAATACGCCAGATAGTAATTCCCGCTCTGCACGATGTTGCAGGAGGATTGAACGATGACGCCCTCGCTGTCGCCGAGCGCACAGGCGGGCAGAAGCAGCGCCAGCAGCAGCGCGGCAAGCCATTTTTTCATCAGGAAGACCTCCGTTTTCATAGTGGGTTTTGGCCAAGGCGCAGGCGGCGTCAGGCCGCTTGTTTGTAGAAAGTATATCATGTTTTGGGTGGGTCTGCAAGTTGACCGCGCCCACAATGTCGCCGGAAACGCACGAAAACCTCATCAGGCGATGTATTGCGTCAGAGAAAATAGAAAAATGCAAAAAACCAATGATGAGTGAAGCCAGATAAGGACAAAACTTCAAAACAGTGAGTTTAAGGACAGCGAAACGGATTTTGAAGTAAAATCTACATTTGGAGGAACATATATGGATAAATTCATCTATAACGAGACAAACGGACTTTGGTATGAATTACAAGGCGACTACTATCTTCCCTGCCTGAAACTGCCCGAAGAAGAATGGCGCATATCGGCGTATGGGGACAGTGGCTTTTCCTTTTTCATGTTTTTCATAGAGCTTGTATTATTTTCAAGCCGGTACTTGATTCTTCGGGGGGGGGTATGCTATACTTTGCTACGATACGATATATTCGGCAGAAAAGGAATATTTGAGATTGAATTAAATTGATAAACAACAGAAGCAAAAGGAGAAATAATTAATGAAAAAGGGTGGAAAATTTTTAGGCGTTTTGCTTGCGGTATGCATGGTCATCACAATGAACGTCGTTAGTGCGTATGCCGACAGCAGCGTGCCGGTTACTAGATGGGATAACTATGCAGCAACGAAATTTGCAGGCGGCACCGGTACCAAGGATGACCCATATCGAATTGAAAATGGCGAGCAGCTTGCCAAGCTTGCCAAGGATGTGTCGGCAAGAAATACCCATAAAGGCGAATATTTCCGTTTGGAGAAGAACGTCGATCTGAGCGCGCACCGTTGGATTCCTATCGGTGACTTCGGCGGAAGCTCCTACAAATCCTTCGAGGGATTTTTGGACGGCAACTGTAAGACGATATCAGGTATGGTGGTTGATCAGAGCAAGGATCAACAATCTGCCGGTTTGTTTGGTTATATATTCAATGCAACGAAGGGCAACGAAGTAGGCGTAAAGGATCTTACCATTGCCAACGCGGCGCTCTATGTTGACGAATCCATACTGGCTGATCCTAATGGTTTTGTATCTGCGGGCATACTTGTAGCCGGTGCTATGGTGAACAAAGGTTATAAGGGTACTGGCGTTTTTGAGAATATCTCCGTTTCCGGAACCATTACAGTCAAAGCAACCAACGGTTCTAACAAAATCGGTGGACTGATCGGTGAAGACAATCGGTGGATCGTGCGAAATTGTGCAACTGATGTTACAATTACAGGAGCAAGTAATACCGGCGGTATGACCGGCATTAGCAACAATACCACATTTGAAAACTGCACTGCAAAGGGAAGAATCTCCGGTTTGTGGGGTTTGGGCGGCTTTGTCGGATATGCCAGCTCTTCTACTTTGGATGACAAAACCACCGAGTCCACCTTCACAAAATGTATCGCAGATGTAGCCATTGAGGCTTCCAACTGGAATGTCGGAGGATTTGTGGGTTTGGCGGAATTTGGAACGTTTAAAAACTCCGCTTCCTTTGGAACCGTGACCAGCACCGTCACCGGCTGGGAGCCAAGAGCCGGCGGATTCGTTGGATGTGCAGGAGACACAGAAAATTATAAAAACTCCACCGTAACCCTTGTCAAATGCCATTCCGCAAGCCTTGTTACTTGTGATAGAAAAGACACTTGTGGCGGATTCGCCGGAAAGTTTGAGGCCGGCACCACTGACGGATGTTCCTTCGACAACCAGAAAAACACCAACTTGAACGGTATAGGCACAAACAAAACCGAGCAGCAGGTGGAAGCATGCATCACGCAGAAGAACCTTTCTAACATCTGTGAAGATGTATATGGAGACCATCACTACGCTGAAGAACTCACGGTGGATCAAGAAGCTACATGTTCCGAAGAAGGCAGCAAGTCATACCACTGTATCCGTTGCGATGCAAAAGGCAAGAGTTTTGTGATTCCCAAAATAAACCTGACGCACGTGGACGCAAAAGCGGCGACGGCGGAGAGCGCGGGCAATATCGAATACTGGCACTGCGAAAAGTGCGGCAAGTATTACAGCGACGCGAAAGCCGCGCACGAAATCACGCTTGAGCAGACGGTGATCGAGAAACTGCCCGGTAAAGAGGCGATCAATAACCTCCCGAAGACGGGCGATGACAGCCGTGTGGCGCTCTGGCTGCTGCTGCTGGCCGTCAGTGGGGGCGTGCTGCTGAAAAACCTTGCCGACCGCAGGAAGAACGCGGACTGATGGCCGTACACATTTGAAAAACAGACTGTCGCCTCTCTTTAAGAGAGGCGCTTTTTCTGTTCGGCACGATAAGCGCTATAGGCTGAATGAAAGCACTTTAATTAATAAATGAAAGGCAATTTTTGATATTAAATGATAAACGAAAATTGTCAAAAAGATAGAAATGAATTTGGAGGCTATATACATAATTGTTATGGATTCTATAAGAAAAGAAATATTTGACACAAAAGTAGTGCTTGAATATAATGATTTTAAAAGAGGGAAGAAGCTCGCAGGGCAGTCCGGAATACCCTGTTTGGCGTAGTAGGAAGAGCACAAAATAAGAAAAATGAATTAAAGGAGGAATACGAGTGAAGAAACTGGTGATTTCTGTTCTCGTGATGATCGCGATACTGGCTACGATGAATTCAGCAATGGCATACACGTATGAGAAACCGGTTAAAAGTTCAAAATTACCGCGAACCACGCCGCTTGAAAAGGGCATCGATCCTTCTTATCTATACGATATGCTTGACCAGCTTGAACAGGCGGGAATCGAAATGCACAGCCTGTTGGTGTCGGTCGATAATGAAGTGATTTTTGAAGGATTTTGGAATCCCTACGGCCCGGATACGCCGCATATTGTTCATTCGCTGACCAAGCTGTTTACAAACGCTGCGGCAGGCGTGGCTGTGACGAACGGAGATTTGAGCCTGGATGATCGGCTGATTGACATGTTCCCTGAGCTTGCGCCGGAAAATCCGAGTGAAAATCTGCAAAAGGTGACGCTGCGCTATCTGATTACGATGAACGGCGGATATGGCCGCATGATTAGCGGCAGCGAGTGGCGTCCGCTGAAGACCAGCTGGCTGGAAGCGTTCTTTGCCGAGCCTGTGCCGTATGAACCGGGTACGCATTATCAGTATTCCAGCGGCAACGCCTACGCGGTTTCGGCGATGGTGCAAAAGGCGACGGGCAAGACCTGTCTGGAGCTGTTGCTTGAAAGCGGATTCAGCGAGCTTGGCATGGAGCATTTCACGTGGGATCTCAGCCCCGAGGGAATTTGTTCTGGCGGCAACGGCGTGTCCTGCACGACGGAGGACATGCTGAAGGTGGGTAATCTGTTCCTGAATATGGGTCAGTGGAACGGAAAGCAGATTCTCACGGAAGAATGGTGCCGGATGGCGATCGGCATTGACAAAGTTTATGAAGGTCAGGGAGACTATGCGTTCCACTGGACGGATAAGCATGATGGAAATTACACCGCAGGAGGCGCATACGGCCAGATCGTCATTCTTGTGCCGGAACTCAACATGGTCGTCGCGGGAACGGCGGGTACCAAGAAGACAGATGAAGAATACGATATCATCAATTCTGCGATGATCGCGCCCGCCAAGGCGGATAAGGCCATGCAGAAGACGGTCGCCGCCAAGGGGCAGACGCTGAACCTGCTGCAAAACCCGATTTTGACGGATTCCCCGATTGCGGAAAAAGTGGATGAAAAGGTCTTCAAGGCCGAAGAAAACGAGGACGGGATCACCAGCATCAAGCTGGACGTGGAAAAAGGCTACATCGATTTCATCATGGTTGACCAGCGCGGCGAACACACGATTCGCAACGGCATTGGCGAATGGATGGATGGCGGCACGACCATGACGGGCAATTATCTGCATCATCAGTATCAAAATGAAATCGAACCGTACACGGCGTATGGCGAATGGAAGGATGACACGACGCTGCAGCTGACGTGGAGATATCCGTCGATGGCGTTTGTAGATACTGTCGAGATTACGTTCTCCGAGGATGGGTCTCAGATGACAATGGTGCGTTCTGTTAACGTCAATTCCGGCGCGCTGGTTCGTCCGGCTGTAACGCTCAAAGCAGAATAAGCGCATAATGGATGTTGAGCCAAGGCGCTAAACGAGGCCGCCCCTCTTGAGAGAGGCGGCCTTTTTCGTGCGTAAAAAACGATGAGGGCGCAGGTGGCCTTTTGTGTTATAATGGCAATGAGCTATATTTTGAATGCCGGGGGAGGAAATCACCATGCCGAAATGGACAGAGCAGCAGCGCGACGCCATCGCTGCGCAGCTTCCGGACGAGGAGAGCATCGCACAGTTAAACAGCATCAGCGCGAGCAGCCTTGCCGCGAGCAAGCGTGAGCTGGACGAGGGCTGGGACGAGTATTACGCGGGCGAGGCCGAGCTCGACGCGGGCAGAAAGGAGCTGCGCGACGCGAAAATGGAGCTCGACGACGCCAAGGCCCAGCTTGATGACGCGCCTGCGCAGCTTGCGGACGCGAAAATTTTTTCCGCCGCTATAGACCCGATCCCCGAGACATTCGGCGCGGACGGCGGGGCGTGGAACGCGCTCGACTACCTCGGGAAAGGACGGGCGGACTGGATATTTTTCGAGCCATCCGCGATCGCGGCGCGCTCGCCCGACCTGTTTCTCGAACCGGAGGACGGAAAGATCCGCCACCGCGGATTCGGGGAGGTTTTCGCCCGCGCGGGAGACGGATTTTTCGCGGTATCGTCGCTCGAAACTCCGGCGGAATCGTTCGAGGGCGCGGAAAAAAAGATTTTCCGCGCGGACGGGCTCGCCGGAATCTCCGCCATAGACGCCGACGGGGAGATCGGCGGGGACAGGTTTGAGTCCGAAACGCGCAGCAGGATAAAGTTCGCGGAGAAGCTCGCGGAGTGGGCGGAAGAGGGCGTCGACGTGTTCATAGCCTCCGACGGGAGCGGCGACGAGCGGCTCGCGGAGGGGATTTTCGAGGCCGCCGGAAAAAAGTTCAAGGGCGCGTTTGTTCCGTCCGGATTCGGCGAGGGGTTTGTAGTGCGCGACTTCGGAGAACTGCGCCCCGACTGGAAAATCCTCTCCAAAGGCGCAGCGGGCGCGGCGTTTGTCAGCGCGCGGGAGCTCTTCGGCAGGCGGCAGAAAACGCGCCTCGAGCCGCGCCGCAGAATGCTTTCGCGCAGGGCGCAGGTCGACCAGCTGCTCGACTTCTCCGAATTGTGCGAAGGCGACTACGTCGTGCACCTCGGCCACGGAATATGCCGCTACCACGGGGTGGCGAAGCTCGAGACCGACGGCGGGAGCGAAGAGGCCATAAAGCTCGAATTCGAGGACGGGGCGATGCTGTATCTGCCGCTGCACAAGTCGCACCTGCTCAGCCGCTACATAGGCCTCGACAAGCGCCACCCCAAGCTTTCGCGGCTCGACTCGAAGTCGTGGACGAAAGTCAAGACCGCCGCCGAGCTCGCCGCGCTCGACTACGCCGCCGAGCTGCTGGAAATGCAGTCGCGGCGCGAAATCGCAAAGGGGTTCGCCTTTCCGGAGGACGACGAATGGCAGAGGGACTTTGAGGACTCCTTCGAATACGCCGAAACCCCCGACCAGCTGCGCGCCGCCGCGGAGGTAAAGGCGGACATGGAGTCGGAAAAGCCTATGGACAGGCTGCTGTGCGCGGACGTGGGCTTCGGCAAGACGGAAATCGCGATGAGGGCGGTTTTCAAGTGCGCCATGAGCGGCAAGCAGGCGGCTGTCCTCTGCCCCACGACGGTTCTGTGCCAGCAGCACTTTATGAATTTCCGCCGGAGGTTCGGGGGATACCCGATAGTCGTCGAAATGCTCTCGCGCTTCCGTTCCAAGTCTGAGGCCGACAAGATAAAGGCGCATCTTGCCGCGGGCAAAATCGACGTGCTCATAGGCACGCACGCCATGCTTTCGGACTCTGTGGCTTTCAAAGATTTGGGGCTGCTCGTGATAGACGAGGAACACCGCTTCGGCGTCCGCCACAAGGAAAAGATAAAAAAGCTGCGCGCCGGCCTCGACGTGCTCTCGATGAGCGCGACCCCCATACCCCGCACGCTCTACTTCGCGATGATGGGCGCGCGCTCCATGAGCCTTATGGAAACGCCCCCCAAAGACAGGTTTCCGGTGGAGACTTTCGTGCGGGAATACTCCCCCGAGACCGTGAGGAGCGCGGTGGAGCGCGAGGTCGCGCGCGGGGGGCAGGTTTTCTACCTCCACAACCGCGTCAAGACGATTGCCGAAACCGCCGAAGGGCTGCGCAAAATGTTCCCGAACCTGCGAATCGGCGTCGGCCACGGCCGGATGTCGGAGCAGGCTCTCGAGAAGCTGATGGCGGACTTCATCGGCGGCAAATACGACATGCTCGTCTGCACGACCATCATAGAGTCGGGATTGGACATTCCCAACTGCAACACCATAATAATAGAGGGCGCGGACAAGTTCGGGCTCGCCCAGCTCTACCAGCTGCGCGGGCGCGTGGGGCGGTTTACGCGCCGCTCCTACGCGTGGCTGCTGCTGCACCGCCACGCGGGGCTCGTTGAGAGCGCGCGCAAGAGGCTCGGAGCCATACGCCAGTACAACAAGCCCGGGGCGGGATTCAGAATCGCCACGCGCGACCTCCAGCTGCGCGGCTGCGGAAACCTGCTCGGGGCCAAGCAGAGCGGTCACATCGCGGGGGTTGGATTCGACCTTTACTGCGCGCTGTTAAAGCGCAGCATATCCCTGCTGCGCGGAGAGAAGACCTCCAACGTCCTCCGCGCGCGCGTGAACCTCGACTTCGTGCACCTCGGCGAGGGCGAAAAAGCGGCTGTGGACGCCTCGCAGGCTGAAAACTACTTTCAGGAAATCCGCATGAGGGAAATTTCAGACGGGAATCCGGAGAAAGTCCGCGCCTACATTCCCGAAAGCTACATTCCCCAGACCCAGCTTAGAATCGACCTGTACCGCAGGCTCTCGATGGCGTCCTCCGAAAGGGAGCTCGACGCGCTGCTCGCGGAAGCGAAAGACCGCTTCGGCGCCCTTCCCGACCCCGTGAAATTCTGCTTCTACGTCGAGCGCATAAGGGTTCTGGCGGAGGCTGCGGGCGCGCTCGGCGTGGAGGCGCAGGGGGAGCGGCTAAAAGTCCTGCTGCCCGCCCCCAACGGCGGAGAATACGCCAGAATCGGCGGGCATTTTCCCATCTTGACGAAACGCCGGGCCGTCGCCAAACTTCAGGAGATTGAAAAATTTTTGAAATACGCACTTCCAAGCATAAGAAAAAAATGAAAACGGCATTTAAAATCGCCGCCGCCGTTTTGTCGGCGGCGCTCGCGTCGGCGGCGTGCGCGCAGGGGCTGCTCGGCAACGCGGGATCGCAGGAAACGGGCTCCAACGGCATACTCGCCGTCGTCGAGGACCGCGTCATAACGCGCGACGAAGTTATGAGGGAAGTCGCGCCGTTCATTCCCCAGATACGCCAGAAGTCGCTTTCGGAATTCGAGTTCAACAAGAGGGTCGGCGACTACATCAGGGAAATCGTCCAAAACATGGTTGACCGCGAGCTCATCGTAAAGGAGTTCCGCGACAAGGGCATGACAATCCCCCAGAGCTTCCTCGACTCGCATTTTGAAGACTATATAAAGAAAGAGTTCAACGGCGACCGCGCGGAATTCATAAAATTCGTGCAGGCGCAGGGAAAGACGATAAAGCAGTTCAGGCAAGACCAGGAAAAGGATCTGATAGTCGGGTACATGCAGAGCAACAAGCGCCAGACCGTCGCGGAGATCAGCCCCAAAAAGATAAAGGACTATTACGAGGCCAACAAGTCCAAGTGGTACACCCCCGCGAGCGCGAAAATCAGCCTCATCACCCTCAAAACGGGCAGGACCGCAACGTTGGAGGAAAACAGGAAGCTCGCAAAAGAGATAGTCGCAAAATACAACGCCGGCGAAAAGTTTTCGGAGCTCGCGCGCAAGTACAGCAAGGACGACAGCTCCGCAAAGGGAGGCGAATGGGGATGGTACAAAAAAGGCGAGCTCAACCCGCTCCTCGACAGGCAGGCGTTTTCGATAGAAGCGGGCAAAATCACCGAGCCCGTTGAAATCGGCGACATGATATTCATATTGAAAGTCGAGGAAAAAAAGCCCGACGGCATAAGCCCCATCGACGACGTGCGCGAGCAGATCGAATGGACCATCGCCGAGCAAAACGGGCGCGAGACGTACAACAAGTGGGTCGAAGGGCTGCGCAAAAAGGCCTTCGTGAAATACTACAAATAGCGCGCGGTTCCCGAACCGACGCCGGCGGCTGCCGCTGGAATTTTGTTTTTTCTCGACTGACGCGCGCGGAGGGATTTAAATTGCATTCTATGAAAAAGCGTTTTTCAAAAGTCGATCCCGCCGCTTTCGAATCAGAAATCGGCTCCAAAAAAACGGGGCTTTTCATCCTCCAAAACGAAAACGGCATGGAAATGTCCGTGACGAACTTCGGCGCGCGCGTGGTGGAGCTCTTCGCGCCCGACAGAAACGGAGATTTCGCCGACGTCGTCCTCGGGCACGCGACACTCGGCAAATACGTCAACTTCACGGGCGAAAGGTTTTTCGGCGCGACCATCGGCCGCTTCGGCAACAGGATAGCGAACGCCCGCTTTTCGCTCGGCGGCAGGGAATTCAAACTGCCGCAAAACGACGGCAAAAACTGCCTGCACGGCGGCGCGGCGGGATTCGACATGAAAGTGTGGGACGTACTTGAAGCGGCTCCCGACATGCTCAAACTCGGGCTCGTGTCGCCGGACGGCGACGAAGGGTTCCCCGCGGAGCTCAAAGTGCGCATGACATACCGCCTGACCTCCGACAACCGATTTGAGGTCGAGCACGTCGCCCAGTCCGACGCCGACACCGTCGTAAATCTTACCCACCACTCATTCTTCAACTTGCGCGGCGAGGGCGACGGCGACGTAAATTCGCACATCATGCAGATAAACGCCGACAAGTATACCCCCGTGGACGAAACCCTGATCCCCACGGGCGAAATCGCCGGCGTGGAGGGAACCCCATTCGACTTTCGCGAGCCGCACGCGATAGGCGAGCGCCTCGGCGACGACGACGAACAGCTGAAGCTCGGGCGCGGGTACGACCACAACTGGGTCGTCAACCGCAAATTTCCCGAGGCGCTCGAATTGGCCGCGCGCGTATTCGAGCCCGAAAGCGGCAGGGAGCTTGAAGTCTACACGACGGAGCCCGGTATGCAGTTCTACGGCGGAAACTTCCTCAACGGGGAAATCGGCAAGAGCGGCAAGCCGTACTCTTTCAGGGGGGCGTTCGCTCTGGAAACGCAGCATTTCCCAGACAGCCCCAACCGCCCGAACTTCCCGTCAACGCTCCTGCGCGCGGGCGAAAAATACTGCCACGTCTGCTCGTACAACTTCTCGGCGAAGTGAGCGATGGACGGCACCATATTCAGCGTAGAGGAGTTCGCCGTAAACGACGGCCCGGGAATCAGGACGACGGTCTTTCTAAAAGGCTGCCCTCTGCGCTGCCGGTGGTGCCACAACCCCGAGGGCATGGCGTTCGCGCCCCAAATCCTCAAAAAGAAAAACGGCGCGGAGGAAATCTGCGGGGAGAGGGTATCGCCGCGGGAGCTCGCAGGCAGGCTGCTGCGCAACGAGCGCATATTCAGAATGAACGAAGGCGGCGTCACCTTCACGGGCGGGGAGCCGCTCGCGCAGCCGCAGTTTCTGTTTGAGACTATGGAGCTGCTGAAAGGCCGCGTCCACATCGCGCTGGAGACGAGCGCGCACGCCCCGCCCGAAATCTTCCGAAGGGCGGCGGAGCTCGCGGATCTGATCTTGATAGACTGCAAGTCGTGCGATCCGGAAGTCCACAAAAAATTCACGGGCGTCGGCAACGCGCGGATTCTCGAAAACCTGAAATACCTCTGCCGCTCGGGTGCGGAGTTCGTCGCGCGCGTCCCGCTAATCCCCTCGGTAAACGACACGCGCGAAAACATGTCTAAGCTCTCGGAGATCCTGCGCGGCGCAAAAAACCTGAGGCGCGTGGAGCTTTTGAGGTACAATAAAATCGCCGGAGCCAAGTATTATATGCTTGGCAAAACCTATTTTCCGGGATTTGATGCAAACAAGACGCCCGAAATTTGGGACGAATTCACAAAAAACGGCATACCTTTCATAGTCCTATGAACGACAGAATAAAAAACCTGAAAAAATACACTACAATCGACAAGCTTCACCGCGGCCTGCGCCGGAGCGCGGCGGAGGCGGGAATCGCCGAACTGCCGGAAGATTTCAGGGCGGCGGGAATGCCATTTCAAGAGCGGGCGGGCAATATGCTCTCCGCTTTTCTCGACGCCGAAAAGCCGGCGTTTCTCCCGGGCGAGAAAATCGTATTCACCCGCACAATAAAAGACATCCCCGACTACGTGACGCCCTCCGAATGGGAGGAGATAAAAAAAGCGCATTTCGTCCACGAAAAGGGGGAGGTGTTCAACATTTCCGCCGACTACGAAGGGATTCTGCAAAAGGGCTTGGAGGCGCGGAGGGCGGAATTTGAAAGGCTCGCCGAATCGTCCGGCGGGGAGAAAAAGATTTTCGCGGAATCGGTCGAAAAGGTCCTCGCCGCCCTGCAAAGGCTCATCGGCAGATACGCGGACGAGGCCGAAAGGCTCGGGCTCTCCGAAGAGGCCGCCGCCCTGCGCGCCGTCAGGAACGATCCCCCAAAAACCTTCCGCCAGGCGCTCCAGCTGCTGCGCGCAGTCCACTTCGCGATATGGGCGTCGGGCAGCTACCACAACACGCTCGGCAGGATAGACCAATACCTGTACCCGTTCTACAAATCGGACATCGAATCCGGCGGGCTCGACCGCGGCGGCGCGTTCGAGCTCTTGGAGGAATTTTTCCTCGCCTGCAACCGCGACAGCGACCTGTACGTGGGAATGCAGCAGGGCGACAACGGGCAGAG
>CAJMOT010000074.1 GCA_905214995.1 uncultured bacterium | reverse complement strand
CCTCAACCGTTATCTTGTCGGCGAGCCCCCCGTACATCGCGTCCGCATTGTAAAATATTATGTCGCCGCCGAGCCATTCGGCGGAGGATACCGTTACCCCGCCGTCTATGCCTCCGAACCCGCCGCCCGTCATGACGAGCTTCCCGAGAGCCGACGTGCTGTGAATAATGAGGACGCCGCTCTCCACTTCCACTCCGCCCGTAAACGCGGCGTCGGCGCGGATTATCTGTCTGGCGCCGTCTTGTCCCGCCATCTTTACGCTCATGACGGTTTTTACGGCGTCAGAGCGGTTTTCGGTGAATGCGCCCGAAAATTCGCAGTCGGTCTCGTTGGCGAATATCAGCTTTACCGCGCTCGCTTCAAGCGTCCGCGAGTTGTTTGACACCGTTCCCTCTCCCCGCAAGCCGCCGATTCTTATATATGTGTCGGTAGCCGGCACCGCCGGATCGCCGTTTGCCCAAGTTACGGTGGAACTCCTGCTTAACAGGTTCCAGGTGGGGCTTTTGCCCGACGAATTTCGCGTCATGTTTACGATTCCGTCGATTGCGACGTCGGGGACGCTCTCGGAATGGACGGCGTCAGCGGCGTTGTCCCAAACGTTCATATTCACGGTGGCGTTGCCGTGTATGTTGAAATCTCCCGTAACGGTAAGGCGTTTCGGGCCGGAGGAATCCGAGAGTCTAACGGCGTCCCCCGCGTGCGTGTCGCCCTCGTCTATCGTGGCGTAGACCGTTCCGGCGGCGTCGGAGCCTATGTTGAAACTTGTCGTATTTTCCCCATAGCCTATGTTCATCTCGCCCACGGCGACTTCCGCCTGCGCCGCGTCGGTATTCGCCGAGGCAAGCTGGACTCCCCTGTCCCAAGAACCGGCCGCGCCGGTATACGTGAATGCGCCGATGTTCCAGTATGGATTTGAAACGCTTGAAACGAGCTTTATTCCCGTGGAACCCCCCGTCTCGTGAAAGCCGTCGCTCGCCCAATATCCGGTGTCCGCGGCGTCGTGGTTTATTATCGAAATGGAGTTCACCTGGAACATTGAAGTTCCGATCCTGTAATAGATGTTGTCCTGCCTTCCGGAAACGGGCAGATACGCCCCGTAGTCGAACACCCAGTTGGCGTCGGGCGAATTCATGTCGGTCCCTTCCGGAGGCGCTGCGTATTCAGTGTCCGAAACGCTCCAACTTTCCGAATTGAGAGGATTGGCTTCCCCGTATACGGCAGTGGCTCCCGCCCATATATAATATGTGTTTTCCTGCGCCGCCGCATATGCGGAAATATGGAAAACGACGAACAGCGAAAACGATTGGAATATCTTTTTCATAGAAAGCGGATTGGAATTAATTTTTTAATTGGCATATATAAGAGCCTTAACTATGTCAATCTATTTTTTTTTACAGAATCATCTCCTTCTTCCAATTCAATTTCGCGCCTTTCCCGATTTCCGAAAGCCCCCCCTCCTCCACTTCCAAACCGCCCGCGCAAAATCGCCCATTAGCCCTCCCACTCCCCCGCGAATTTCATACGCCGCATGAAACAATTTAAAGATTTTCGCGTTTAATCCGATATAAATGGCGCAAACTTTAAAGGCCGATCGCGCCTCCGAAATAAAAAAATTTAATGCTTGATTTGTTTTGCGCCGTCGGAAGATAATACGCATAAGAATTAAAGAGATCTAATAAATTTCTTTATCTGGAAAGGAGAACCCAAATGTCTGCCACAAAAAAGACAGCTAAAAAAGCAACAACCAAGACCGTTGCCAAGAAAGCTCCGGTTTCCCAAAAAGCGGCGGCGAAAGCTCAGGATTGCGCGTGCAAATCCGGCGGAGCTTGCAAATCTCCGTCCGGAAGAAAGCTTACGAGGGTCATCGCCAAGTATGACGCCGGCTGGGGAAACCAGCTGTTTATTCGCGGACTCGGCGGCGGCCTCGACTGGAACGCCGGCGTCCCGATGCAATGCGTCGGCGAAGACGAATGGCTCTGGGAACAGTCCGTTCCGAAGGGAAACGTCACTTTCAAAGTCCTCGTGAACGATTCAGTCTGGAGCGAGGGGGAAGACGCCGTCGTCGCGGCGGGCGACACTATCATCTGCCACCCGAAGTTCTGAAATTTCTCACATAAAACAGAAGCTAAAAACGGGTGCGCCTTTCGCTGGGCGCACCTTTCCTTTTTTGGCGCGGGTCTGCGTCCCGCAGAAATCTTGCGGAGCGCATCCGCAGGTTTGAGATCTCTCGGGGCAAAATGCGGCATACGGCGCGAGGAAACGAGAATTTCGTTTCGTTTGGCGCATGCGCCATATTGCGCGGAGACGCCGCGGAACCTGTCAGACGGCTCGGGAGGGAAAACTTCCCCGCATTTTTTTGCGCCCGCAATCCGAAATGCGCGGCGGGAGTCGAAATTGCGGAGATTTATATCGGCCCTCTTACGATTCTAAAACCCACGGTATTATAACGGCCCTCGGGGTTTCTGCCCTCTCCGCGAAATGTCGCCCTGCACGATCGCGCAGTCGCAACCGCGAACCTCCCCTTATCGCATTCGCCTTTTTTCCGCGTTCCGCGCCGTTTGCGGCCGCGATTGCGGAATCGGTCCAATCCCCCGGAATTTCCCGACATGCCCATCCCCGCGAAAGGACTGGCGCCCTCCGGAAATCTGATTTCACATAAATGCAAACGCGCTTATGAAGAAAAAACCTTCGGAATTCACGGCGAAATGCGGGCGCGGACGGACAAAACCGCCGCGCCCGCTGAAAATGGCGAGCCGCTTGCGCCCACCGCCCGCGCAACGGGGTTTCCTGCGCTATTCCCAAAAATCCCTGCACGGCACATTCGGCCGCGAGCGGTTTCACGGCGTTTCCGACGCAGCTACGCGCCAAAACTATTGAGCCATGGCAAACCAGCCCTTGCTGATTTCAACGCCGCTTTCGTTTGTGGTGGAGCAGCCGCCGAGAAACAGGGCAACGGCCGCGATTGCGATTATGAGGGTCAATTTTTTCATACTCGCCCGATATTGGAGGATTGCCTCCGAAAAGGCAATTCAATAAAAAGTTGCAAACCGCTCCGTCTTCTGTTTGATTTTTGCGCCATGAAAAAATTTGCCTCGACAATAGCGATGTTGGCCGCGCTGTCCGCTTTGGGTTCGGGCGCGTTCGCCGCGGAAGGTTCGGAATCCGCAGCCGCGCTCAAAGAGCGCGTAAAAGCCCTCGAAGAGCAGGTGGCGCAGCTCAAAGCCAAAATTTCGGAGCAGGCGAAGTTCGACGCCGAGATAATCTCCAAAATACGCGCGGAAAACCGCGCCCTGAAAAAACGCCTGCGCTCCGCCAAGCTCGCCGCGGCCTCCGCCGAAATCGAGGTCCCGGAGGCGAGGGATTCCAAAGAGAGGGCGGCGGAAGTCGAGCGCAAGACCGAAGAGCGCATCTCCGAAAAGGAATCCGAGGACGGCGGCTTTCACATGTTCCCGTTCTGACCGCAACCCAATGCCGTTTAACGGCGTCGCGCGCGCAGCGCGGCGCGCAAATCACACACACTGAAAAATGCCGGAAGCAGACTTCAAGAGTTCCCTAAACCTTCCCAACACAAAATTCCCCATGCGCGGCGACCTCGTGAGGCGCGAGCCCGCGCGCATAGAGCACTGGAAGAAAACCGGACTGTACAAAAAAATTCAAAAGGCGCGCGCGGGCGCCCCGAAATTCGTCCTGCACGACGGCCCGCCGTTCACCAACGGCGACGTGCACATCGGAACGGCGCTCAACAAGATTCTGAAAGACGCCATACTGCGCTACAAGACGATGAGGGGCTTCGCGACCCCCTACGTCCCGGGTTGGGACTGTCACGGGCTGCCGATCGAGCACAAGGTCGTGAAGCAGCTGCGCAAAGACAAGAGGGAGCTCGACATACCCCAGCTGCGCGAGGAGTGCGCGAAATTTTCGGAGTCCTTCATAGAGAGGCAGCGCGCGCAGTTCGAGCGCCTCGGCGTGCTCGCCGATTGGGAAAACGAATACAAGACAAAAAATCCCGCATACGAAGCCGACATTCTGCGGACGTTCGCGGCGTTCGTCGAAAGGGGCCTCGTCTACCGCAGCAAGAAGCCCGTTTACTGGTCGATCCCCTGCGCGACGGCTCTGGCGGAGGCGGAAATCGAGTACGCCGAACACGTCAGCACCTCGATATGGGTGGCTTTCAAGCTCGACGAAGAATCAAACAAACGCCTCGGGCTTTCGGGCGCGGAAATCGTCATATGGACGACGACCCCGTGGACTCTGCCCTCCAACCTCGCGATGGCGGTAAACCCCGACGTGGAATACTGCGCGGTTTCGGCGGGCGGCAGAACATTCATAGTCGCCCTGCCGCTCGCGGACTCTTTCATAAAAGACTGCGATCTCGACGGCGCGAAAGTCTCGCCGCTCGGCAAGGGCTCCGACATTGAGGGGATCGCCGCCTATCACCCTTTCATAAGCCGCAAGAGCAAAGTGTTCTGCGCGCGCTACGTGACGACCGACTCCGGCACGGGCGTCGTGCACATCGCGCCCGGCCACGGGCTCGAAGACTATCAGGTCGGGCTCGACAACGGCCTCGAAATCTATTCCCCCATCGACGACGACGGCAAATACGCCGACGACGGACGGGTGCCCGCCGAACTCGTCGGCCTGAGCGTCCTTGAAAATTCCTCGGGCAAGAGCCAGGCAAACGAAAAGGTTCTCGGGATAATATCCTCCAACGGCTCGCTGCTGAAATCGGCGGAGATCGTCCACCAGTACCCGCACTGCTGGCGCTCCAAGACGCCCGTGATATTCAGGGCGATGGACCAGTGGTTCGTGTCGCTCGACAAGGACGGCCTGCGCAAAGAGGCTCTGGACGCCATATCGAAAGTCGAATGGCTGCCCGCGCGCGGAGAGAACCGGATCAGGGGCGCAGTGGAGTCGCGCCCCGACTGGTGCATTTCAAGGCAGCGCTCATGGGGCGTGCCCATTCCCGCCTTCTACGGCGAGGACGGCGCGGCCTACCTCGACGCCGGAGTTGTCAAATTCGTCGCCGGCAAAGTGGAGACGCTCGGAACCAACATGTGGTACAGCCTATCAGCCGCCGAAATTCTCGACGGCGCGCCCCTGCCCCCGAACTGGCCGTCGCCCGACAAGCTCCGCAAGAGCTCCGACACCCTCGACGTCTGGATAGACTCCGGCACGAGCCACATCGCGACCCTCATGCGCAACCCCGACCTCAGCTGGCCCGCCGACCTCTATCTGGAAGGCTCCGACCAACACAGGGGCTGGTTCCAGAGCTCCCTCTGGACGGCGGTGGCCGCGCGCGGAGAGGCTCCGTACAAAAAAGTGATAACGCACGGGTTCGTCGTGGGGCAGGACCGCAAGAAGATTTCAAAGTCCAGCGACGGCAAGCCGCAGACCTCCGACATGTACGTCGGGAAATGGGGCGCGGACATCGTGCGCCTCTGGATAAGCTCGGTGGACTACCAGAACGACATTCCGATTTCCGAAGACATACTCTCGCACATCGCCAACGCCTACCGCGGCGTGCGCAACACCATAATGTACCAGCTCGGGAACCTCTACGACTTCGACCGCGCCAGCGACGCCGTCCCGCCCGAAAAGCTCGACGCGCTCGACAAGTGGGCGATATTCAAGGCCGCCAAATTCCTTGAAGAGGCGGAAAAGGCCTACGACGCCTACGAATTCCACAAAGTCTACAAGCTGCTCGACAACTTCTGCGGCGTGACGCTGTCGCGCGTGTACCACGACATTCTGAAAGACAGGCTCTACACCTATGCCGCAAACTCCCCCGAGCGCCGCTCGTCGCAGACTGCCATAGACATCATAAGCGACGCCCTCATAAAAGCGGCGGCCCCGATTCTCACCTTCACCGCGGACGAGGCGTTCTCGTTTAAAAACGGCGCGGAATTTTCCGAAAATTCCGTGCACCTGCAAGACTGGCCGAAAATCGGCGAAGAATACCTGGACGAAGAAGCCTGCGCGGGCGTGGAGAAAATCCTCGCACTGCGAGAAAAGGCCAATGAGGAGCTAGAAAAGCTGCGCCAGGGCAAGGAAATAGGCAAGAGCCTCGAGGCCGAAATAGAAATCGAAGCCGGCGCGGGCTCGCCCGAGGCGAAAGCCCTGCGCGAATTTTCCGCCAATCTGCCGGAGATATTCATAGTCTCCTCCGTGAAAGTTTCGGAGGGCGACTTTGAAACCCCGAGAGTCCGCGCCGCGAAAGCCGAAGGGCGCAGATGCTCCAGGTGTTGGAGGGTTCTGCCGGACCTCCCCGGGGACGGAATCTGCCCGCGGTGCAAAAAAGCAATGTCGCAAAGCATATGACGAAAAAACAAGCCGCAAAAAAGACGAACAAAAAGTCCGCCCCCAAGCCCGCCGCAAAACCCGAGCGCGCCAAGGGAGCGGCGGCCGTTTCGGGCTCCTTGAAAAAAGCGGCGGCGAAAAAATCCGCAGCGTCCGGACAAAAGGCCTCCGCGCAAAAGAAACCCGCGGCCGGCGCAAGGCAGGCGGTTTTCAAGGCGTCGCTGAAATCCGCCCCCGCA
This sequence comes from uncultured bacterium, assembly GCA_905214995.1. GTDB lineage: Bacteria > Verrucomicrobiota > Verrucomicrobiia > Opitutales > Intestinicryptomonadaceae > Merdousia. The sequence continues at coordinate 4,772 of CAJMOT010000074.1, read as the reverse complement.
AAAAAACCGGAGGGTTCCTCGGCGAAAAAGCCCTCCATCCAAGCCCCGCTCAAATCCGCTCCAAAAAAGAAGCCAGCGAAAGCGGCGAAGGGCGCGAAAAATGGCGGCAAAATCTCGATAAAAATATCGCCCAAGCCCGCCGAGCGCGCGGCGAAGATTTCCGAAACTCCGGAAATTCCCAAACCGCAAAAAAAGGTCCGCGTACGCGCGTCCGACTCAATCGCCTTCACCCTCGAAGACCTCGACGCGTACCTCGAAATGCGCGCTTCCGGCTCGGGGCAGCAGCAGGCGAAGGCCGCCTCCAAAAGCGCGGACGAAAAGGCCGCGTCTGCGAAAGGCCCAGCCGCCCCCGTTCCGTTCAAGGCGACGTCGTCGCCGAAAAACCCCGTCGCCGCCGCAAGCATATTCGACATTCTCGGCTTCAACCCCGTCGAAACCCCGTCGCTCGAAAAGCACAGGGAAAGGGAAATCCCGCGCAAGTGGAAAAAGTACTACAATATGCTCGTCGATCTGCGCAAACGCCACTCGCGCGGCGCGGAGAGCATATCGGAGGAAGTCCTCAAACGCTCCGCCAAGGAAGACTCCGGCGACCTGTCCTCTTACGGACAGCACCTCGCCGACGCGGGGAGCGAGAGCTTTGAGCGCGACATGGCGTACAACCTGCTCTCCAATGAAAAGGAGATCATAGCCGAAATCGACGCGGCGATAGAGCGCATCAGAAACGGCACATACGGAATATGCGAAGTGACCGGCGAGCCCATTCCCGAATCGAGGCTCGAAGCCATACCGTTCACGAGGTGCACCAAGCGCGGCCAGGAGATAAAGGAGGCCGAAAGCAAAAAGATAAAGTCGGTGCAGCGTTCCATATACGACATCGACGCTTCGGACTCCGCCGAAGACGAGGACATGCCCTCCTGATTCCGAACCGCATTGGAACAAACCGGCACAAAAAAGGCGTCTTCCGCCGCGTTTTTCGCCGCGGCGTTCGGCGTGTTCGCGCTCGACCAGCTCACAAAGCTCGCCGTCGTCGCCAATATTCCGTGGGAGCGCGGCAACCCCACCTACCACTTCGGCTCCGGCAGCTCGCCGATCCCGGTGATAGACGGCTTTCTCTACATAGTGCACATCACAAACGAGGGCGCCGCGTGGGGGATTCTCTCGGGGCGGACCTACCTGCTGTCTTCAATAGCCCTGCTCGCGCTCGCCGCCGTCTGGATTTTCAGAAACCAACTCGGCTTCGACACCAGATGCGGGCAGCTCGCCCTCGGGATATTCGCGGGAGGAGTCGTCGGCAACCTCTTCGACAGAATCTGCTACGGGCACGTGATAGACTTCATAGACGTCCACCTGCCGATTGTCGAATACAGGTGGCCCGCCTTCAACGTCGCCGACTGCGGCATCACCGTAGGGGTGGCGGTCTACATAATTTCCGTGATAATCGACGAGCGCGAAAAAAAGCGCGCAAAAGCCGGCGTCGGAAAGGATCCGCGTGAAAAATAAAATCGCCTCGTTCGGGGAAATCGTCTGGGACCGCTTCGGGGATTCAAAAACCCTCGGAGGGGCGCCGCTTAACTTCGCGTATTTCTGCGCCAAATTCGGATGCGATTGCGCGATAATAAGCGCGGTCGGCGGCGACGAGCTCGGCGGGGCCGCGCTTGCGAAAATCGCCGAAATCCGCGTAGACGCTCGCGCCGTCGCCGTCCTTCCGGGTATTCCCACCGGGGTTGTTGACGTATCCGAAGGCCCCGACGGACTGCCCGCCTACGACATACGCCGCCCCGCCGCGTGGGACGAAATCGGGCTTTCGGAGGCCGCCGCGGAAATCGCGGCCGGCTGCGGCGCTTTCTGCTTCGGCACGCTCGCCCAGCGTTCGGAGACTTCGAGAAAAACCCTTTTCGCGCTTCTGAAAACCCTCAAACCTTCCTGCCTGAAAGTGTTTGACGCCAACCTGCGCCAGAATTATTTTGACGCAAAAATCCTCGCCGAATCCCTCGAATGCGCGGACATGCTCAAGCTCAACGACTCGGAGCTCCCTATCGTCCACGGGCTCCTCTTCTCCCGCAAATGCGCGGAGCTTCGGGATATGGCGGAGGAAATCGCGGAAGAATTTTCGCTGAAATTCCTCGCGTGCACGCTCGGCGCAGAAGGGCATATCGTGTTCGCCCGGGGAGAGGAGCCCGCAAGGGGGCTGCCGGAGCCGGTAGAAGTCGTAGACACCGTCGGCGCGGGCGACGCATTCACCGCAGGGTTCGTCTCGGCGATTCTCGACGGCGAGAATGCAAAGGGCGCGGCGAGGCGCGCGGCAAAATCCGCAGCATACGCCTGCTCCCGCCGCGGCGCAATCGGATAGGCGATTGGGCGGCAGGCCGCGCGGGTTTCGCGAAGCGGACAGGTTGCATATCTATATATAAATCCAGATTTCGCCGCGCAAGAATTTGGATTGCCGCCGCGCTCCTTTTGAGCGGCAATGAAACGCTTTCTCTCATCCGCCACAAAAACCTCCCGCATACCTTCCTCGCAATGCCCGCGCGAAAACGCGCCCGCCAGCGGGCAAATTCCCCGCGGCAACCCTGCGGGAATGGGGCGGCGCGCAATCTTTCCGTCCATTTATCTGCTCTTTCGCGCGGGCAAACCGCAACATAACCTGCGCATACGCAAAACCTTCTTGACTATTTTTCGACATTTTGGTAAAAAAACACAGTTTTAACAATTCGTTGCAACTGCCTTATGCATACTAAATTCGCCGCCCGCCTGACGCCGCTTGCAAGCCTCATTTTCGCTTTCTCCGCGCTCTCCGCAACCGAATACGGCTATGTGGGAACGGAAACCTACTATTCGCTCGACGACCCCCAATCGTGGAGCCCCTCCGCCGGCGCGGTAAGAAACGACTATTCGTGGATGGCTGGAAACGTATTCATTTTCGACTCGGAAGCAAATCCCGGGGCGGCAAGCCAGATTGCGGTCAAATATTTTTCGGACGACAACCAGCCGCGCGTCGGCGAATTCGTTTTCAAAACCTCAATGACCCTCAACGGCCCGTCGGAGGACGCCTCTCCGTCGCTCGCCGCCGACAAGATGACTATGTATTCCTCCGGAGACGGATCGGCGCGCAATTACTCTTTGAACCGCTTCCAACAGGTGGAAATCGGCTCCGCCTCAATAGGGGCGAACTCCGCCGAGCCTACCTCGGCTTCGACCATTTTCAGCATGTCTTTCCGCAACGGCGCGGAGGCGTACCGCTACAATAGCGCGTCGGACAATTTCCTGTCGGCGGACGTCGGGCGCATGACCCTCAACGGCGCGCTTCCCTCCAACCCCAACGACCAGAACACGGCCATCTGGTACATAAACAACCAGTCGGCGTACAGCCAGTCGAAATCCGCCGTCGTGCGAGTGGGCGGAATCGACGGAACGGGTATTGTCCGAAACAATTTCGCCGACAACGCCGAAGGGCAGACGACTCTCGTGTTCTCCAACTCCTCCGACGCCTCGTTCAAGGGCATACTGATGGACGACTGGGCGGCAAGCGTCAAATTGTCGAAAATAACCGTGGTAATGGACGGGGCGGCGGACGCCACGCAAACTATCCGCCAGATTTCGAACAATTCGCAAAGCGTGTGGAATAGAAACGATCCGGATTCCGTCGGAACCGTCATAAAGGGCGGAACTCTTGCGATTTCTACGCAAGAAACCGCGCAGCTCTCGCGCATACGCATAGAGGGAGGGGCGCTCGCCGTCGCCGCAATGGACTCCGAAGGCGACGGCGGGACGCTCTACGCGCGCGGGATAGACTGGGCGGGCGGCAAGATAAAAATAGAGATAAACAGGGGCGCGCTCGTATCGGAAAGCGGCATAGCCCAAGTCGGCGGAGACGATGCAAGATATGTTTTTGAGGTGGATTTGTCGGATTTCGCGCCCGACACGACGTTTGAGGGCGACGAATTTTCTCTGCTTGTTTCCGACTCCGGATCGTTCGGGGACGTATCGAAATACGAAGCCGAATTCGTCTATAACGGTGTCGAAATCTCGGGCCTTGAATACGAAATCCTCTCGACGGCGCACGGGCTGAACATATCGCTAATAGGCACGATTCCCGAACCCGCGCAGGCGGCGGCGCTCTTCGGTTTGGCGGCAGTCATCCTGTCCGTCCTGCGCGGGCGCCGCCGCTAAACTTTGACTATGCCGTCCGAAAAAATCCCCCGCGCGCGGGGGATTTTTTTTGCCCGCGCTAACTTGCAAGATGCGAACGCCAAAACGGAGAAATTGACATCTCGGAACTTTTGCGCCATCATGCCGATATGAAAAATTATGCCGTTTTAGCCGCCGCATCGCTATTTTCCGCAGCCGACCTCGCGGGTTCGGGCGCATCGAAATCTTTCGTCCGGAGGACAACCGAAAGGCGCTGATAAACCCCGACATGGGCTGGTGCGCCTACTTTTACTCGGGCAGGACGGGCAATTACGGCTACCATTTGGAGCCCTCCGACACCCTCGAATGGCTTCCGGGAATGTCCGTCGAGTACCACGCAAGCTACATGTCTGCGCACTGGTGGCCCGACCGCTTCTACAAAGAGAATAAAGAGTTCGTAGAAAAGATAAACATGCGCCTCGGGTACAGGCTGTTTCCCGCCGAGATAAAATTTCCGGCGGCGGTCGAAATCGGCGAAAAATTTCCGGTAAAATTCAAATGGGCAAACCTCGGCGTCGCCCCGTGCTACCGCGGCGGATTCCCCGCCCTCACCATAAAGGACTCCAAAGGCGGGATAGTGGCGG
>CAJMOT010000073.1 GCA_905214995.1 uncultured bacterium | reverse complement strand
CACGAAAACAGCTTCGCGCCCGTAAGCGCCGCGACGGTCGAGAGCGCGCAGCTTGCCACGCGCGTCGAGAGCATGGAGCCCGGACCGACGCAGAGCGCGAACGCCCCGACTTCGCCCAAACCCGAACCGCATGCCTCGGCGAGCGCCGACACGAAGCCCTCCATCGCCATATTGGGCCGCGACGCCTCGACAACCGCCTTTCCGCCCCGCACGAGGGCGATTTTCACGCTCGAGCCCGACGCGTCGGCGACGGCAAAACTTTCAAAATCCCGAAGCATTCAAAATCTCCTTCTCAAATTCTTCGGGGCGATGCCGAGCTCCTCGCGGTATTTGGCGACCGTCCTGCGGGCGATGTCCACCCCCTCCGACAAGAGGATTTCCGCTATCTTAGAATCGCTCAGCGGCGCGCGGGGAGACTCTCCGCCCACTATCGCGCGTATGCGCTCCTTAACGGACGAGCTGGCTACCCCCCCGCCGGAGCCCGAATCGTAGCCCGCACCGAAAAATCTTTTGAGCGGCAGTATCCCGAACGGGGTGTCGGCGTATTTTTCCGAGACCGCGCGCCCGACGGTCGTCGGGTGGACGCCCACCAGATCCGCCACATCCTGCATTGTCATGGGCTTGAGCGCGCCCAACCCGCGCTCGAAAAACTCCGGCTGCAGCTCGAGAATCGCCAGCGCGATTTTAAGCAGAGTCTTCTGGCGGCGATCTATCGCTTCTATTATAAATTTGCCCTCGCGGATTTTTGACGAGATGTACGCCGCCTCGTCCCTCGTGACGGCGGCGTCGGAGGCCATTTTGCGGTATTCCTGGTTTATGCGCAGCTTCGGGACGTATTCGTTCGTCAGCTCCGCCGTCCACGCGCCCTCGGGCGTTTTTTTGTACGCCACGTCCGCGTAGACAAACCTGTCGTCGTCGCGCGCGAACTCGTGCGCCGGAGACGTGCTCAGCTTGGCGATTTCGCCTATGGCGGCCTCCACTTCCGCCTCGCCGGAGTTTTCAAGGCGCGCGATTTCCGAGACTTTGCGCTTCATCAGCAGATCGTAGCGGCTTTCGAGAATCCTGTGGGCGAGGCTGCCGCCCATTCCCTTGCGCTCGAGCTGCAGCATGAGGGAGTCGCGCATGTCGAAGGCGCCGATTCCGGGAGGGTCGCTTTCGCGCAGAAGCTTCATCGCCGCCTCCGCGTCCTCTTTGGAAAATCCGATCTCTTCCGCGCGCGCCGCGGCCTCGCGCGGCAAAAACCCCCTGTCGTCGAGCTCGCCCGCGAAAAACGCGAACGCCTTAGCCGCGCCTTCGCTCGGGGCGTCGAGATTCGCCTCGTTGAGAAGGTGCTCCCGCAGGGAAATTTTGTCGGGAATCGAGTTGAGCGCAAAGTCGCGCCGCGCGGCGGACTCCTTGGCGGCGTCGGAACCCGCGGACTCTCCGTACCCGTCGTCGAAGTCCGAAAACTCCCCGTCGCCCGGCTCGCCAACCGACTGCGGGCGGTCGGAAAAGTCCTCGGCGGAGACGTCCTCGAGCAGCGGATTGGTGCGCAGCTGGGCGGAGACTTCCCCCGCCAAATCGAGCGCGGAAGCCTGGAGAATCTCGAGGCTCTTTTTCAGTTGCGGCGTGAGCGCGAGCCCCTGCTCGACACGCTGCGTCTGTTTCATTTCCGGCGGCATTGCGCGTTTTAAAAAGAGAAAATTTTTTACATCAAACCGGCGCCCGCCTTCAAGCATTAAGAATCGGGAGCTCTTTTTTGTTGCCCGCCCGCCCCCGAAAGAAAGAATTGCGCGGATATGGAACGCAACGCCCGCTTTCCCTCCCCCGTCCGGCGTCCGGAAATAATGGCGCCCGCCGGGGACTTCGTGTGCCTAAGCGCCGCCCTGCAAAGCGGCGCGGACGCCGCGTACTTCGGCATAAAAGGCAGCAACATGAGGGCTAGTGCGCGAAATTTCGACGTTTCGGACCTCCCTCGGATAGCGGACGAATGCCACAAGCGCGGAGCCAAAGCGTACCTTGCGCTAAACAACATATACTTCGACTCCGAAGCCGCGACGCTCGACCTCCACGTCCGCGCCGCAAGGGACGCCGGGGTGGACGCGGTAATCGCGTGGGACTTCGCCGCGATAGAGCGCGCGCTCTGCGCGGAATTGGAAGTGTTTTTGTCGACGCAGGCGGGGGTCGCAAACTCCGACGGGGTGTGCGCCTATTTCAGGAGGTTCGGGATACGTAGGTTCGTCCTCGCCCGCGAATGCGCGCTCGAAGACATCGCATCCATAAAAAGGCTTGCCGCCGAAAAAATCGGCGCCGAAAACGCCGCGAAAATCGAAATCGAAGCGTTCGCCCACGGCGCGATGTGCGTATCCATAAGCGGCAGGTGCTTCATGTCCCAATACGCCTACGGCAAGAGCGCCAACAGGGGCGAATGCCTCCAGCCGTGCCGCCGCGAATACTCCGTAAGGGAAAAGCGCGAAAACGGCGCGGAATTCGCTGTGGGCGAAGGGTTCGTGATGAGCCCAAAAGACCTCTGCACTCTCCCTTTTATAGAAAAGCTATTCGAGGCCGGCGCCGACGCCCTGAAAATCGAGGGGCGCAACCGCAACGCGCAGTACGTCTCGGCGGCCGTGGGCGCATACCGCGCCGCGCGGGACTTCTGGTTCGAGCGACGCGGCGAAAGCGGATTTTCCGAAAAATTCGCGGAGCTGAAAAAATCGCAAATGGAGCGGCTGGCGCGAAATTTCAACCGCGGCTTCTCGGACGGTTTCTACATGGGCAAGCCCGCGGGAGACTGGACTTCCGCCGGCAACCGCGCGACAGTGAAAAAGCTGATTCTCGGCCGCGTGCGCAACTATTTTTCGCGCGCGGGAGTAGCCGAAATAATAGTGGACGACAACTCCGCGAAAATCGGAGACACGCTGTGCGTTGAGGGCAACGCTACCGGATACGTCGAATTTGAGCTCGAAAGCGCGCAAATCGGCGGCGCGGACGCCGCAGAAGTGCGCAAGGGGCAGACGGCCTCGATAAAGGCGCCGTCGAAAATGCGCCCCAACGACAGGATATACCTGCTCTCAAAATCGTAAAAATTTTCACTATTTTGACTTTGCGCCCGATTCACGCGCGCGGCGGGTTGACAACGGCAACCCTCGGGCTATCCTCGCTTCAAGAAAAGGGAAAAATTATGCAAGACATTTCGAGAAGGCAATTTTTGGGGCGCGCCGCGCTCGCCGGCTGCGCCGGCGCGCTGTCGCTCAATTTCCTCTGCTCCTGCGGCAAAAAGAAAACCTATCCGCTCGGCGTCTGCGACTGGACGCTCGGGGGCGTGGGCAACCCCGGAGCGCTCGAGACCGCCAAGCTTGCGGGGCTCGACGGCGTCCAAGTCTCTTCGGCGGCGGCCAAGCCCGAGGGCGAATTTTTCACGAAAGCGCAGATCGCCGAATACAAAAAGGCTATGGCGAAAACCGGCATGAAGATAGCCTCGACTTCGCCGACGTGCATGAACGCCAACCCGTTTTACAGCGCGGACGGCGCGGTGGAATTCACATGCAAGGCCATAGACGCCGCCGCGGAGCTCGGGGCAAACTGCGTGCTCCTGCCTTTCTACGGGCCCGCCAACATGCAGAACCCCGACAAGACGATGAACGAAAAATTCTTCGCCCCGCTCGTCGCGCGCTTGAAAGAGGCGGCGGCCTACGCGCAAAAGAAGGGCGTGATGATTTCGATGGAAAACTCCGTATCGGCGAAGGACAATCTGCGGATAATCGAAGCCGTCGGCAGCGACTGGGTAAACGTCTACTTCGACATATTCAATTTCCAATACTACGGGCACGACACCCTCGACTGCCTGAAAGCGCTCAAAGGCCGCATCGGGCAAATCCATTTGAAAGACTCCAAGCACAAGCTGGACTCCAATTCCGGGCTTCCGCGCAATATGGACGAATGTTTGAGGACGATTGAAGCCATAGGCTACGAGGGGTGGCTGGTATTCGAGCTGCACGGATTCGACAGAAAAAAGGACGGCGAGGAGATCGACACAATACGCCACAACGCGCAATTCATACGCAAGTTTTACGCGTAATACGCCGGCGTTCCCGGGATTTTTTGCGCGAATTTGGATCTGAATCTGCCCCGTTCCCGCCGGCGCGGGGCTTTTTCGTTTTCCTTTCTTTCCCCCAAACCCCCGCAAATTCCGCAGGGCGGCAGAGAGGCGTTCTGCGCGCGGGAACCCAAAGAAAAAAACGCTCCGCAAGGCGAATTTGGCGTCCGCCGTCCGATTCGGCAAGCATTCCTATGCTCAGCTTGTTTGCGGAGGGCGTTCCGCCCGTCCCTCTGGTGATAATCGGCCAAGAGCGATGCGGAGCGGCGGAGAAAAATCGCGCATGGTTCCGCTTGGACAAAATCGGGCTATGGGCGGAGAAGAGCGGGAATTGGGCGATAAATCGGAGTGAGATGGAAAATATTGAAAGAGTATTTTTTTCACAAAAATATTGACATATTTCACCCATCTTTTATGCAGCATTATACCGAAATTCAAAATTCAACCTCGGATAAAAAAATGGACCATTGCATCAAATTCCTCCCCCTATCCGCATTCGCTTTCGCCTGCGCGGTTTCGGCTGCGCATGCCGCCGATATAGAAATGCCGCTCTCGTCGTCCTCCGCATTTCCGGCGGACATATCCGATCCATCCGCATATCTCGAAAACGGCGCGGCTTATGCGGGCTCCATCGACAGCGGAACGAATCTTACCATAAATTTCAACGCCGACACCATCCCTGCGGGAGACATCGCGTCCGTATCCTCGTCCGTCACGGCGGGAGACCTTACGTACAATATGTATCTGCCGTCGGGATTTTGGGGCAAAACCATGTTGAGCATATCGGCGAACCAAACCTTGTCCGTCGGCGACTTTTTCTTCAATATGCGCGAGTCCGCCACAAGCCATCCCATATTGACTTTTTACATAAACCCCGGTTCAACCCTGAAAGTGCGCGGAAATTTTCTCTACACGGACACCAGAAGCTCCACGAGCTGGTATGAGACGCGCCTTTCGATTGGGGGAAGCGGAAGCGCCAATTTCGACGGCGACTTCACGATAGACCGAATATCCGCCTCCGCTTCAAGCCACATTTTAAACGCCGTATATTGCGAACTGGGCGTGGCGAATTTTACGGTGGGCGGAGTTTTAACCCTCCAAAACGCGCGGGGCGACAAAAATATTCTCAGCGTCTCGACGACCGCGAGCGGAACGTTCACGCGGACGCTCGGAGGATTGCGGGTGGCGCAAAACGGCATGATCCTCCTCAACGGCGACGCTTCGAGCGCGAACACGACCGAGTTGGTTTTCACAAACTCCGGCGAAAGCGAATATATTGGCGGACTCCTCACCAGGGAGACGGGCGGAACGCCCGCCGCAAACAAGCTGAACATAAGAATGCTTGCCGAATCGGCCTGCGGAAGGCAAATAATGAGATTCGCCGACACCGGCGGCTGGACGTTAGACGCCAACGCGTTCTCCGATTCCGCGGACGCCCTCGGGGAAGTGGAGATAGGCAACGGCAGGTTGGATATGGGCATGCGCGACGGAATGAAGGGCGGAAGCCTGTTTTTAAACGGATACAACGGGGCGGACAAGGCGGTATTCAGCGCGGCGGGGACGTATTCAAATGCCGAAATGGGAAAAGTCGTATTCGACTCCATGTCTTTTTACCGCGGAACCATAGTCTTCGATTTGGCGGAAGAAAAAGAGCTGGGAGACTTCATACAGATAAACGGAGCCGTGACGAAGACTTCGGAATCGTCCGAACTGTCCGTCGAAATAAACGTTTCCGCATACGACCTGCAAGGATGGTTGGAAAGCTCCGGGGACGACGAATGGAGCGCGGATTTGCTATCGTTCGCGACGGAGGGCAGCAATGTTTCCGCGGACGACTTTTCCGTCAAACTCCAAGACGGAATTATCGGGAAAATCATAATATCGGAATTGAACGGCATATCCACAGTTTCCGCAAATCTCTCCCTCGTCCCCGAACCCTCCGGAATCGCCGCCACGCTCGGGCTTGCCACGCTCGCCTTCGCCGCGCGCAAAAGGCGGGGAAAATAAACATATGCTTCAATGAAAAGCCCGGGAAAACCGAATTCCCGCGCCTTTTTGCGCTTCAAAAACCGCCGCATTCTAAGGCGGCGAGCGCCGATTAACCGGCGGGACTCCCTATGTGCCCGAAATGCGGATTTCCAAACGCTCAGCTCGGCGTATCCCTCCGCATCGGGCGCGCGGCGCAAAGCCGTTTTCTACCGCCGCCTCCCGCCGAACGGGAAACGCGCGGCGCGCTTCGCCCTCACGAAAAGTATCGCGGCGGAACACGCGAAGCCGAGCATCAGCGCGCATTCCGCGGGCTCCGGAACGGAGACCATCCAATAGCCTCCGTTATTCACAAATGTCATGCCGCCGTCCGAAACGAGCTTGTTTCCGTCGTAGACAAAATGCTCTGCGTCCATATCAATTCCGGACAAAAATTTCGATATGGACGAAATGTCCGCAAAATCCAAATCTCCGCCCGCCATTGAAAAATCCACTGTGAAATTTATCGGCGCGCCCGACGAATTTTCCATTAGGCAACCCGAGACCATTTGGCTTTCGGCGGGGTCGTAGAACGAAAACGCGAAATAGTCCAGTTGCGCGGAGGCGAAATAATCCAGCGGATTGCCGCCATCGGCGACGTCTCCCTCGAACGCAAAGCTTATGTTCACAAGCCTCATTCCGGCGAATTCAAAGCCCTTTCCGTCAACATTCATGGAAAACATGCCGTCCGCCGGATTATAGGATAGCGAGGAAGACGGGGCGGCGGATTCAAAATGGAATCCCGGCTTGCTACGGACAAGCTGAAATCGGTTATCAGATTGGAATATTGGTATCCTAAAAATACGGAAGATTCGGCTTGCTCGTCGAAATAAAATTCCGCCTCCATCGCCTGCCCTATGGCAAACTCGGAGGGCATATTTTCGCCCAAAACGCTTATTTGCGCGGAAATGCTTTTATGTGCGCTGCCGGCAAACGCGAAAAAAGGCGCGGCGAGAAAGAGCGCAAAAACAAACGGCTTCATTGCAAAATATTTAGATTTTTAAAAAATGGCGTGATTTGATTTTGCAACATACCGCAGTAATTGAATATTGCAAGTCTTTTCTAATAATAGAATTATATTGCAATTTCCCAAAAGCTTCTCCTCCCTCCGCCGCGGCAAACGCCGCGCATACGCGGCTTGCGAACCCTCTTCTTCAAAAACCCCGACTTCCTCCGCCGCGGCAAACCCGAATTTCCGCTCCGAAACCGACCTCCCCTCGTTCCGGCGCCTTTCCGCGCGACAATTCCCGATTCTCCGCCACAAAAAACGGCGGCGCACTTCGGAAAAATCCGCCGGTTAAATGCTCCGCCGAGAGAAAAATTCGCGCCGCCCGGAGCGCGCGCAAACTTTAAACCGCGGCGCAAAGACCGCCGCAAACGGCTTGCGCGGCCGCCTGCCTGCAATTCGGCCTACCGCCCCAGGATATGCTTTCGGACTATTTCCGAGGCGGAGGCGACTATCTTGGCGCACGGGCGGATGGCGTAATATTTTGCGTCGCGCGCGTCGGGCGCCGCGGAAACGGGGGCGTCCTTTTGCAGGTTGAGGAGCTCGCGGCAGATTATGGAGCCGTTGGCCTCCCTAAAAATTTCCGCGAGCCTCTGGACTCTTTCGTAAGTCTTTTTCTTCTCCTCGGCGGACGGGTCGGAAGAGCAGTTTTTGAGGCCGTCGAGCATGGCGCACGCGCTGAAAGCCCCGCAGACCTCCCTCATCCTGCCGACGCCGCCGCCGAGCGGCGCGGAGACTTTCAACGCCGTCTCAAAGTCCATTCCGAGCTCGCCCGCGTGCGCGGCAAACACCGCCTGCGAGCAGTTGTAGCCGCGCATGAAAAGCCCCTCCGCCGAATTTTCCGCGCCTTTTCCCCCGCTTCCCACGGCTATTTTCCTCCCTCGGATTTTTCGCCGAAAGCCTCGCGGATTTCAATGGAAGCGCGCATGGAACAGAACTTCGGGCCGCACATGGAGCAGTGGTGCGGGCGGGAATTGTCGCGCGAAAATTCGGGGTCGCCCTTCGCGCGGAACTCGCGCGCGCGCTCGGGGTCGAGCGAGAGGTTTATCTGGTCGTTCCACCTGAATTCGGCGCGCGCGAGGCTCATGGCGTTGTCGCGGTACTGGGCGGCGGGGTGCCCCTTGGCGAGGTCGGCCGCGTGCGCGGCGAGCTTGAATACGACCACGCCCTCGCGGACGTCGTCGCGCTCGGGGAGGCCGAGATGCTCTTTGGGCGTCACATAGCAGAGCATGGCGGTTCCGCCCGCGCCTATTTGAAGCGCGCCCAACGCCGCCGTCACGTGGTCGTAGCCCGCGCCTATGTCGGAGACGAGCGGCCCGAGCGTGTAGAACGGCGCCTCGGCGCACCAGTCGAGCTGGCAGCGCATATTTTCGTCCACCATCTGCAACGGGACATGCCCGGGGCCTTCGCACATCACCTGCACGTCGTGCTCCCACGCGATTTTCGCGAGCTCCCCCTGAACTTTGAGCTCTCCGAGCTGGGCAGAATCGTTGGCGTCGGCTATCGCGCCCGGGCGCAGGCCGTCGCCTATCGAAAACGCAACGTCGTAGGAAGCCATTATTTCGCAGATGTCGCGCCAACGCTCGTAGAGGAAATTCTCCTTTTTGTGGGCGAGCATCCACTTCGCCATGATGGAACCCCCGCGCGAGGCTATGCCCGCCATTCTTCCGGCGGCTGCGGGGAGAAATTCCCTCAGCACCCCCGCGTGGATTGTGAAGTAGTCCACACCCTGCTCCGCCTGCTCTATGAGCACGTCGCGGTAAGATTCCCACGAGAGATCTTCCGCCACGCCCCCGACCTTTTCGAGCGCCTGGTAGAGCGGAACCGTCCCGAGCGGCGTCGGGCAGTTGCGTATGAGCCACTCTCGGGTGTCGGTGATGTCGGCGCCCGTCGAGAGGTCCATCATGGTGTCCGACCCCCATTTTATCGCCCACAGCATTTTTTCTATTTCCTGCGGTATGGACGACGCCATCGAGCTGTTGCCGATATTGGTGTTGATCTTCACCAGAAAATTCCTGCCTATCGCCATCGGCTCGAGCTCGGGGTGGTTGACGTTTGCGGGTATTATCGCCCTGCCCCGCGCGACTTCGCCGCGCACGAATTCGGGGGTTATCTCAAACCCCTTGCCGAACCACGTTCCGGCATGCTGAATTCTGAGGCTCGAGCGCGGGGCGTCCGGCGACATCGCGCCCTCCACGCCGTTGTGGAGCGCGAGGTTTTCGCGCAGGGCGACATACTCCATCTCCGGCGTGATTATCCCCTTTTTCGCATAGTGCATCTGCGTGGGCCTGCACCCGGGCTTTGCCCTCCTTATGGCGCGCCCCCCGAACGGATTTTTTGCGGACTCCGCAAGGCGGCCCGCCGCCTCCGTGTCGCCGCGCGCCTCCAGCCACTTCTCGCGGATTTTGGGCAGGCCCCTGGACGTGTCGAAGTGGAAACTTTCGTCCGCCCACGCGCCGGCGGTGTCGTAGACGCGCACGGGCGGATTGGGCCTGCGCGCCCCTCCGCAAAGCGTGGGGGAAAGCTCTATCTCGGCGAGGGCGACTTTCACGCCGTTGCCTTCGGCGTATACCCTGCGTCGCGCCGGATTGTCCAGAAAAAGTTTTTTTATGTCCATCGTTTGCCGTTTTGAAACGCCGCCCCAATGGCGGCGCGCTAATCAAAATATGTCCGCCGGATTCGCCTTGCGCAGCTTGCGGGTGGCGAGCAGGCCCGCCGCGAGGCACATCGAAAGCGAGAGCCCGAACACCGTCGCGAGGCTCGCCGCCGACATATAGGTCTGCATTCCCGCCACGCTGCGGGTGAGCATGTACAAAACCTCCGCCAACCCCGCGCCGGGCACAAACCCCATCACGGAGAGTATGAAGGACTCCTGCACTATTATCCACACGAAAAACGAGTCCGAAAACCCTATAGCTTTCAGGGTGGCGTATTCGGACAGGTGGTCGGTGACGTCCGTGTAGAGAATCTGGTAGACGATGACCGCCCCGACGAATATGGCCACCGCCATCGACGCGCCTATCACAAAGCCTATCGGCGTGCGCTTCGCCCAATAGTCTTTCTCGTTTTCTATAAAGCGCTCTTTGGTCATCGCGCTCACGTCGCGCGGCAGAATTTTTTCGAGCCTGCGGACCACATCCTCCGGATCCGCGCCGCCGCGGAGCTTCAACACCCCCACGCTGTACACTCCGCCGGGCTCCGGCCACATTTCGGAAAAGGTGCGCAGGCTCGTGAGGACGTTTCCGTCGGCGGCGAAAGTCGCGCCGATCCTGACGAGCCCCTTCACGGTCGCGCGCCTGCCCGCGATCTCCGTGCGCGCCGAGCCCTCCGCCGCGAACTTCCCCGCCACGTCGCCGTACTGCGAGCGCGAGAGGCTGTCGAACAAAACGGCGCCGTCGCGCTTCAAAAACTCCTGAGCACCCCTTATGTCGTCCGACAAAAACACCTCTTTCGACGGGTCGAAGGCTATCACGAATATGTCGCGCTCCCTGCCGTCGTCCACGCTCTTGAAGGACATGCACCCAAGCTTTATCCCCTCGGCGGACTCGACCTCCGCGACGGCGCGCGACTGGTGAAGACGCACCTCCGGAAAGCCCTTTCCAACCCCGAAGTACTCGTAGTTCGCGCCCACTATGACGACCTGCCCGTCGAGGAGCTCGAGCGGGCCTACGACCTGCTTGTAGAGGGCGTTTTTAAGCCCCATCTGAAACAGCATCATCGCCACCGCGAACGTTATGCCGAGCAGCGCCACGAAAAACCGCTTCCTGTCGCCGGCAAGCTGCAGCCACGCCACGGGGATCCCCAGCGGCACGAGCCTTTCAAAAAAGCCTTTGCGATTTTTCCGCACTCCGCGCGAAGCTATTGCCTTTTAACCAGTATGCGGACGCTCACCTGCGAGCCTATCAGGTTGCGGAAGCTCTCGGGGGAATCCAGCTTTATTTTGGCGACTACGACCTTGAGATTGGAATAGTCGCTCGGGTCGCTGCTGAAAAGCCTGTTGGACTTCACGTAAGAGGAAATCTGAACAACCTTCCCGAGAAACTTTTTGCCTTCGAGCGCGTCCGAAAATATTTCCGCCGAGTCCCCCACCGACACGCGCGAAATGTCCGAAACGTACACCTCGGCCTCTGCGTACATGGAGCTCGTGTCGGCGATCTCGCAGATGCCCTCCATGCCGACGGCCTCCCCCGGGACGACGTTCGACTCCACAACCTCCCCGGATATCGGCGCGCGCACCTCGTACTCCGCGAATGCGGCCCGCGCCTCATCTGCT
>CAJMOT010000072.1 GCA_905214995.1 uncultured bacterium | reverse complement strand
CTGCCGCGGCAGCTTGCGAGAAATCCGCCCCTATTTGCGCGCCCTTCGGACAGCCAGCGCGAGCGCGAGGCCCCCGAACGCCGCGGCAAACGCCGCGGGCTCCGGAATCTGCGCGAACGCCACGTCCATGCCGGTGGCGCCAAAAACCGCCTCGTAGGAAAACCCGTTGGAAACTCCGCGCAACACGGTTCCCTCAATCGAGCTTCCCTCGGCGTAGGTAATTAAATCTTCAAACGCGGATACGCCCATTTCTATGAGCTCCCGCATTCCGTCGGCGTCAAATTCAAATTGCAGGGAAATGTCCGCGCCATCCGCCTTGTCGAAAGTCCCGGAAAAGGATATTTTGTCAAACGAAGCGTCGGAGGTCGATATGTCGAAAACTATCGCGCCCCCCGACCACGCGCCGCTCTCGAACGCCACGGAACCGATGTCCGGAGCGGTAGCCCCGGGATCCGCCGAAGCCGCCGCGCCGAACCTGCCGCCGGAAATCGAGAGGGTTTTGAACGCAGTGTCGCCATAGAGGTTGAGATAGCCGTTCTTTACCGAAATATTGTCGGCAACCGTCGCGTACGCGCCCTGTTTGAGCCTGAGCGTTTGAACCGCGCCGGAGTTTGCGGCGTTCATTTCAATGTTGAGCTCCGAAGCGTCCGTTATGTTTGCTGCGGGATCGTTGTATTGCCCTTTTGAAACGCCGTCGAAAGACGAATCCGTGAAGTTGGTGAAAATCATGTTCTGTATGACGGTGGGCGTCCCCGTGCCGCCATAGGAAGTCGCGCCTATGGTGATTTTCCCCGCGCCATCGAGTCCGTCGCAGGTGAAGTTATTCGTAAAAACGGCGTCGGTTCTCGTAGCGCGGGTGAGATTGAGAACCGAATTGGCGTTGGCAAGCCTCACCTTTCCGGTCACAAAAGTCTCCCTGGCGTTGAGCGTGAGGGCAGCCGTCTGCCATGCCCCGCCGATTATATCCAAGCCGTTTTGTATGTTGATTCTGGCCGCGCGGGAATCTCCGGAAGTCTGGTTGAAAAACGCAATCCACGATTTCGCGCCGTTCGACGAGTCTATGCGGAAATTCCCGCCGACGGTAAATTCGCAATCCGCGCCTACAAATCCAAGCATATTCCCCGTGCCGGAAGGTTTGAAAGAAAAATCTCCGCTTATTTTGAACCCGTCCTGGAAATATATGCTCTGCGTGTTGCCGAAAGTCTGGGTTCCGTCAAAAGTGAGGCTCTTTATTTCGTCAACTCCCTGCGTGTTTATTTGACTGTCCCCGTTTTTGAGCTCGACGCCGGAGACAATCACGTCGGTATCGGCGGTGGGAATCCTGCCGGCAGGCGTGCCGGAGGCGTCCGTCCACCAGTGGGATGGGGTGTTCCAATACCCCCAGCCCTCGTAGTAGAGGGTGTCGGCGATCGCGAGCGGCGAGGACAATGCGGAGGAGGCGAGAATCAATATGGGCAAACGTTTTATGGGCTTGATGGAATGCGGGTTATGACGGTCTACGGCGGACCGTCGTTTTATTTTTCATCAAACGGGATCTTCGGGAATTTACAACGCTATTTAAAGTTATTTTATTTAACAGTTAAAATTAATTCCGCCTCCTTCCCGCCACAAAAGCCCGCTTCCGCGCCGCGCGCAAAAAAAAGCCGCCTGAGGGCGGCTTTTTGCGGAACGGGAAGACGGCTTCCCGCATTTTTCATTCCGTCTATTTGAGGGCGGCCTGCGCCGCCGCGAGCCTCGCGACGGGAACGCGCGGCGGCGAGCAGCTGACGTAGTTGAGGCCGATCTCGTTGAAGAACCTAATCGAGTCCGGGTCTCCGCCGTGTTCGCCGCAGACGCCGAGCTTGATGTCCTTTCTGGCGCTCCTGCCCTTCTCCGCGCCGATGCGCACGAGCTGCCCGACGCCCTCGACGTCGATGGACGCGAACGGGTTCTTCGGGAGTATGTCGAGCTCCTTGTACCTGCCGAGGAAGCTGCCGGAGTCGTCGCGGCTCATTCCGAGGCCGGTCTGCGTGAGGTCGTTTGTGCCGAAGGAGAAGAACTGCGCCTCCTGCGCGATTTCGTCGGCGGTCAGCGCGCCGCGCGGAACCTCTATCATGGTGCCGAGCATATAGTCTATCTTGACCTTCTTGCGCGCCATCACTTCCTCCGCGACCTCGCGGATATTCTGCGCCTGGAATTTGAGCTCCTGCACGAATCCGACGAGCGGCACCATGATTTCCACCTTTACCTTGACGGGCTTCTTGCCCTTCATAACGTTTGCGGCGGCCTCGAAAATCGCGCGCGCCTGCATTCTGGTGATCTCCGGATAGCTGTTGCCGAGGCGGCAGCCGCGGTGCCCGAGCATCGGGTTCTGCTCTTCAAGAGCCTTGCACCTTTCGGCGACGATTTCGGGGGAGACGTTCATCTTTTCCGCCAGCTGCGCGCGCGCCGAGCTCTCGTGCGGAAGAAATTCGTGGAGCGGCGGGTCGAGCAGGCGGACGGTGACCGGCAGGCCGTCCATCGCCTTGAATATGCCCTCGAAGTCCCTGCGCTGGTACGGAAGGAGCTTGTCGAGCGCCTTCTGCCTTTCGGAAGCGTCGGTCGCCAGAATCATCTCGCGCACGGCGTCGATTCTGTCGCCCTCGAAGAACATGTGCTCCGTGCGGCAGAGGCCGATGCCCTCGGCGCCGAGCTCAACCGCCATCTTAGCCTGCGCGGGAGTGTCCGCGTTGGTGCGCACGCCGAGCTTGCGGTACTTGTCGGCCCACTTCATAACGGTGTCGAAGAGGCGGTAAGTGTAGCTCTTGGCTGGCTTCATTTTGCCGGATAGCACGCGGATGACTTCGCTGGGCGCGGTCTCGATTTCGCCGAGGAAGATTTCGCCCGTGGTGCCGTCTATGGAGATGTAGTCGCCCTCCCTGACGACAACATTGCCGACGCTCATCACGCGCTTGGAGTAGTCCATCGAGATGGCGCTTGCGGCGCAAATGCAGACTTTTCCCATCTGGCGCGCCACGAGCGCCGCGTGCGAGCTCACCCCGCCGCGGGAGGTCAGAATGCCCTCGGCGGCTATCATGCCGCGCAGGTCCTCGGGCGAGGTTTCCTCGCGGCAGAGAATCGCCTTTTTGCCCTGCGAATTTAGAAGCTCCGCGGCGGAAGCGGCGAAAACAACCTGTCCGCTCGCGGCCCCGGGGCCGGCGGGCAGCCCCTTGGCAAGAACCTTCGCCTTCTTGACGGCGGCCTCGTCGAACACGGGCACGAGCAGGCTCGAAATCGAGTCGGCGGGAATTTTGAGCACGGCGGTCTTTTCGGACATAAAGCCCTCTTTGTTCATTTCCACCGCTATGCGGACGGCGGACAGGCCCGTGCGCTTGCCGTTGCGGGTCTGGAGCATGAAGAGCTTGTTTTCCTCGATGGTAAACTCGAAGTCCTGCATGTCCTTGAAATGCCTTTCGAGCTTTTTGCGGATGGACAAAAGCTCCTTGTACGCCTTGGGCATTTCCTTTTCGAGCATGGAAATCTTGTGCGGCGTGCGCACGCCGGCGACGACGTCCTCGCCCTGGGCGTTGATGAGGTACTCGCCGTAGAACACGTTTTCGCCGTTGGCGGGGTCGCGCGTGAAAGCCACCCCCGTGGCGCTCGTGTCGCCCTTGTTGCCGAACACCATCGTCTGCACGTTGACCGCCGTGCCCCAGCTGGCGGGAATGTTGTACTTCTGGCGGTAGATTATCGCCCTGTCGTTCATCCAGGAGTTGAATACCGCGCCTATCGCCCCCCAGAGCTGATCGTAAACGTCCTGCGGGAAGGATTTGCCCGTGCGGGATTTTATCAGCGCCTTGTAGCGCTTGACGAGCTCTTTGAGGTCGTCAACCGAAAGGTCGGTGTCCATCTTGGCGCCGACTTCCGCCTTCAAGACGCCCATTGCTTCGTCGAAAGGCTCGGATTCGGCCTCGTTGCGCGCCTGCACGCCCATGACGACGTCGCCGTACATCTGGACGAAGCGGCGGTAGCAGTCCCACGCGAAGCGCGGGTTGCCCGTCTTGGAGGCGAGGCCCTCGACAGTCTTGTCGTTCAGGCCGAGATTGAGAATGGTGTCCATCATGCCGGGCATGGATTCGCGCGCGCCGGAGCGCACGGAGAAGAGAAGCGGGTCGCGCTCGTCGCCGAAAGTCTTGCCCATCTGCCTCTCCACGGACGCCACACCCGCCTTGACGTCGGCGGACAGAGACGCGGGATACTTTTTCCCGTTCGAATAAAAATAGTCGCAGACTTCGGTTGTGATGGTGAATCCGGGGGGTACGGGAAGGCCTATGCGGGCCATTTCCGCAAGGTTTGCGCCCTTGCCGCCGAGGAGGTTTCTCATCGACGCGTCGCCGTCGGTTTTCGCTCCGAACAGATATATGAATTTTCGTTTGCCGGCCTTGGGGGCGGATTTTGCCGCCGCCTTCTTTGACGCCGTTTTCTTAGCAACTTTTTTTGCCATATGTTTTTTGTTTTTATTGATTGTTCTTCACATGCGTGCGGAAACCGGACGAAGCCGACGTGAATCGGAATGCGCAAAAAAAGGACGCACCCAACGGGCAAAAGTCGGAAAATTGAGGCCGAACGGTTTCCGGGGCTCTATGGAACCCCCGATTGCCCCGATTTGGGAACCCATCCTAAGAGAGCGCGGATGCGAGATCATAGAAGATGACGGTAAACAAATCTTGCGGGATATTTTTGAATATTATTTTTGGCGCGTCAAGAAATTACGCGGAGTCCGTGCGGGGGCGCGGGGAATTTTTCTTGTTAAACGGTTAAATCAAAGAGCCTCCGCATCCCGGAGAAAGGCGGATTTTCCGCTCCGCGTGAAAACTGCCGCCCTCCGGAGCAGCCCCGCGGCGGACGGGATTTCGGCGCCGGCGGCGGCGCAAATCCCCCCTGTCCGCCGCAACCCGCAAGACAATATGCGCAAAAATTCGCCACTGAAAAAATTTTCCCGAGCAAAAACCCCGCGCAAAATCCCGACGCGCGGGTTTTGCGCGGGAATCTTGCCGGCGCGCCCCAAACGCCCCAAAACAACGCGCCCTCCTCGCCCCGCGCAAAACCGCCGGAGCCGAATCAGTCCGAAATGCTTTTTGAAATCTGGTTCTGGGAAGTTCCGGCGGCGGAATACGACGCCTTCATGTCGCCCGCGACGTGCGAAAGCTCGGGAATGAGCGTCAGCGCGGAATCCGCGAATTTTCCGCCGGCGGGCGGCCGCCCTCCGTTCCACGCGGCGTCGCCCGCGCGGCGAAAAAAAGAGGCGTAGCGTTTGTTCCCGTATATGCGGTGCCATGTGGTTTGGAGAAATCCGAAGAGTTTTTCGTCCTTAGCGGTTTTCGCGAGGGCTGAAATTCCGGAGTCCGACTCCCACGGGCAGACGAGCACGTCGAATCCCGCCTCCTTGAAATGTTTCGGCGTATTGAAACCTCCACCGTTCCTGCCGCCGCCGTACTGCCAGTCGGCTATTACGATGTCCTTGCCGAGCGCCCCAAGCGCCTTTGCCGTCTCCCGAGTTCCGGATGCAACCTCCCCCGCCCATCTCGGATCTTCGCGGTCCAGAAGCATGTCGTGCCAGATTATCGGGCGCGCGCCGCGGGAGCGCAGAAACTCGCGGAACTTGTCCAGATGCCCGACGAAAAGCGAAACCGGATTTTGCGCGCGGCACTTATAGCAGGTCGCCATATCGTAGGCCTCGTCGCAGCCGATGTGGAAATACGGAGGATTGCCGTAAAATTCGTGGAGCTCGGCCGCCAAATCCTTGAGGATTTTTTCAGCCCTTTCGCTCGACATGCAGTAGCACCACCCGAGCGGCTCGTAGATGTTAGCGAGCTCCGGATGCGCCGCCAAAACCGCGTGCTTGCCCGACAAATGCCTGCTCTGCGAGCCGTGCCCCAAAACGCTAAGCTGGGGAATCGGCACGATTCCCGCGCCGCGGCAATAGTCTATTATTTTTTTAAAGCCCTTTCTGTCGATTTTCCTGTCGGCGTAGGCGAACTCCGGACGGCTCTCGAACGGGAAAACTCCCCACGGCTCTATGACGACATAATTGAACTTGTAGTACTCGGCGAGACGGACATACTTTTCGAGCTCCTCGAGGGTGGTCTCGGGAAACACGCACAGATGTATTCCCCTGAATTCCAGAGATGCGAAATCCCTGATTTTCGCGAGCGCAAAGACCTGCCCGGGGCCGTCGCGCTCCGCCTCGGCGAACTGCCGCAGGGTTTTCAAAGCCTGCCTCAGCGCGGAAAAATCCCTCGCGCGGATTTTTATTCCGCCCGAAGAAATCTCCGTTTCGGACCCCTCCGGGCCCAAGTCGGCGTTTGACGCGTCCTCCGAAAATTCGAGCGCGGGAGACAGGCGCCAATAGCGGCGGAAGATGTCGGCGACAGCCAGCTTCTGGGAGTCCGAAAGCGGCGACGGAACGGAAATATGAACGGCAGAATCGCCGTCCAACACATACCGCCCCTCGAATATTTCAAGCTCTTTGGGCTGCGGCGAAAGCCTTTGGCGGATAAAGGATTCCGCGGAAACTTCGGCGGCCGCGGCAGCCGCGCCCTCCGCAAAGCAAAACGCGGCGAATAAAAGGCAAAATACCTTACGCATAATTTAATTGAAATAACAAATTAAAAGAAAAAGTCAAGAAACGGCCGCCGGGCGGCGCAATGCGCTCCGGCCGAAAAATAAGCTGTCCGTTGTGACGGCGCGGAATGCGCAGGCCATAAAAAGAGGCAAGCTCCCCGCGGGCGCGAGATTTGCCGTTCGCAAATAGAAAACGGCGAAAAGCGCGCTTCCGCAGAATGGCGCTCCCTGCGGAGATCGGATTCGCCTACGCTTCCGTCTCTGCGGCAAGATTCTCCCCGCTTTGAAAAAGGGTTTCCATTCATCAAAATTCTTGAAAGCCGGAGCGGAAACCGTATTTTTACGTTTTAACACGGCGACTTTTATGAAACGCATACTGGCTTCCATCTTGTCCATAGCATGTTCCGCGCTATTTGCGGGCGAAACCTTATTTTACGAGCCTTTCGACTCTCCGGAAGCCGCCGCAAAATACCCTTCCGACGCAAAGCTGTCCTTTGAAAAGGGTAAAAGAGGCGAGAGCGGCTCGCTGAAAATCGAACTTCCGGAACGCGTCAGGTTCGGGGGATTGTCGCTGCCGATTGACATATCAAAAGCGCGCGGAGACGTCCTCGAAGTGAGCGGGGAGGCCATGGGCGAGAGCGTCGCGCCGGGGCCCAAATACTATAACGGCGCAAAATTCATGCTCGTCGTCAACGCCCCCTCCGGCAACGTGTACGGCGGCCCGCAGATGCCGACGGGAGATTTCGACTGGCAAAAAATAAAAACTCTGGTCCGCGTCCCGCACGACGCTACGGGCGCGCGCCTCAATATCGGCTTTGAACACTCTTTCGGAAAGCTCCATTTCAAGAATGTGAAAGTGGAAAAGAAGTCTTCCTCGCTCGACCTGAGGAAAGCCGCCAATGTCGGATATGCCGACGAAACCGCCGGAGACGGGAAGGGCGGATGGTTCGACCTCGGCGCGGATGAGGACGCCGCCAAATTCAACTACAAGCACACGGCAACATTCGCAAACGTCCCGTACATGACGCTCTCGCCCGAGTCCAACGGCGGGAAATCCGCCCTGCTCATAAAGCCCGCGGGAAGCCCGAAAATGGGGGCGGAATCGGCGAAAATCCCGCTCGCCGTACCGCAAGAGGCAAGATACCTCTACGTCCTCAACGCCCTCGAAACGCCCGAGCTTGGCGAGGTAGGGGAAATCGCAATATTAGGCGAGGACGGAAAGGAGCACATATTCAGGCTCGCGGGCGGCGTCGACGTCGCGGGCTGGAAACACGTCCAAAAGGAGCTCAAAAACGCGGCGGTGGGCGCGGCGTGGCTCGCCTCCAAGGGATATAGAAAATCCAACGGCCTATATTCCACGCGGCTCGAAATCCCCGAGGGATTCGGAAAGGTGGCGGCGGTGGAATTCCGAAAAGCCAAAGTCCCGTGGATTGTCGCGGCGGCGACCCTCTCGAAAGAGAAGTTCCCCTTCCCTTCCGAATGCAAATTCATAACCGCCGAAAACAAAGAATGGAGGGCTATGCCGGTTCTGCCGGACTGCGGCGTCATAGAGGGCTCCGCCCTCGACTGCTCCGCCCTCTGGAACATCGGGGAGATAAAGGCGCGCGTGGTCGCCTCGAAAGACGGGCATTTAGAGCTCGAGGACAACCCGGGAACGCCCGTAGCCTTCCAGACCGTGGCCGACCAGGGACACACCTACAACACCCTCACCGCCACGAAAGAAAGCACGGAGGAATACGTAAGGCAGTTGCGCATACAGGGGTACAACATGGCGCGCTTCCACTACTTCGACTTCGCGCTGATGGGAGGGGCGAAAGAGCCGTTGGATTTCAACGAAAAACTCCTCGAGCGCATAGATTACTACATATACTGCCTGAAAAAAAACGGCATATACCTGAACCTCGACGCCATGTGCAGCCGGTACGGATTCGAGCTCGGCAACACGTGGCAGCCCGACGATTCCGGCAGGGACTACAATTTCGACCTCTTTTTCAAGGAGAGCGCGCGAAAGAACTGGTTTGAAGGGGTGAAAAAGCTCCTTACGCACGTGAATCCGTATACGGGCACGCGCCTCGTGGACGATCCGGTGCTGGCGATAGTCAACGGCAAGAACGAGCAGGAATTCGGATTCCTCCGCAACCAAAAACCGGAGGTTATGAAGCCGCACTGGCTGGATTTCCTCAAAAGGCGCTACGGCGGCTCGCTCGAAAAATGCAACGAGGCGTGGGGGGCGTCGGCGAAGTCCTGGGACGAAGTGAAAGCGTTTTCATACGGCAAGCAGCCTGACGCGAAAGCCGCCGCGCGCGACATAGAGGCCTTCAAGCTCGAAAAGACGAACGAAATGTGGAAGTGGTTTGAAAAGAGCCTCAGGGAAATCGGATACAAGGGGCTGTGCGCGAATTTCGACATGATAAAAAATTTCTCCTACGCCTCGGTCAGGCAGAACATGCCGATAGTCGCGATGCACTCATACCACGCCCACCCGTCGCCGGCGCTCGGCGGAGTGACCAGAATGTCGCAGAACAGCTCGCTCTCCGACGCGGACGGCGTGTTCAGGGGAATCGCCGGATCCGCCATTTGGAGAAAGCCGATGCTAATCACCGAATACGGGCACGTATTTTGGAACAAATACCGCTACGAGCAGCCGTTTTCCATCGCCGCGTACGCCGCCATGCAGGGGTACGGCGCGCTGACCGTGCACGCGCAGGCGGTTTCAACATCTCCGACGCCGGCGATGATACGCCCGTTTGCGTGCGCGCACGACCCCGTGAACAAGGTGTCGGAATTTCTCGCCGCCCACATGCTGCTGCGCAGGGACGTCTCCGAAGCCAAGCCGTCGGTGCGCGTGGACTACTCCACGGACGAGGCGATCGAAAAATTGTTCATAGGCCACGGAATGAACTCGGGGCAGTCGAAGCTCGCGCTCGTGGCAAAGCTCTCGCTGCTGCCGGACTCTTCCGCGCCTGCCGGCGAGGACGAAATCGTGGTGAAGTCCTCGGGGGGCTCTGCGATAGTGACGTACCCGGGCTATTCGGTCGTCCTGGACTCCAAGGACGGATTCGACACCGACGCGGTCGTCGGGCAGTTCAAAAAGCGCGGGCTGATTCCGGAATCGAACAGGACGGACGCAAAGAAGGGAATTTTCGAGAGCGCGACGGGCGAACTCTTCCTCGACTCCAATAAAAACTTCATGACGGTCGACACCCCGAGATTGCAGGGCATGTGCGCCGAGGCAAAGGGCAAATGCGAGCTCTCCGACTTTGCGGTCACCCGCATGGGCGAGCGCGGGTGCGTCGCCGCCGTGAGCGTGGACGGCAAGCCGCTTTCGGAATCGAAGCGCATAGTGGTGGCATACTCCACAAACGCCCTCAACACCGGCATGGAGTTTGTGGACGACTCAATGCGCGAGCTTATGTCAATGGGGAAGCCCCCCGTCCTCTACAAGACCGGCAAATTCTCGTTCAGGCTCAAAAACAGAAACGCCCAAGCCTTCAAACTCTACGCCCTCGGAATGAACGGCGCGCGCGTGCAGGAGCTAAGCTCGCGATCGGACGCGGAATATATAAGGGCGTCGATAGACACTTCCAAACTCAAAAACGGGCCGTCGGCGTTCTTCGAGCTCGCGGCGGAGTAAAAGCCCGCCCGCCCGCTCCGGCATTCTTAGAACGAATATTTAAGGGTCGCCGCCCAGAACATGTGCACGGGGTGTTCCTGACGGTTGAACTCCGCGGTTCTCAGCGTGTAGGTCAGGTCGAAGCTCACAGCCTCGTACCTCGCCGAAACGCCCGCCATAAATTCCCCGACGAGCCACTTGGGGACAACGCTGCGGCTGTCCGCGAACGTGTTTCCGTTAAGCGTGATGTCGTAGCCCACAAACCGCGCGGCCCCGCCGACAAAACCGTATAAATGCCAGTCGGGAAGCCCTTCCGGCGGAATCCACGCCGCGTCGTTGCCCGAGGAATAGTCGATTCTGTTGGGCTCGAAATTGTGCGGAAGGTTTTTGCCGAACCGCAAAAAGGCCCTCGCCTCGCCCTGCGTAATGACATTGCCCAGATCGAGCGCGGCGGACGCCACGGCGTCGAAATCCAAAGACTCGATTTTCCCGCGCGCTATCCTTTGCGAATGGCGGTAAGAGAGCACGATTCCGGGCTCGTTTTTTATCTGGTCGTGCCAGCCCATCGGCCAATCGGCGCCTATAATACTGTGGTAGAGCTTTTGGGCGTCCTCGGCGAGAGAAATAGGCCCGACAACTCCGAGGTTTACGGTAAAGGAATCGAGAGTGTCGCGCGTGGCGACGTGCGCTCCAAAGCCCGCATAGAGCCATCCGGCGTACGGCCTGTCCCACTCGGGAGGGTTCGGCCAGTTTATGTCCGAGGACACGCACATCATCTGCCCGACCGACACGCTCTCGTACGCCTGCGCGCCATCGGGGGCGAAGAGGTCGAGGAGGGCGAATTGCAGGCGGCTCGTCCAGAAATCCCTGCCGCTTTGGGTATACGAAAGTTTCAGTCCGTTGGTATAATATCTGTCTGAAAATCCGTAGTCGTTTTCCACCGTGAACGAAACCGTCCTAAATTCGGGCGTTCCGCCTTCGGAAGGTTGCGCAACAGGCTGCGCCGAAAGCGAAGCCGCAAAAAAAACGGCGGGCAGAACATTTGACAAAGCGCGACAATATGCCATACTCGCAAAATCATGAGAATCACATCGGGCTTGGCAAGAGGAATATTGCTCGACGTCCCGCGGACAGACGCCGTGCGCCCCGCGACGGACGCGGCGCGCCAGGCGATTTTCTCGTCGCTCGGCGGCATGGGCGGCTCT
>CAJMOT010000071.1 GCA_905214995.1 uncultured bacterium | reverse complement strand
AGCCTCCGCGTTCGAGGGCGCCCTCGCGTCCATGCGCGAGGTCGTAAAGGGCGGCGTGGGCGACAAGACCTGTTTCGACGCCCTCATTCCCGCGGTGAGCGCAATGAAGGGCGCGGCGGACGCGGCGGGGCTCTTTTCAGCCGCAGCAAAAGCCGCCGACGAGGGTGCGAAATCAACTGAAAAGCTTAGGGCAAAGTTCGGCAGGGCGCGCAATCTCGGCGAAAAATCCGTGGGGACGCTCGACCCGGGGGCGGTCTCGAACGCGATTATGTTTGCGGCGTTCTCGCGGGCGTTCGGGAAATGATTCTATTTTTGTGGAAAGGCGGAAAAATGGCAGACGCGGAAGGAAACATCGAGGCGAAAAATTTCAACGCGGGGACGGCGGCGCAAAACGCCGGCTCCTTCTTCCTGAAAGGGCTCGGCAACGCCGATTGGGGAATCAAGGCGCGCATGGCGTCGATATTCAACCCCAAGAGCGGCAACGCGGTTATGCTGGCTTTCGATCACGGCTACATAATGGGGCCGACGAGCGGGCTTGAGCGCATGGACATCTCGATAGTGCCTCTCGTGAAGTCGGCGGACTGCATAATGTGCACGCGCGGGGCTTTGAGGAGCGTGGTTCCGCCGGAATCGCGCGTGCCGTTGGCGCTGCGTTTCAGCGCGGGCTCGACCATACTGACCGAGCTCAACGACGAGTGCCTCATGTCGATAGAGGAGGCCGTCCGCCTCAACGCCTCGGCGATAGCCCCGATGGTTGCCGTCGGCGGGGAGTTTGAGGCCAAGACCATCGCGAATCTCGCCAAGTGCGCGGATTTCTCGGCGCGCTACTCCATTCCCACGCTCGGGGTGACGGCGGTCGGCAAGAATCTCGCGCGCGACGCGCGCTATCTGGGGCTAGCCGCCCGCGTGTGCGCCGAAAACGGCGCGAATTTCGTAAAGACGTACTATTGCGACGACGGATTTGAAAAAGTTGTCGCGGGCTGCCCCGTGCCGATAGTTATAGCGGGCGGCAAAAAGCTTCCCGAGAGCGCCGCGCTCGAGCTCGCGTACAGGGCGATTTCCGACGGCGCGCGCGGCGTCGACATGGGGCGCAACATCTTCCAGGCGGAGAATCCCGCGGCGATGCTCGAAGCCGTCAAGGGGGTCGTCCACGGCGGATTGAAGCCGGCGGAGGCTTTTGAGCTTTACAAAACTTTGTCCTCCGAATAGCCGGAGGAAGCGAAGGAGGGGAAAATATGAAAAAATTCTTAGCGCACATTGCGGCTTTGATGGCCGCCGCCGCGGCTGCCGCTTCCGGCGCCGACTCGCTCTACGTCAAGGGTTCTTCGTTCGCGGATTCCGCCGCAAAGAGCGGCGCAAAGTACCGCGAGTGGAAGGCCGCCGCCGCCGCGAAGTTCGCGGAGGACTTCAAGGTGTCCGACGTTTACGCTTCTTTCGCCTTTCCGGAATGGAGCAAATCGGAGATAAAGGCCGCCGACCCCGTCGCGAATCCCGTCAACCTCAAAACCGCCTTTGACGGCGAATACGTCTGGAAGAAGCTTGACTTCCAATTCGGCAGGAGCGTCGATTTGCAATTCTGCAATCCGCGCTATTTTTCGAGGTGCGTATTTTACGTCTATTTCACCGTGGACGCCGCAAAGGATGCGAAAATTCCCCTTACGATTTCGAGCGGCGCGAAGTGCGAGCTATTTATAAACTCCAAGCCCGTCGCGGTTCTCGACGCCTACGACAAGTCTTCGGGCAGGGGCTATTTCGACCGCCCGAATGTGACCCCGTTCAACGGGGAAAGCAGGACGACCGACTTCAAGGTTTTGGATATTGACCTCAAAAAGGGCGAAAACAAATTCGCGCTGAAATTTTCCGTGAACGAACAAAAGGTTCCCGTGCTGCTCTACATGTCGTTTTGCGACGATCCGGCGGTAGGCATATCCCGCAAAATATCCGCCGATTTCCCGGAGGTCGCCGACGCGGTTTTCAAGGCGGGCGCCAACAGGCAGCTCATTCCGTCGCTTATAGCCGCGCGCGACAACCGCGATATTATTGCGGGCGCCCTCTCGATGGCTCTCGAACGCTCCCTTTTTTCGGCGGGAAAGTTTGAGAAGCGCCTCGAAAAGCTGATGAAAGACCCGTCCGCCGACGCGGAGCGCATCGCGCTGTTGGAGGATATGATAACGACCCGCGCGGTCGAGAACGCCCTCGGCTACGACGTCGCCAACGTCCGCGCCGCCATGGAGGACATGAAAAAATCCTTCCCCGAATACGGCGGGGATTTTGCCGCCCTCGCAGAGTGGGAGAAAAAGATTCCCGAAATCAAAAGCGGCCTCCGCGGGGGGGACTCCAAGGCGAAGGAGAGCGCGGAAGAGTTCAGAAAATTCGCGGCGAAATCGCTCTTGGCAAATCCGCTCTTGAAAAAGCATCCCAAGTGGGCGTTCATATTCCGCCCGTGGGGCACGTGCGGCATGGGGCTTCCGCAAAACTGGCAGGGCAACAGCGTCCTGACCAACGCGGGGTGGCTCAAGGGCAGGGCGGATTCCCACAATTTCAAGGACGAGCTCTGGATTGCCGACGACATAACGTCTCCCGAAACCGCCAAAAAAGTTCTCGCCCCGAACAGCGCGATTGCCGACATAGACGTGTCCTACGACGGCTCCAAAATCCTCTATTCCACCGTGGACGACAAAATTCTCTGGCAGCTCGACGAATTCGACGTGCAAACCGGAAAAACGCGCCCCGTCTCGCCGCGCATACACGACGATATAGACGTGTTCGACGGCGCCTATACGCCCGACGGCAGGATAATTTTCTGCTCGAACGCGACCCATGTCGGCGTTCCCTGCGTATCCGGCACAGACTGGGTTGCGAACCTCTATTCCATGGATCCGAACGCGGGCTCCGAGAAGGAGGTGGACGAGTCCATACGGCAGCTGACTTTCGAGCAGGACGCCGACTGGACGCCCAC
Organism: uncultured bacterium; assembly: GCA_905214995.1. Taxonomy (GTDB): domain Bacteria; phylum Verrucomicrobiota; class Verrucomicrobiia; order Opitutales; family Intestinicryptomonadaceae; genus Merdousia. The sequence goes on along the minus strand of CAJMOT010000071.1, from coordinate 8,465 downwards.
GATGCTCGAAAACGGCCGCGTTCTCTACACCCGCTGGGAATACACCGACAATTCTCACTACTTTTCCCGAATCTTAATGCACATGAATCCCGACGGCACGGCGCAGTCGTCGTTCTACGGCTCGACAAGCTACTGGCCCAACTCGCTCTTCTATTGCCGCCAGATCCCGGGGGATCCCAACAAGTTCGTCGGCATAGTGTCAGGGCACCACGGCACTGCGCGCAAGGGCGAACTGCACCTCTTCGACGTCTCGAAGGGCGCCATAGAGGACGGGGGCAGGGTTCACAAATTCCCGTCCTACGGTAGGGAGTACAAGGCGGAGATAAAGGACAGGCTCGTGGACGGAAAATATCCGCACCTCATACACCCGTATCCGCTCTCCGAAAAGTACGTGGTCGCCTCCGTATTCAACCACGGCGACAGGCCGCAGGGGATATACCTCGTCGACGCCTTTGACAACATGACGCTAATGCAGACGGACATCAACCGCGGATACCTATTTGAGCCCGTTCCCGTAGAGCCGCGCAAGCTGCCGCCCGCCATAATGGACAAGACCGACCGCGACCTCGACTACGGCTATGTGTTCCTCAACGACATTTACCAAGGGCCCGGATTGAAGGGCGTTCCGCGCGGCACGGTCAAAGCCCTGCGCATTTTCGAATACTTTTACTGCTACCGCGACATAGGCGGCCACGACATAATAGGCAACGAGGCCTCCTGGGACGTAAAGCGCATACACGGCACGGTTCCCGTGGAGCCCGACGGCTCGGCGATGTTCAAAGCGCCTGCGAACAGGCCGATTGCCATACAGCCGCTCGACGCCGAGGGCAAAGCTCTGGCGCTTATGCGCAGCTGGTTTACGGTCATGCCCGGCGAAACCCAAAGCTGCGTGGGCTGCCACGAGGGGCAGGGCATGACGCCCTCCACCGCGCCCGCAATGGCGGCGCGCAAGCGTCCGTCGGAGATAAAACAGTTCGTAGCCCCCGTCCGCGGGTATTCTTTTGCGCGCGACGTCCAGCCCGTTCTCGACCAATACTGCGCGGGCTGCCACAACCCGAAGTCCAACAAGGATATCCCGAACTTCTCGCGCGAAAACCCGAAGATCTGGAAGCACTTTCCGGAATCGTATTTGAACCTTTCCAAGTATGTCCGCCGCTCGGGGCCCGAGAGCAACCAGCGCCTTCTCTCGCCTCTGGAATTCCACGCAGACACGAGCGAGCTGACGCAAATGCTCAAAAAGGGGCACAAGGGCGTGAAGCTCGACCCGCAGTCGATGGAAATTCTCATAACGTGGATGGATTTGAACGTCCCGTGCGTGGGCACTTGGAAGGAGATCTATCCCGAGGTCAAGTACGACGGCTACGAGCGCAGGAAGTTCTTCCTCTCCAAGTATGCCAACCGCCACGACGACCCCAACGTCATAGATTACGACGGCGGAGTCCGCGAATTTGCCGCCCCCGCCGCGGAGCCGAAACACGCCGGGCCCGCGCCCAAGGCGGACGGCTTCCCGTTCGACAGCCGCGAGGCGGCTAAGAAAATCGCCGACTCCGGATTGCCGAAGGAAATCTCCGCAGATCTCGGCGGCGGGGTCGGCATGAGGCTTGCGCTCGTCCCCGCGGGGGCGTTTGTAATGGGCTCCAACGACGGGTTCTACGACGAGGGCCCCGCGAGGCTCGAAAAGGTCGAAAAGCCCTTCTACATGGGGCAGTTTGAAGTTTCCAACGCCCAGTACGCGCTCTTTGACAAGTCGCACGATTCCGGCCACCAAGACAGGCTTTGGAAAGACCACGTCAACCCGGGCTATCCCTCCAACCTGCCGGAGCAGAGCGTCGTGCGCGTGTCGTGGAACGAGGCCCGCGACTTTTGCAAGTGGCTCTCCGAAAAGGCGGGGATAGAAGTTTCGCTGCCGACCGAAAAGCAGTGGGAATGGGCCGCGAGATCCGGCAGCGCCGGCGACTTCTGGTTTGGAAAGCTCGGCGACGACTTCGGAAACTTTGAAAACCTCATGGACTTCAGCGCGCGCAAATTCGCGGTTAACGGCATCGACCCGCAGCCGCGCATCCGCCCCGACAAGTTCATCGACAATATGCCCGCGGACAGGCATGTGGACGACGGCAATCTGCTTGCCGTGCAGAGCGGCATGTACGCGCCGAACGCCTTCGGGCTTTACGACATGCAGGGCAATGTCGCGGAGTGGACGCTCGACGACTATACCAAGACCCTCGGCGGCGAGTCCGTCCCCGACCGCAAGGTTGTCCGCGGCGGCTCATGGCGCGACAGGATGAAGTGGGCGCGCGTCAGCCTGCGGCGCGACTACCGCCCGTGGCAGAAAGTTTATAATGTCGGCTTCCGCGTTGTCGTAAACGACGCTGAAAAAGCCGCGAAGCTCTTTAAGAAGGCGGAGCCTCTTCCGGAGTACAAACCCAAAAACACAAAACCATTGCCGCTTGAATTCAAGGTGGCGGACAAATAGAAATTATGGAAAAAAACAGCTTGGCATTAAAACTCGCGGCGCCGCTTTGCGCGGCTCTTGCCGCCCTAACGCTCGGCGCGTGCGCCTCCGGCGGCTCCTCCGAGGGCTGCCCGAACTCCCATTCCGCGCTTGCTAAAAACGAAAAAGATATGAAACTCACGAAAGAAATGTTCTATAAGGACGGAAAGTTCGACCAAGAGGCCGCAAAACAGGCCTACATCGACATGATGGAAAACCTCGGGTACCCGATAAGCGAAAATCTGCGCGACAACATGTGGGTCTCCGACTTCGCCCTCGGCGATTTCCCCGCGGTCGGAATGGGCGGAATATTCTGGGCGCAGGAAAACGAGCACGGCGTTTTCGGCCACGAAATCCTGCTGCTGCCCAACCAGATGCTCATCGAGCATTGGCACGTTGCGGGCAACGGTCTGCCCGCAAAAAACGAGTGCTGGCACGCGCGCGCGGGAACTTCCTATTGCTTCGGCGAGAGCGGCGAAGACGCCTCCAAATATCCCGACGTCAAGGTTCCCGAGAGCCAGAGGAAATACGTGACGGTAAACAAGGTTTCCGTCGCCGACGCCAAGAAGGGCAATATCGTCTGGATGGGCAGAATCGGCGCCAGGCACTACCAGATAGCCGGCCCCGAGGGCGCGGTCGTCACGGAGTACGGCGCGTACCATTCCAACGACAACAACAGGTATACGAATCCCTCCGTGGGGTTCTGAGCTCCGTTTATTGAAATTTTCGGCTTTGCGACCGCGGCATTGCGCCGCGGTTTTTTTGTTGACGCCCGCCGGAGGCGTTTGTTTTTATCAGTTTGATATATATAACAAATTCAATCCCGTATTCTTGAAATGCAGCATACCGAAGCGGCCGCGCCCCACCAGCGCTATCACATTCCCAATTTGAAGAGAGGGCTCGAAGTCTTTGAGGTTCTGTCCAAAAATACCGACGGAATTTCCCTGTCCGAAATATCCCGCATCACCGGCTATTCAAAAAACAGCATATTCCGCATCATCTGCACGCTTGAAGATTGCGGCTACGTCGTAAAAAACAAGGACCAGCGCAAAATCAGAATGTCCCGCAAGCTCGCGGCTCTCGGGTACGCCGCCTTCGGGGAGTCCAATATCGTGGAGCGCGGCATGGACGTCATCAGGAAAATGCGCGACGAACTCGCCGAAACCGCGATGCTCGGAACCATGCTCGAGGAGGATTGCGTTTTGCTCGAACAGGCGCCCGGCAGGCACCCGTTCAAATTTCTCGGAGAGGTCGGAATGCGGATATGCTTCAACGCTTCCGCTCCGGGCAAAGCGATGCTGGCCTACCTGCCGAAAGACGAGCTCGAAAGGCGCATGGCCTCGATGAAGTTCAAAAAGTTCAACGCAAAGACCATCCTCGACAAAAAGACCCTCGCCGCTGAGCTCGAAAGGGTGAGGGCCAGCGGATATTCGGTCGACAACGGCGAGGAAATCGAGGGCGTCAACTGCGTCGGAGCGCCGGTTTTTGACGCCCACGGCTATCCCATAGCCGCAATATGGATAACGGGCCCGCGCGAGCGCATAGGCGAGGGCAGGTTCGGCGAAATCGGCGCGAAAGTTCGCGCGTATGCCGACATTATATCCGCCCGCCTCGGCTATGGGCTTATTTAAAATATCTTGCGGCGGGCGCGCAAAGCGCGCCTGAAACGGGCGGGGCAAAGCGATTTTCGTCCGCGCGGCGCGGCTTTCCTCCAATCCTCCATGCAAAATTTTTCCGCCTACCCGTCCCTCTAAATCTGTTTTTCGGGGGATAAAACGGCGGGCGCGGGAAATTTCAATAGAATAGTTCCGGCTCTTTTCTCGCGGTACAATTGGCTTCCAGAAAAGCCTTGAACTTTGCGTAGATCTCGTCGTCAAAAAACTTGGAGCCGGACGGGCAGCCTTTTACGCACGCGCAGCAACGCAGGCATCCTTCGGAAATTTCGCGGGGATTTTCAAAGGAGATTACCCCTGCGGGGCAGTTTTGCGCGCATATCATGCATTCCGCGCAGTTTTCATCGGTTTTGGGCGCGCACGGGGCGGCGGTTGGCCTTTCGCGGTACGGCCTGTTTCCCCTTATCTCAAAATTCTCAAAGGAGTTTTTGGCAATCTTTTCGGCGGCGGCCTTCCCGAAATTTTCCGCGGCTTTCAGGTCGCCGGCATCCGGACGCCCGCTCCCCACTTTTTTTGAAAGCGAGTGTTCGCCTATGAACGCCCCCGCCGCGGCTACCCGAAAGCCGCGCGCCGACAGAATGTCGGACATTTCGAGCAGGGCGTCGTCGTAGTCCCGATTCCCGTATACTGCTGCGGCTACGGCGGGCGTCCCGCATCCTGACAGTTTTTTGATTATCGGCTCCGCAATGGCGGGAACTCTTCCGGCGTACACGGGGAGCGCGAGGACGAGCGCGCCGCCCCCGCCGAAGTCCGGAAGGGGCTTTTTGCGGTCGGCGGGCAGGGTGATCGGGAAATCGGCGGTTTCCATATTCAGCGCGGCGGCCATTGCGCCGGCTATCGCCCGGGCGATCCGTTTTGACGTTCCGGTGGGGCTGAAATATGCCGCCGTTATTTTTTTTGCCTGTGGTGCGGAGAGCGGTGGGTTGTCCATTTGCGCGTGAGGGAGGTTAAAATTTTGCGAATTGGGGGGGGGGGCTAAAATTTTTCGACGTCGATTTCCGTCACGCCGTCTTCGATGAGGTAGCGCATTTCGTCGTGGTAGCTTGCGCCGTCCGCGATTTTCTCGGCTGGCAGCTTTACGTAGTTCGATTCGGCCTCGGCGAGTATCGTGCCCTCCCTGTCGGCAATCGCGGTGCGGGTGATAAAATATCTCGAAGTCTCGCGCGCCACTATCCCCCTCCCGACGAGCTCCACGCCGTACGGGACGGGCTTGCGGAATTTTACGCTCATCGACGTCGTGACGCCGAGCATCGTCTCGTCCAAAACCCAGTAGCCTCTGAGGGTGAGCTCGTCGAGCATTGTGGCGATGAGTCCTCCGTGGACCCTTTGCGGGAAGCTCTGGTGCGCCGGAAGGTAGGTGAACAGCGTCAGCGCGCTTCCGTCCTCCATGTTGTAGAACTGCGATTTCAGCCCCACAGGGTTCTCCATTCCGCAGATAAAGCACATTCTGCTGTTTCTCTGTTTTCCCAATACTTTCATGCCTTTTAATTAAAACGCTTCGGGGTGCGGGGCGCAAAAAAATTTTGCGGTGAATTTCTGCGAATTGGGCTTTGGGTTCAGATTTTTTCGTACCGTATGCGGTAGGGTTTTTTCGGCTCGATGCGCGCAGAGTATTTCCCGCCGCCGTCGGATTTGAATTTGAGCCCCGGGCAGATAGGCTCCGCCGCCGATTTGAGCCTGAGCGTCCCGATTCCGCCGTCGGATTTTATCTCGACCGAATTTCTGTCCATCGAAATTTTTATCTCCCCGAAGGGCGTCGGAACGGACGCCTCGAACCAGGCGAGCTCGGACAGCTCGGGCGCCGCCTCGTACTCGGAGTATCCGGCCTTTGTCGGCCTCACGCCGGCAAAATATCTTCCGAGCAGGAACAGCGGGCTCGCCCCCCACGAGTGGCAGAAGCTGCGGCCGAAAGGCCTGCCGTACATTGCGGTGTGCTGCGCGCCCTTCTCGTCGGGATTGTAGACCTCCCAAAAGGAGGTAGCCCCCTCTTTTAGCATTCCGCCCCAATAGCTCTTTATCTCGTTCAAAACGTAGTCGTGTTTGCCGATTTCGCAGAGGGCGGCGAGCTCGTAGAAGCGCATGTAGGGGGTGGTGATTTTTTGCACGGAGCCGTTTAGCAGAATATTGTCCCTGATTTTCTCCGCCTTTTGCGCGTCGAGAAACCCGAATAGCACGGCGAACATTCCCGCGTAGCGCGTGGTTTTTTCGGAAAATTTTCCGTTTTCATAGCTGTGGCGCAGCGTTCCGCGCGCGTCGTCCCAGAAGAGTTTGAGGGTTTTTCCCTTGAGCCCGCGCGACATCGCGGCGAATTTTTCGCAGTCTTCGCTTTCGCCCGCTATTTTCGCGCACTCGGAGAGCGAATCGAGGGCGCGCGCGAACAGTATTTGCTCGGCGCACAGTATCCCGCTTTTCGGCATGGGCGCCCAGTCGAGAAACACCCAATCGTCTTTGCGCCCGACGGCGAATCCGTTTTCGTCCGCGCGCGAAATGCAAAAGTCGGCGAGCGTTTTCATGCGCGGGTATATGTCTTTGACGAAGGCCGAGTCCCCCGTATAGAGGTAGTATTCGCGCACGGAGTCCAGCCAGTAGAAGGAGTAGTCCATTATGCGGTTGACGTGCTTAGTGTCCGGCTCCTTGCCCCTGTTCGCCCACAGGGTGCGGCGCGCCGTGGGGAGGTCGAAAAAGCTGTAATAGTTCATCAGGTAGCTCTGCGCGGCGTCTCCCGCCCAAACCCACCTGTCGCGCTTTACGCCGTCGACGAAAAATTCGCGCGCAGTCAAAAAGAGCGTGCGGTAGGAGACGTCCCAAATCCTGTTGAGCAGCTCGTCCGAGGACTTGAAGCCGCCGCGCTTTGCGATGTCGGCGTATTCGAAGTCCATGAGCATTTCGTCCGCCGCGAGCCCGCCGCTGAACACCGCGCGCGCATATCGGAACCCCTGGGCGTCGGGCAGGGCGACATCCGTTGGCTTTTCGAGGTCGAAGGAGTATTGCCCGAACACTTCGCAGCGCTCGTCGGAATTCGCCTCCTCCGGGGATTCCCCGTAGTACACAGCGACGGTTCCCTTGCCGCGCAAACCCTTGAACTTTACAAACCCGAAAGTCTCTTCCCCGAAATCCGAAAAAATTTTCCCGGGCGACTTTTCCGTTTTCGCCGGCTTTATTTCCCTCCTCGGGAGCTCGAATTTCGCGGGCGGATTGTCGGGGCCGCAAAACCCGTAGTCGGTCGCCGCGCGCGTAATCGGGAGGCCCCGCGCCCTCTCGACTTCTTCAAATTCGGCGTTTGCCCTGTCTATCTTTACGCGCCACGACCTGTCGGATTTTACGCTCGGGCCCTCCACGCGGATTGCGGGGATTTTTTCGTAGTTGAACGCCGCTATTTTGAGGGTGTGCCTGCCGGCGGGGAGAGTTATCTCCGGCGGCTCTCCCGCGAAAAACATTTTTCGGTCTATTGAGGCTGCGAATTTCCCCTGAGAGGCGATTTTGACGGTCTCGGGCTCCCTTATGTCGTAGTCTTTAAAAAAGTATACGCAGGGGTAGTGCCCGGAAATTTTCCAGTCGGAGGGCGACAACGCCCCCTTGTAGGTTATTTTTGAAGAGAATTGCGCGCTTAAAAAGTTCTCGAAATCCCCCGGGTACCAAATCCACGACGCACCGTTTTCGCCCGCGCCTGCGCAAGTTCCGAAAAGGGCGCACGCGCCGAATGCTAACAGTTTTTTCATTCGCAAAGAATACAAAATTTTCGTCCGCGATTCAACAAAATTGTATCGCGCGCAGTGCGGGGAAGGCGCGCAATGCGCGGGAGCGGAGGATTTGCCCGCCGCGCGCGCGGAGTCTCTTCTCGCGCGGCCGCGAGAGCGCATAAATCTGCGGGAGCTGCGAAGGCTTGATTTTTTCTCAGGCGCGTTTCAAAATGCTTTCATTATTCCAAAAGGTATGAAAATAGCGGTGACATCTCAAAACGGCTCGGTATTCCAACACTTTGGACGCGCTCCCGAATTTGCGGCATTCGACGCGGAAGACGGAAAAATTACGGGTGCGGAAGTCATTTCCTGCGGCGGCTCCGGACACGGGGCGCTCGCCGATTTATTGGGCGGCAAAAAGATTGACGTGCTGATATGCGGGGGCATAGGGGCAGGCGCGATAGCCGCCCTGTCGGAACTTGGCATAAAAGTTGTAGGCGGGGCTTCGGGCGACGTCCGCAAGTGCGCCGAGGACTACCTCGCGGGAAAGCTCGAAACCGATCCCGATTTCCATTGCGGCCGCCGCGATGGAGGCGGCGAACATTCCTGCGGCGGCGACTG
>CAJMOT010000070.1 GCA_905214995.1 uncultured bacterium | reverse complement strand
GCCGCATCAACGGCGTTGGAGAGCTTTTTGAGCTCGTTGAGCTGCGCGAGGAAATCGTCCGGATATTTCTTTTTCAAGACCTCTTTCGTAATCGAGAACGTGGATTCGTCGATGGAGGGAAGGGGTTTCAGCATTTCGAGCTGCGACTTCGCCGCTATCTGGGCGTTGAGCAGGTTGATGAACTCGTTGAGGTCGGTCTTGCCCTCCTTGTCGAATTTCGCTTTTATGGCGTCGTAGGAGGCCTTGCCGATCTGCGATTTGAGATCGGGCAGCCCCGCGGCGGCGACGGCCTGTTCGTTTATGAAAGCCTCTTGCGAAACGTAGTCGAGCGGAAATTTCTTTTCCGCGAGCTTTTTTATCATCTCGATGTCGTCGGCGTCCGCGGCGAACGCGAGGTTTTGTATGGATTCCCACGCGTTCATCTGCTTTACAAGCCACGTCTTTGCGGCGGATTTGTTCGACGGCTGGAGCTCCGCGGCTTTCGCCTCGAGTTTGGATTTGAGGTCTGCGGGCATTTCCTGGGAAAACGCGGGGATTGCGGAAAAGCTCGCGAGTATAAATAAAGCTATTATTTTTCTCATATGCGAAAAAATCGTATGTCCCGCACGCGGGCGTGTCAACAATTTCTTCTTCCCGCGTCCGCCGCCGCCGGCTTCCAAATTTTAGCTTGAAGGCGTTTGCGGCGTCTGCTTGAATCGCCCTATTCGATGAAATTGTTAAAGAAAATTCTGTCCATCGGGAAAATCTTTTCCCGCTCCGAAAAAAAGGCGCCCGCCGGCGGGGGCGAGAAGCCTTCGGGAAGCCGCAGGAAGCTTTCCGAAACCGGGCGGGGCAACCCGCAGAAGCGCGGCCGCCCCAATTCGGAACGCTCGGAAAGGCGCGGCGGAGGTTCGCGCGGAGGAAGCCGCGGAAGGGGGCGGAGGGGCGAAAATTCCGTGCTGAAAAACGCCGAATCCCGCGAAGCGCCCGGGCGGCCGGTTCCCGCGCCGAAAGAGGTTCCCGCGCCTCTCGACATGGAGGAACTGAGATCCGCAATACCCGAATTTGCAGGGTTCGACCTCGGCGCGGAGGTTCTATCCGCCGTGAAGGATATGGGCTATTCCTCTCCCACCCCCATTCAGAGCGCGGCGATACCCGCCATTCTCGAAGGGTCGGACGTCATAGGCACGGCGCAGACCGGCACCGGAAAGACGGCGGCGTTCGCGCTGCCCGTCGTGAAGCTCGCGGGTTCTCACGAGCCGTCCGGCCCGCGGATTCTCGCTTTGAGCCCCACCCGGGAGCTCGCCGCCCAGAGCGCCGACGCTTTCGAAAAATTTTCAAAATACACCTCGTTGCGCTCGCTGCTCGTTCAGGGCGGGGTGAATATGGACGGGCAGATTAGGGCGTTGCGCGCGGGCGTGGACGTCGTGGTCGCCACCCCCGGCAGGCTTCTCGACCACATACGCCAGCGCAACATTTCGCTCAAAGGCGTGCGCTGGCTTATACTCGACGAGGTCGACAGGATGTTCGACATGGGGTTTATCGAGGACGTATCGAACATCATCAGGTACTGCCCGAAGGAGCGGCAGACGCTGTTCTTTTCCGCCACGATGCCGGACGCCGTGCTGCGCCTGTCAAAGTGGGCGCTCAAAGATCCGAAGACCGTCGGCGTCGGCGTGGTTCACTCGCCCGCCGACACCATAGAGCACTTCATTTACCCGGTGGACGGAATCCAGAAGTACGACATGCTCATAGAGGTTCTCAAAAGCATTTCGTTTGAAAGCCTCATCGTTTTCACCCGCACGAGGATCGACGCCGACAGAATCGGGGAATGGCTCATCGCCCACGACTACGCGGTTTCTATTTTGCATTCCGACCGCACGCAGCGCGAGCGCGACAAGGCTCTGAAAGACTTCAAAGACGGCAGGACGAAGATATTGGTCGCCACCGACATCGCCTCCCGCGGGCTCGACATCTCAAACGTCGGCTACGTCATAAACTACAATGTCCCCGAGCACTCCGAGGACTACGTCCACCGCATAGGCCGCACGGGAAGGGCGAACCGCGAGGGCAAGGCCATCACCCTATACTCCTCCGACGAGACCGAATTTTTAAAGAGGATAGAGGCGTTCATAGGGGCGAGAATCGAGCGCCGCAGGCTCGAGGGCTTCGCCTACCGCACGGAGCCCGTGCTCGAGGAGCAGGCGCCCAGAAAGCGCAAGCGCAACCGGTGATCTTTTTCGCGCCGCGGTTTGGGCGGCGCCGCCTTTTCGGAGCGGATATGTTTAGATTTATAAAGCGCGCGCTTGGCGCCGCCGCGTCGGCCGCGATATGCTTCGTCGCTTTCGGGGCGTATTGCTATGTGCGCGTCGACTCCTTCCATTCGACGGAGGACGTTTCCAAGATCGGCGCGCGGGGCGGGTGCGCTCTGCTGTTGGGAACTTCAAACCGGCTTGCGGGCGGCGCGCCGAACCCGTTTTACCTCGCGCGCATAGATTCGGCCGCGCGCCTCTACAAGTCGGGGGCGGTTTCGCGCATAATCGCCAGCGGCGACAACCGCGACAAATACTACAACGAGCCCGCCCGAATGAAGCGCGATCTCGCGCTCGCTGGGGTTCCGGAATCCGCGGTCGTCGAGGACCCCATGGGGCTGCGCACCTACGACTCGGTGAGGCGGTGCAGGGATATTTTCGGAGTGTCGGATCCCGTGATAGTCTCGCAGGATTCCCACTGCCGCCGCGCCCTCTACATAGCGGACAGCCTCGGCATGGACGCCTCCGCGCTCGCCGCCCCTACGCCGCCGCAGCCGAGCTTCCGCTTTTACAATTCGATCCGCGAATTTTTCGCGCGGATGCTCGCGGTTGCCGACGCTAACCTTTTCAAGGGCAGGGTGGACGTCGGGGAGATTCTGGACGAGACCCGCGCATTTTTGGTCCGCAAGGGAATTTTAGGCGGCGGATAGGCCTCCGCGCTTTCCGCCGCCGCGCGCCTAATCGGGTTCCACGTGCACGCTTATCGTGCAGCCGCCGAACCGCGCGCGTATGGAGTTTTCCAGCCGCTCCGAGATGTCGTGCGCCTCGACGATGGAAAGGCTTCTGTCAACGTGGATGTTCACGTCTATTTCATATTCCGAGCCCGACGAGCGCACGCGCAGGTCGTGCGACTTCACCACGCCGTCGATTTTCCCGATGATTTCCTGGATTTGGGTTCTCACGTCCCTCGGAGCCTTGTCGAGCAGTTCGTCCACCGCCCTGCGCGCCAGATTCCAGGAGACGCGGATTACTATGGCCGCAACTCCGAGCGCGGCGAGCGAGTCTGCCGCCGGCCATCCGAAGCCGGAGCAGACGAGGCCGATCAGGACTACGGACGAGCTGAGTATATCCGTGGAAAAGTGCAGGGCGTCGGCTTCGAGCGCCTGGCTCCTGTACTTTTTTGCGGCCCGCATTAGCGCGCGCGAGCGCGTAAAGTCGACGGCTATCGAGGTCAGAACCACGGCGAAGCTCCAGAATCCGACGCTCACTTCGGAATGTCCCTCGGATAGCCTTTGGACGGCCTCCCATATTATCCACGCGCATGTTATAAGCAGCAGAACCGCCTCCGCGAGCGCCGACAGGTTTTCGATTTTCCCATGCCCGAAATTGTGCTCCTGGTCCGCCGGCTTGCCGGACGCTTTTACGCACGCCCACGTTATCGCGGCCGCCACAAAGTCTAGCCCCGAGTGCAGCGCCTCGGAGAGTATGCCGAGGCTGCCCGTTGCGATCCCGACGGCGCCCTTGAAGGCGGTTAGCATCACCGCCGCGCAGAGCGACCAAAACGCCACGCTCGATTTTTCCCGCCCGTGAGTGTCCATGAACTTACGATAGTTGCCTTTCGTCCGCCTTTTAACAAGCAAAAATCGGATTTTATTTGCGCGCCCGCCGTGCGTAGGGGATAATCCGGAGAATGAAAAAAATTAAATGCCTCGTCACGGCGGGCCCCACCCGCGAGCATTTTGACCCCGTGCGCTTCATAAGCAACCCGTCCACCGGAAAAATGGGCTGGAATATCGCGCGTGCGGCGGCGGAGGCGGGTTGGGAAACCTCGCTCGTACTCGGGCCGTCGCAGCTCGGCGACCCCGACGGCGTGCGCGTCAGCCGCGTCGTTAGCGCGCTCGACATGCTCGAAGAGTGCGAAAGGCTTTTCGATTCGTGCGACATCCTTATAATGTCCGCCGCGGTGAGCGACGTGCGCCCCGCCGAGAGGCTGGAGCGCAAGGCGTCCAAGTCGCAGATAGATTTAAACCCGCGCCTCGTGCGGACGCCCGACATTCTGAAAACCCTTTCGCAAAGGAAGTGCGGCAGGGTTCTCGTGGGGTTCGCGGCCCAGACCCACGACGTTGCCGAATACGCGAGGAAAAAGCTTGAAGAGAAAAATCTCGACTGCATCGCGGCAAACGGCGTGGCCTCGGCGGAATACGGCTTTGCGTCCGACAGGAACAAGATAGAGCTGATAATGCGCTCCGGCGAGACCGTCGGATTCGCGCCCGCCGACAAGTACTCGCTTGCAAAGGAGCTCGTGGAATTTTTGGGGAGGAGATTTTTCGGCTGATTCCCGGATTGGGAAAATGCCAAAAAAAAGCGGCCCTCTGAAAATGCGGCAATTTTCAGGTCTGCCGGTTTTCGCTTTTCGCGCTTAAATTGCCTTATTTCCCGCTGCGGCGTGCGGCAAACGGAAGCGCGAGCGCGCCGAGGGCAGTTGCGGATGGCTATTCCGAAAAACGGCTGAGCCGTTTCAAGCCCCGGGGCGCCGTCGGCTATGAAGCCAAATTGTCGCCTTATTCCGCGCGCGTTTTGAGAATTATGCCGGCGGGCCGAATGCCGAAACTGTCCGATTTGAAGTTCATCAAATCCCATTACATAGTCTCACAGGGAGATCGGGATAAATTTGCGGGTTGCCATTTGAGACTCCTATGCCGAATGCGGTTTTTGCGCCGTGGGCGGATTTCGTCGCCCTCCCGTCTGAAATGAAGTCGCAGTCGGTTTTTCCGAGGCCTGGGGGTATCCTGCCCCGTAGAAAGCGCCATAGAGCCGAACCGAACTCTCCGCCCATGTACGTCCGGAAAGTATGCCCGACGCGACGAATAAGGCGGCGCCGGTTTTGTTTGCGCTTTGGCCGCAAAAGGCGGAGGCCGCCGCGTGAAGCCGGGCGGTTATTTGCGGTCGCCGGTCGAGTCGGCGGGAGCGTTGGAATTTTCTTTTCCGCAGAAAAAAAACCCAAGCGGCAATGCCGCTTGGGGCGAAAGCATAACGCCTGAAATCAACCTCCCGTGAGGTTCTGTATGATTTGTATGATCGGCAGGAAGAGAGCTATGACGATTGTGCCGACAACCAGCGCCAAAAATACGATCATTATGGGCTCAATGATCGACGTTATCGCGCCGACGGAGTTGTCGACCTCTTCGTCGTAGTTGTCTGCTATGCGGTTGAGCATCTCCGGCAGCTGTCCGGTTTCTTCGCCGACTTCCACCATGCTCGTGACCATTGTCGGGAAGATCTTCTGCTGGTCGAGCGGCGTCGAGAGGTTTTCGCCGTCGCGGACGCGGTCGTGCACGCGCGAGAGCGCGTCGGAAATCAGGGAGTTGTTGATGGTTCCGCGGGTGATGGTGAGCGCCTCGAGGATCGGGACGCCGGAGGCGAGGAGCGTGCCGAAAGTGCGCGTGAATCTCGCCACGGTGGATTTCATCACGAGATCGCCGATCTTCGGCAGTTTGAGGGCGGCGGTATCCCAGAGCCTTATGCCGATTTTTGTCTTGAAGAAGATTTTTACGAAGAGGATTGCGCCGACTATTATGAGGCCCGTGAGGATGTAGTTTTCCTTCATGAAGTCGGAGATGTCGATGATTGTCTGAGTGAGCGCGGGCATCCTCGCGTTGCCCTTGAGCATGTCCGTAAAGATCTTTTGGAACTGCGGGACGACGAATATCATGAGAATCGCCACGATCGCCACGGCGACGCCCATGATGACTATCGGGTATACCATCGCGCTCTTGACCTTGTTGGTGGTTTTGAGGGCCTTTTCCTGGAATGTCGAGAGCCTGTCGAGAACGACGTCGAGAACGCCGCCGGCTTCGCCCGCCTTAGCCATGTTGACATAGAGTTTGTCGAAAATTTTGGGGTGTTGGGATAGGCCGTCGGAGAACTTGTTGCCGGTGCGCACGTTGTCGGCGAGCTGGTCGATTACCGTTTTAAAATAGGGGTTTTTTTCCTGGCGCGCGATGACTTCAAGGGAGCGCAGAAGCGGGAGGCCGGCTTTCAGCAGAGTGGAGAGCTGGCGGGAAAACACGGTGATGTTCTCTTTGCCGATGCCCGTGCCGAATAGCGGCTTTTTCGCCTTCCCGCCGCCCGCTTTCTTTTCGGAGGCGATGGCTGCCACTTCCGCGATTCGCGAGACCGAAAACCCCTGCGCCGCCAGGTCCTTGCGGGCGCGGTTTTCGCTTGTCGATTCTATAACCCCGCTAAGCTCGCGTCCTTCTTTGTCGAGGGCTATGTATTTGAATTTTGCCATAACAGTTGTCCTTTTTTATTAGGTGTATTTCAAAACTTCTTCCACGGTG
Source organism: uncultured bacterium (assembly GCA_905214995.1). GTDB lineage: Bacteria > Verrucomicrobiota > Verrucomicrobiia > Opitutales > Intestinicryptomonadaceae > Merdousia. The sequence continues at coordinate 4,925 of CAJMOT010000070.1, read as the reverse complement.
GTGGCTCCGTCGAAAATCGCGCGCAGGCCGTCGTCGCGCAGGGTGCGCATCCCGAGCTCAATCGCCTTTTGCTTGAGCACGAGGGTCGGCGCGCGGGCGGTGATGAGGTCGCGCAGGGAGTCGTTTACCAGCAGCAGCTCAAAGAGCCCCTGCCGGCCCTTGTATCCCGAGCCGTTGCATTCGGCGCACCCCTTGCCGAAGAAGAACTGCTTGTCGGCGATTTCGATGGGGTCGACGCCGAGCATGTCGATGATCTCCTGGTCGGGCTCGTAGGCGGTCTTGCAGGTTGGGCAGATTCTGCGGACGAGGCGCTGTCCGAGAATGCCTTCGAGCGACGCCGCGATGAGGAAGGGCTCGAGCCCCATGTCGATGAGTCGGGTGACGGCGCCGGGGGCGTCGTTGGTGTGCAGGGTCGCGAGCACGACGTGGCCGGTTAGCGACGCCTGAACCGCGATCTGGGCGGTTTCCAAGTCTCGGATTTCGCCGACCATTATCTTATCGGGGTCTTGGCGGAGGAAAGCTCGCAGGCACCTGGCGAAGTCGAGGCCCACCTGGTGGTTTATCTGCACCTGCATGATGCCGTCGATTTCGTATTCGACAGGATCCTCGGAAGTGAGGATTTTTATGTCGACGGTGTTGACTTCGCGCAGGGCGGAGTAGAGGGTGGTTGTCTTGCCGGAGCCCGTGGGACCCGTGACGATGAAGATGCCGTTGGGGAGCTTGACGAGCCTCCTTATGTTTTCGACGAGCTCGTCGGTCATGCTGAGCTTGTCTAGGTCGAGGTTGACGACGCTCTTGTCGAGGACGCGGAGCACGACGCTCTCGCCGAACTGGGTCGGGAGGGTGGATACGCGCAAGTCCACGGGGCGGCCCGAGATTGTCATTTTTATTCTTCCGTCCTGCGGGATTCTTTGTTCTGCGATGTTGAGGTTTGCCAGAACCTTTATGCGCGAAATCACCGGCAGGGCGAGGCTCTTGGGGGGAGGGGCCATTTCGTAGAGCGCGCCGTCTATGCGGTAGCGGATCCGGAATACGTCTTCAAACGGCTCGAAGTGGATGTCGGAGGCCTTGTCGCGTATAGCCTGTTGGAGTATGAGGTTGACGAAGCGTATAATCGGCGTTTCGTTCGCCATGTTGGCGACGTCGCTCTCGGAATTTTCGTCGAAATCGACGTTGGAGATTTCCGAGATCAGGTCGTCAATGCTCGAGTCCTCCTCGCCGTAGCACTGGATTATCAGATTGTCGACCTGGTCGGGGTCCATCACTTTGAGCGTGACGTCCTTGTTCAGGGTGAATGTCAGGTCGTCTATGATGGCATTGTTGAACGGGTCTTTTGCCAGCAGCGTTATCGCGGTGTCGGAGACTTCTATCGGAACCACCCCGTACGTCCGCGCGAGGTTCGGGCGCAGCTGCCTGTACACCTCCTCCGGAATGTTGGCGGGCGGAATGGGGACGTATTCGTAGTTGAGGTACGCGGCGACCGCTTCCAGAAGCTTTGTCTTTTCTATCAGGCCGGAGGATATTATCGTATCGGCGAGCGACTGGCCGGTGTTGAGGTGGGTTTCGTTGAGCTCGTCAAGCTGCTCTTTGGTGAGCATCTTGTTGGAGAGGAAAATTTCGTAAATCGAGTTGTTGTGGTCTTCAAACATTTTGATTCAGCCTCCGATTATGCTTCGTTCATGGTGACTTTCAGTACTTCGTCGGCGGTTGTGAGGCCGCCGCCGACCTTTCGGATGCCGTCTTCGCGCATGGAGCGCATGCCGAGCTCGCGCGCTTTGGTTCGGAGCTCAACGAGGGTTCTGCCCTCGTAGATCATCTGCTGGAGCTCCTCGTTTACGATGAATATTTCGAATATGCCCATTCGGCCCTTAAAGCCTATGCCGTTGCACTTTGGGCAGCCGTCGCCGTGATAGAAAGTTATTTTTGCGGCCTCGATTTCATTGATGCCTATGGCTTGCAAAGTGCGCGGGTCGGGCGCATAGACCGACTTGCAGTTCGTGCAGATCTTTCGGACGAGGCGTTGGGCGAGCGCCGCGCGCAGGGAGGCGCTGACGAGGAACGGCTTGACGCCGATGTCGACGAGTCGCGTCACCGCGCTCGGGGCGTCGTTTGTGTGCAGGGTGCTGAACACCATGTGGCCGGTGAGGGAGGCGTTGATGGCGATTTCCGCGGTTTCGAGGTCTCGGATTTCGCCTATCATGATGATGTTCGGCGCCTGGCGGAGCATGGAGCGGAGCGCCGCGGCGAACGTCATGCCGACTTCGCGGCGCACCTGAACCTGGTTGATGCCCGTCATCTGGTATTCGACGGGGTCTTCGACCGTGATTATCTTGCGGTCGGGGTGGTTGAGGAAGTTGAGGGCGGAGTACAGGGTCGTCGATTTGCCGGAACCCGTGGGGCCCGTGACGAGGAATATGCCGTCCGCCATTCCGACGATTCTTTCGAATACCGCCTGGTCGTCGGAGAAGAAGCCGAGCTCGGGGAGCCCGAGCCTCAGGCCCTCCTTGTCGAGAATGCGCATTACGATGCTCTCCCCGTAGACGGTCGGAAGGCTCGATACGCGCAAGTCGATTTCCTTGTTGTTGAAAGTTATCTGGATTCGCCCGTCCTGCGGCACGCGCTTTTCGGCGATGGATATGTTGGCCATCAGTTTGAGGCGCGATATGATCGAGGGCTGGAGGCGTTTGGGAGGGTTTTCGACTTCAATCAGCACGCCGTCTATGCGGTAGCGTATGCGGAAGCGCTTTTCGAGCGGCTCGAGGTGTATGTCGGACGCCCTGCGTTTTACCGCTTCGGTTATGAGCTTGTGGACGTAGCGGATTATGGGGGCCTCTTCCTCGGAGACTCCCGCCTCGTTGCCGGTCGCGAGCGTGTCGGCGGTGGAACCCGCGGCGGGAAGCTCGCCGTCGAACATGTCGCCGTAGGCGTTGACGCCGAAGTGGTCGTCTATGGCTTTGCGTATTTCCTCGGGGCTGGCGAGCCTGAGGTCTACCGACATATTCAAAATGTGGCTGATGTCGTCCACGGAGTCCATATCCATCGGGTCGGATATGGCGAGTTCGAGCTGCCCGCCGGAAGCGGAAATCGGGAATACGTTGTACTTCCTGAGAATGTCTTGCGGAAGGAGTTTCAGAACCTCCTCGTCCACGCGGATGTCTTGCAGGGAAATGAGCGGTATATTGAACTCTTGCGAAAGCTGGTAGGAAATGTCCTCGTACTTGCAGTATCGCTTTTCGACGAGGAGGTCTATCAATTTGGAGTCTATGTCCGATGGGGACACTCCTTCCGAAACCAGCTGTTCTCTTCCAAGCTTTACTATGTCCGGGGGTACCAAACCTTTGTCTTGAATAAGTTGCAAAACGAAATCGTCGGCGGAAGTCACTTTTTAATCTCCGTTGGTAAATATGCGTTTTAAGGTAGAAAGCTAACTATCTATTCAATCCCAATAAAAATTCAACATTTGTTTTCACCTTTTTTAGCCTCTGGATGAGCATTTCCATGGAGTCCGCCGCGGGAATGCCTTTCATCGCCCTTCTAAGCGCATATATCTTAGTGAGCTCATCCGGATGATAGAGCAGCTCTTCCTTGCGGGTGCCGCTCTTTTCTATGTTGATGGACGGGAAAATCCTCTTGTCGGCAAGCGACCGGTCGAGGTCGAGCTCGAGGTTTCCGGTCCCCTTGAACTCTTCGAATATGACCTCGTCCATTTTGCTGCCCGTCTCAATGAGCGCCGTTCCGATTATTGTGAGCGATCCGCCGCCTTCGATGTTGCGCGCCGAGCCGAAGAACTTTTTGGGCTTTTGCAGGGCGTTTGCCTCCACGCCGCCGGACATCGTTCTTCCCCCGTTGGGCATGAGGGCGTTGTAGGCGCGCGCGAGCCTCGTTATGGAGTCGAGCAGAATCACGACGTCCTCGCCCGTTTCGACCATTCTGCGCGCTCTGCTTATGACCATCTCGGCGGCGTGGACGTGGCTTGAAGCGTCCTGGTCGAAAGTCGAGGCTATCACTTCCGCGTCAATCGCGCGCCGGAAGTCGGTGACCTCCTCGGGGCGCTCGTCGACGAGCAGGATTATGAGCTTGGCGCCGGGGTTGTTGGCGCGTATGGACTTCGCCATTCCCTGCATGAGCACCGTCTTGCCGGTGCGGGGCGGGGCGACTATCAGCGCGCGCTGCCCGAAGCCTATCGGAGTGAGGAGGTCTACCGCGCGCATTGAGAGGTTGTCCTTGGAATTGTGGGCGGCGCTTTCGAGGATTATCCTGCGCGTCGGGTAGTAGGGCGTGAGGTCGGAAAACGGGACTATGTCGCGCGCGGCTTCCGGCGCGCCGCCCATGACCGAGGTTATCTTTACGGCGAACGGGCAGTTTTCCCGCTCGCCCTCCCTCGGAGCCGCGGCGAGCGCGCATACCGCGTGCCCGCGCTTGAGCCCGTACTTTTCTATAAAGAGCTGCGGGACGTAGACGGACGAGCTTTTGAGCGCGTAGCTGTCGGAGGCGAAAGTGATCGCGCCCCCCAGCTTGTCGTCGAACGCGTCGAGGACGCCGCATACGCGCACGAGCTTTTTTTCCCCGCATGCGGCGCGGAAAAATTCGGCGAGGATTTCGCTCTTGGGCGATCCGCTCTTGAAGGGAATGGAGAGCTCGGCGTACTTCGCGCGCAAATCCTTTATGTGCAGGGGACATAATTGCTCGTAGCCCGTGACGGAATCGACGGCGGAACCGTCTGGAAGAATGAAGAAGGCCTCTTCCGAAAATTTCGCGGCGGATGTTTCCGGAGGTTCGGAAGCGGCGGGCGAGGCGGATTCCGTTGCGGCTTCGGAAGGCGGATTCTCGACCTCGCGGCGGGATTCGTCGACGGGCTCCGGTTCCGCCGGCCGCTCTATGCGCGAGTCGTTCGAGCTCGACAATAGTTGCCAGTAAGACATTTC
>CAJMOT010000069.1 GCA_905214995.1 uncultured bacterium | reverse complement strand
TGCCCTTCGGGATAATATCGCTGATTTACGCGGTTCAGGTGAACATATCCTCCAACTCCGGAAATTTCGAGATGGCGAAATTCTCGTCCGAAAAGGCGAAATACTGGGGAATGGTCGCCCTGTGGTGCGGAGCTGCGCTATACATCCTCAATTCGCTCTTTTTCCTGCTGCCGCTCGCGTTCGCGGCCATTGCAAATTTAACCCAAATATGATATATGGAAAACCAAAACGCAACTTCGAGCGTCCCGAACATAGAAAACCACCTGGCGCTCGCGATTCTCACGCAGCTCTTCTGCTGCCTGCCCTTCGGGATAGTCTCGATAGTATACGCCGTTCAGGTTAACTCCGCCCTCGCCGCGCGCAACTATGAGCTCGCAAAAATAAACTCCGAAAAGGCAAAATACTGGGGAATGGTGTCGCTTTGGATAGGCTTGGCGATAAACGCCATAAGCGTAATCGGGATGGCGCTCGGCGGAATGGCGGTATAGACCCAAAAGCGCGGATTCCGGCATGGGCGCAGGCGGCAAATTTTCAGACGGGCTCGAGGCGAAGGCGGCGGGCGCGAAATCGCTGTGCCTGGCGACATTCTTTCTGCTCGGCAACTACTTCGCCCTCTGGGGGCTCGCGAAAGCCGACAGGGCGGTCGCGGAGCTCGCGTCCGGAAGGCGGGAGAGCGCCGGACGGCTTGTCGCCGAGGCCAGGCTCTGGGGAATCTGGGGGCTTCTTCCCTCCGCCATAATAAACGCCGCGCTGATTTTCCTGTGTTTTGCGGCTCTCTGGAAACTCGGGCTGAAAGACCTGTTCGAGGCGTATTCCGCGGTCAAAAGATAAAAATGTTCCGAATTTCCGACAAAATGCTCTATGCGCTAGTCGCGGCGGGAGGAATTTTTTTGCTCGCGGCGCTCCGTATTTTCGATCCGTCGACGTCGGCGATTTTTCCGCCGTGCCCGACAAACGCTCTGACAAGCCTCCACTGCCCTGGCTGCGGAACCCTGCGCGCCCTCCATGCGCTGCTGCGCGGGGACTTGGGAGAAGCTCTCTCGCAAAACGCGCTCGCGGTGATTTTCCTCCCGATTCTTCCGATAGCGTACTTCTTTCCCAAATTTTTCCGCAGGCCGGCGGTTCCCGCAATAATGCTCGCGATTTTCATACTCTACGCAATACTGCGCAACACCCGGGCATTTTCATTTCTCGCCCCCCATTAAGGCGGCAAGGCCTCCCGATGAAATCGGATTTGCCAATGCTTTCGCAGCGCGGGGGAAAACTTCGCCGCCATTAAAAAATCGCATCCTTGCGGCAGCCCGCATAATGCGCCGGCTAAAAAAAATCCGGAAACCTTGACAATTTCCGCTCGGACGGCATCCGCGCAATGACGCGCCCGCCGGAGCGGAAATTCACAGAGGCGGCACCCGCAAAATCAGGCTATGCCGCGCTCCGAAGAGCCGTTTGCGAAGTCTATTATCGCCCTTATGACGCGGTTGGAGGAGCTGTCGCGCATGGAGAGCTCCTCTATGGCGTGCGGGCGGGTGAGGCGGCGCCTGTATATCAATTTGAACGCGCTGTAAACGAGGTCTATTTCCTCGGGGGAAAATCCGTTGCGCTGCATGTTGATTTTGTTGATTGCGCAGACTTCCGCAGGCGAGCCGTCGGCCATGAAAAACGGGGGCAGGTCCTTGACGAGCTTGGAGCTTGCGCTGAGCATGGCGTAGGCTCCTATGCGGCAGAACTGGTGGGCGCCGCTGCCCCAGCCGATGACCGCGTGGTCTTCGACTACCACATGGCCGCCGAGCGCGGAGTGGGAGCTCATCACGATGTTGTCGCCTACTATGCAGTCGTGCGCGATATGGCTATACGCGAGTATATTGTTGCGGTTGCCGATTATCGTAAAAGTCTGGTCGGCCGTCGAGCAGTGGGCGGTGGTGTATTCGCGGAAAACGTTGCCGTCGCCGATGCGCAGGCCCGGATTGCCTCCCCTGAATTTGAGGTCGTGGGTCTTGCCGCCGATAAAGGCGTAGGGGAAAATCTGGTTGGACTTGCCCACCACGGTGTTGCCGTCCACGGTTGCGTGGTGCGCCACGACCGAGCCGTCGCCTATTTTAACCGCCGGTCCGATGTAGGCGTACGCGCCGACTTCGACGTCTTCGCCGAGCTCCGCGCCTTTTTCGATTATCGCTGTCGGGTGGATTTTTGCCATGTCTTTTACGGGGCGTCGCTCGCGTCGATTATGGCAAACATCAGTTCCGCGGAGGAGGCTATTTTGCCGTCCACCTTGCAGGTTCCCTCGGCGCATACGAATTTTTGCGCGCGCGATTTGGTGATTTTAACGTCGATCTGCACTTGGTCGCCGGGCTTTATCGCCTTGCGGAACTTCACCTTGTCGGCGCTCATGAAGTATGCGAGCTTGTCTTCGCCGCTGACGTGCCGGAGCATCATTATGCCTGCCGCCTGCGCCATCGCCTCGAGCTGCAAGACGCCGGGCATTACGGGATTGCCGGGGAAATGCCCCATGAAAAACGGCTCGTTTATCGTGACGTTTTTTATGGCGGTGAGCTCCGAGTCTCCGCGCGTTTCCACGACCCTGTCGATTAGCACGAACGGATAGCGGTGCGGAAGCAGTTCGAGAATCCTGCGGGTGTCGAGGGTAGTCTCGGTAAAGAGCTTGACGTCGGGTTTGGAGGGGGCGGCGGACTTTTTGCGCGAGGACTTCGCCGCCTCCATCTGCTTGTAGATTTTCTCGGTGAGCTTGGCGTTGAGCGCGTGCCCCGGGCGTACGGCGACGATGTGCGCGTTGAGCTTCACCCCCAAGAGGGCGATGTCGCCGATGATGTCGAGTATCTTGTGGCGGACAAACTCGTCCTGATAGCGGAGAGGCTCCTTTGATATGATTTTGTCGCCCTTTATGACTATCGCGGAATCGAGGCTGCCGCCCTGTATTTTGCCCATTTTAAGGAGCTCCTCGATGTCCTCGTAAATCGTGAAAGTCCGCGCGGGGGCGATTGCCGCCTGGTAGGTCTCGGGGTCGATTTCTATGGAGAGGTGCTGCGTGTGTATGCCCCTGTCGTCGGCTGACGTGCAGGTGATTTTCAGCCCGTCGTACGGGAGCGCTATGAGCGAGCGGTTGCCCTCCGATACGGATACGGGCTCGCGCAGGCGGAATGTCTCGCGCTCGGCGTCCTGCTCTACCGGCTCGGCCTGCTGTATGAGGTTTACGAAAAACTTTGCCGACCCGTCGAGAATCGGGGGCTCGGCGGCGTCCATCTCGACCACGCAGTTGTCTACGCCCATTCCTGAGAGCGCGCTGAGGACGTGCTCTATGGTATGGAGCTTGGTGTGGCCGGAGGTGACGCCCGTGTTGCGGACCAAGTCGGAGGAAATTTGCGTTATATGCGGCTTGATTTCGGGCTTGCCGAAGATGTCCTTGCGCTTGAAGACAATCCCCGTATTGACGGGAGCGGGCTTCAGCGTGAGCGTGACCGCCGCTGCGGAATGCAGGGCGGTGCCGCTTATGGAAGCCTCGCGCAATATTGTTCGCTGTTTCATCTGAACGACTGTATGCTGTTTGCTTTTGGCGACAGTTGGAAATTTTTATAAACGGCAAATTCTTACATTTTCCATTTCGCTGTCAAGATGAAAGGGGCGGGCGGCGAAAACGCGGCGGGAAATGCCCGGTGCGGGCAAAATGGGAGACGTTTTTATCGCTTGACAGCTTTCCGAACCCTAAAAAAAAATAAATCGGCATATGAAGAGGATTTATTTGCCCTTGTTCTCCGCATTCGCGGCGCTCTTCCCAATATTCGCGGAAGCCGCTGCGGAATATTATTTCATTCCGGCCTCGGCGGACGACTTGAATTGGGGACAGCTTGCCAACTGGCAGACCTCCGACAACGGCGGGCAGACGCTCGCCCCCGCCGAGTCGCTGCCGGGAGCGTCCGACGCGGCGGTGTTCGACCAGTCCAAACTCGCGGACCTGTGGCCCGACAGCACGGGCATGGGCTGGTATATGAACGGAGACATTCAAACCGGCGCGGTGACGATAACGGGCAATATCGCGGGGCTGACATTTTCCTCCTGCAATCTGGCGGCGGACGCGGCTTCGTCGTCATCGCTCACAATAAACGGGGATTTCTCCGTCATTCTCGACGGCGCGGGCGGCTGGGGCAGCAAGGCTTTGAGAAGCGGAACCTACAATCCCCTCTCGGTTGAAATCAAGGGCGACGCCGTATTCGACAGGCTCAGTAATACAGGCACTCTGACATTTATGCTCGGGGGAAACTCGGCTGACACCGCCCTCAAAAGCCTGAAAATCGACGGGGATTTTCGGAATAACATAGGCCAGATAGGGTTCGGCTCGTTCGTTTGCGAGCGCGACGCCTCCAAGATTGCTGGGGACAAATATTATTACTATAAAAACGCCGACGTCCAGATAGGCGGCGCCATAACCGGAAATTCGACCATATTTTTAAATAACGCCGGAATAAACAACACCATAATCAGGGTCAACGGGCTCGCTTCCTCCGCCGGAGACATCCGCGCGACAAACGACATCAAGGGAACCGCCGGCGCGACGGCGACCATCGTTTTGGCAAACGAGGGGCAGGCGGTCTACAAGGGCGGCATCACCGATCTCTACGCCTATACGAGCGGGCAAATCGGCGTGGGGACGTCGAATGTCGTGGTGGACGTAGTGATGATGGGCGCGCAGGGATCGCAGCAAAAGCTCATACTCTCCACAAATCAAAGGGCTTTCCGCGGCGGCGCCACCGTGATTTCCGGAGATTTGAGAATGTACACGCTCTATCAAAACAACACCGCCGAAGGCCAGTGGGGGAAATGGGGCGACGTGCGGCTCGTCGGAAACTCCGACGGAATAGAGGCGAAATTCGGCGCGATAGGCTCCAACGGCTCGGAGACCGACGCCGACGCCGTGGCGTACGCGGACAACCTCGTCTGGACTTCGGGAACGATAGTTGCGGGCATAATAAGCAGCGCGCAGGCGTCGCTCATAGAGCTTTCCGGCACCATGCAAAAGGGGGAGGGAGCGGGAAGCGAGTTCTGGTTTGAATTTACCGGAAACACCGAATTCCTTTTGGAGGACGGCGCGAGCATAAAGCTGATCTCGTGGACGGACGGCAACGCCCCTACGGACTTTCTCGAAAGCGAATTCAGGGCGGCGGACATGGGCGGAAAAATCGCAAAATTCGCGATAGAATCCGACGGGCTATACGTCTCATACGCAGTCCCCGAACCCGCGGCGGCGGCGGCAATTCTCGGGCTCTTAGCCTTCGCATTCGCCGCGCGCCGCAGAAAATGACCGCCATAACCGCCAAGACGCCATAAAAAAACCGCGGATTTTTCCGCGGTTTTTATTTTATAGAAAGAGGCGCGCCAAATCAGAGCGCCGACCACACCAGGGCGGAAGCTCCCAATATCGCCGCGTCGCTTGCGGGAAGTTCCGAGGGGAGAACTTTCACCTTGTTTCTGAAAACGGGCATGAGGTTTTTCTCCATAGACTCGCGCGTTGGGGCGAGAAGGAGCTCTCCGCTCTTCACGGGGCCGCCGAATAGGAATATGGACGACGGGCGGGAGAAGTGTATGAAGTCGGCGAGGCACCTCCCGAGAATGTTGCCGGTGATCTGGTAGGTTTCGGAAGCGGCGATATCGCCGGCGCGCGCCGCGTCTTCGATGACTTTGGCGTCGAGGTCGCTCCACGGGACGTTGGCGGCGGCGGACTGCCCGTTGTACTTGGCGACCATTTCGAGGTACGTGCGCTTTATGCCGGTGGCGGAGGCGTAGGTTTCGAGGCAGCCGCGCTTTCCGCAGCCGCAGACGCGGCCGTTGACGACGGCGCATACGTGCCCGAGCTCTCCCGCAAACCCGTCGGCGCCCAACAGCAGCTTGCCGTCCACGACTATGCCGGAGCCGAGTCCGGTTCCGAGGGTTATGACGATGAAATGGTCTACATTTCTTCCGCCGCCGTAGATTTTCTCGCCGAGGGCGGCGGCGTTGGCGTCGTTGCTGAGGTAGATATGCTCGTAGCCCATAGCCATGCGCAGGGTTTCCACGAGCGGGGCGCAGCGGCCGAACGGCAGGTTCGGGGCGTAGTCTATCGTGCCCTTGTAGTAGTTGCCGTTGGGCGCGCCCACGCCGACCCCGAGGCACTCGCCGTCGGTGTCGGCGGTCAGAAAGGATATTGCGCGCTCGAGCCCCTCCATATATGAGGCGAAATTGTCGTAGTCGGTCGTCTTAAACTCGTGGCGTTTGAGAACCGCGCCCTTTTCGTCGACGGCGCCGAGCTTGGTATTCGTACCGCCGATGTCTATTCCGATTGCGTATTTCATAAAAAATTGCTGCGTGTTTTTTAAGGTCTTTAAATTGTACAATTTTAAAAAAATCACAAATTAAAAGTTGAATTTTTTTATAAATGGAGAAAGCTGAAAGTCATGGACGTTGAAATTCTCAGCAGATTGCAGTTCGCGCTGACGGCGTGTTTCCACTTCCTTTTTCCGCCCATTTCGATAGGGTTCGCCCTGTACATTGTAATGATAGAGGCCATGTGGCTCAAAACGGGCGACGAAAAATATCTGGCCGCGGCGAAGTTCTTTTTGAAGCTCTTTGGAATGATATTCGCTGTCGGGGTGGTGACGGGAATAGTTATGGTGTTCCAATTCGGCACGAACTGGCCGGTTTACTCGACTTTCGTCGGAGACGTTTTCGGAAGCCCGCTCGCGATAGAGGCGGTGTTCGCGTTTTTTATGGAGTCCACGTTTCTGGCGGTCGCGCTGTGGGGATGGGACAGGGTCGGCAAAAAGGCGCACTTCTTTTCGACCGCCATGGTGTGCGTCGGCAGCCATCTGAGCGCGATATGGATTCTGATAGCAAACTCCTTCATGCAAACCCCCGCCGGCTTCCGGCTGCAATATGCGGACCCGCAGACGGGAATAACCTCCCTCCTTCCCGAGGGCGCCGTTCCGACGCCCGAGCAAATACCGCACGCGAAGGCCGTCATAACGAGCTTTTGGGAGCTCTGCACGAACCCCTCGTGCCTCGACCGCATATTCCACACGGTTTCTGCGTGCTGGCTCTGCGGGGCGTTTCTCGCGCTCGGGATATGCGCGTATTATATAATCAAAAAGCGGACGAACTTCGCAAAGCCGTGCGCGAAAATCGCGCTTGCGTACGCGGCGGCAGCGGCGGCGGCGATGCTGCTTACGGGGCATTCGAGCGCGCGGTCGCTCGCCGTCAACCAGCCGGAAAAGCTCGCGGCGTTCGAAGGGCACTACCGCTCCGAAAAGAACGCCCCCCTGTGGCTCACCGGAATCGTCGACGAGCAAAACCGCAAGGTTTACGGCATTCCGCTCGGCGGATGGCTGAGCTATCTGGCGTTCGGCTCTTCCGAGGCGAAAGTCTCGGGGCTTGAAGACCTGCCCTCCGACGAATTTCTCCTGAAAATGCACCCGAACGCCTCCCCCGAGGAGCTCAAAAAGATAAGGCCGCAATACTGGGCGCCCGTCAGCTTCAGTTTCCACTCGTTCAGGGGAATGGTGTTTTTGGGGAGCGCGATGGGGGCTCTGATCGCGCTCGGGCTGCTGCTTTGGGTCCGCGGAAGGCTCTTCGACGCAAACTCTAAGCTCTCCCGAATCTTCCTATACTGCTGCGTGCCGTCCGTCGCGCTCCCGATAGCGGCGAGCCAAATAGGCTGGGCGGCGGCGGAAGTCGGGCGGCAGCCGTGGATAGTCTGGCATATCCTCAAAACTTCGGACGCCGTGACGACGGCGGCGACCGCGGGGGAAATCCTGCTCTCTACGGCGGCGTTTACGCTCGTATTCACGGCGATATCGGCGGTGTTCCTGTACGCATTTTTCAAAAAAATCAAAACCGGACCCGAAGGCGCGGGAAACGGATATTAGGAGTTCGAGACTATGGAAATTTCGATTTTGGAGGCTGTCTGGTTCGCGCTCACGGGGGTTTTGCTCGGGGCGTTCACGGTGACGGGCGGATTCGACTTCGGCGCGGGGATCGCCCTCGGATTTCTGAAACCCGGGCGGCAAAGGGACTTCGCCGCGCGCTCCATAACACCGTTTTGGGACGCCAACCAAGTCTGGCTGATAACGGCGGGCGGCGCGCTCTTCGCGGCCTTCCCCAGGGCGTATTCCGAGATCCTTTCGACGATGTATACGCCCGTTATGCTGCTGTTGGCGCTGCTCGTTCTGAGGGTGGTGGGCATAGAGTTCTATCCTTTTGAGAGCGGCAAAAAATGGAGGGCGTTTTGGGGAGGCGTCATATTCGCCTCAAGCCTGCTCTCCGCCGTCCTGATAGGAGTCGCGCTCGGCGCAATTTACGGCGGCGCGCTGCTCAAGCCCTACGGCGGATTTTGGGAGGGTTTTTTGAGGCTTTTTACGCCTCTTAGCGTCTGTTCCGGAATACTGTACGCGGCGTTTTTCGCGGCATACGGCGCGGCGTTCCTGCGTCTGCGCGCGCCGGAAACGGCGGAGTTTTCGCGCGTTTCGAGGGCGGCGGGAATTTTTCACGCGGTTTTGATGATGGCTTTCATAGCGTATGCGGCGGCGCTCTTTTTCAAATTCAGGGAAGACTCCCAGCCAATGGCGATGGCGGCCGCCGGAATAGCCGCCGCCTACATATGCCTTTCGGCGTCCGCGAGGCTCGCGCGCAGGCGCAAAAACGGCGCGGCGTTCGCGCTCGACGCCCTGTTTGCGCTCGTTCTCGTCGCCGTCCACTGCGCGTCGGCATACCCGAACATAATTCCCCCTTCCCCGGACGGCAGGGCCATGGGCATAGCGGAAGCCGCTTCGAGCCCGACAACGCTTGCGATAATGCTCGCCGTGGCGGGGATAGGCGTGCCGCTCGCGCTCGCCTACAACATCTATGCGTGGATGGTGTTCCGCGCCGGAAGGGGAGAATACTAAGCTTTCCCGCCGGCGCGCGGGCAAAAAAATGCGCCCCGCGGGAATCCGCGCGGCGCATCAAAACTGCAAACTACAAAACTTATTTGCCGATTAAGACGAGCCTCCCGTAAGAGTGTTCAAATAAAATAAAAATTTTTTTTTTATTTTGGAAAAATCCGCAATAGGCTCGAAAAACAGGCGCATAGGGGTGCTCGGGGGCAGTTTCGACCCCGTCCACAACGCCCATATCGCGCTGGCTGAGGCGGCGCGCCGGCAGCTCGGGCTCGACGAAATAATATTTATGCCCGCCCGCCAGGCCGCCTTGAAACCCTCCGCCGCCTGCGCTTCACCCGAACAGCGCAAAAAAATGCTCGAAATCGCGCTCGACTCCGCCGATTTTCCCCATTCCATAAGCGATATTGAAATGCGCCGGCGGGGAATCAGCTACTCGATAGACACGGTTCGCGAGCTGCTCGCCCTCCGCCCCGATTCGGAAATTTATTGGATTATCGGATCCGACCACCTCCCGAAGCTGTCAAAATGGAAGGACATCGCCGAATTTTGCAAGCTCGCGAAATTTGCCTGCGCGCGGCGCGGCGGAGTTTCGGCGGATTTTTCGGATGCGCCCGGCTTCGCGCGAATCGCGCCGGTAGACTTCCGCCCCGTAGAGCTCTCGTCCACCCGCCTGCGCAACGCGCTCAAAAGCGGCGCGGCGGGCGATTTGGGGCTCGACCCAAAAGTTCTGGAATATATTTTGAAAAACAAACTCTACGCCTGATTATGGAAAAATCCGCAAAAACCACAGCAAAAAAACCCGCCGCCAAGAAAGCGGCAAAAACTGCGGTTAGGGCCGCCCCCAAAAAGGCGGCTTCCAAAACCGCCGCGACAAAAAAGACCGCCGCAAAGAAGGCGGCGGCAAAAAAAACGGCCGCAAAAAAAGTTTCCGACCCGACGCTCGAAATAGTAAAGAAATGCCGCAAGGCTCTCGACGACAAGAAAGCGGAGGACATAAAGATTCTCGACGTCCGCGGAAAATCCCCGATTACCAACTACTTTATCGTGGCGACCGCCACTTCCGCCCCGCACATGCGCGCGCTCGCGGGAGAGCTCGACAAGACTTTAAAGGACATGGGCGTAAGCGAAATTCGCCGCGAGTACAACGACGGCAGCGGCTGGATAGTCGTGGACGGCTTCGACTTCATGGCGCACATATTCCTGCCCGAACAGCGCGGTCTCTACGGAATAGAGGCGCTTTGGAAAGACGCCGAAAACGTAGACCCCGAATCGATTTAACGCCTCCGCCCATATTTCAATTCCGCCTCCCCCGTGTCCCGATTCGCGGGGGATTTTAGCGCGTATTTATAGCGCGCAAAAAAATCACAGAATCCAGCCGCCGTCGGATTTTTTTACGATTTTCCGAATCTCCAGCATGAGCAGCACGGCGAGGCACTTCTGAACCGCCATTCCGCTGCGCTCGGAGATTTCGTCGGCGTACGAAACCCTGGAAGAGTCCATGCACTTCAATACGCGCGATTCGTCCTCCGAGAGCGGAAGCGCGGCGGACGGCTTTTCCGGCGCGGGCTCTTCGGGCCTTTCCGCCGCCGAAAAATCCAGCTCGACCTGTCCGGTGGAGCGGAGCTCGTCGATGATGTCCTCGGCGGACATGGCGAGGGCGGCGCCGTCGCGTATGAGGGCGTTGCACCCGCGGCTCGGGCGCGAGTCTATCCTGCCGGGGACGGCGAATACGTCCCTGCCCTGTTCCGCGGCGAGACGGGCGGTTATCATGCTTCCGCCGTGCACGTCCGATTCCACCACGACCGTCGCCGCGCCCATTCCCGAAACTATCCTGTTGCGTATCGGGAAAGTCTGCCTGTCGGCGCGGGTTCCGAGCGGAAATTCGGAAACGACAGCGCCGCTCTTTTTGATTTTTTCGCACAATTCGGCGTTTTCCGGCGGATATACGACATCCGCGCCGCAGCCCAAAACTGCTATGGTTTTGCCGCCGGCCTCGAGCGCGCCGATGTGCGCGCAGGTGTCGATTCCGCGCGCCATGCCGCTCACCACGGTAAAGCCGGCGCGCGCGAAGGACGCCGCAAACTTGCGCGCGACCGTCTGCCCGTAGACGCTGCACATGCGCGAGCCCACTATGGATATGCACGGCGCGTTGAAGTCGCAGTCGCCGATGAAGTAAAATCCGACGGGCCTGTCGGAGAGCGGCAAAAGCCTGCGCGGATAGCGGGGATCATTAAAGTGGACATATTTTGCGCCTATCTCCGACATGCGCGCGAAAATCTTTTCGCATTCCGCGGAATCGCGCGCGGCGAGAACCGCCTCCGCCGTCTTAACGCCTATTTTGGGGACGGATAGCAGGTCGGATTTTGAGGCGGCGAAAACGCCCTCAGGGGACCCGAACGCCTCGAGCAGGCGCATGGCCGTGATCGAGCCGATGTCGGGTATCGAGCATAATTTTATATACGATTTCCAATCTTCCACGACGCCGAAACTTCAAATATTGATATTTTTTATCTTTTTCAAAGACGCCGGATTTTGCAAGAAATTATTTTTTCGGGAGGAGCGAAATCCGCAAATGGCGGGAAAGCCCCCGCGAGCCCGCCG
>CAJMOT010000068.1 GCA_905214995.1 uncultured bacterium | reverse complement strand
CCCCGTAGGTCGACGAGACGTAGACTTCCGACGCTATCTTGGATTCGTCCGCGCCGTATTTGTCCGCCTCCGACGGCTGGATGGCGCAAGCTGCAAGCGCGGACGCCGCAAGCGCTCCCGCAGCGAATCTTAATGTTTTCATATGTCTTCCCTTTGTTTGTCTGTTCCGTTGTTGGCTCTTTTGAGAATTTTTTTTACGTATTTGAAATCGCCGTCGAGAAGCTTTTCGCGTAGGGCGGCGTCGGATTCGTCGACAATGGATATTTTGCTCGTCGAGTCTCCGGAAATCTCGCGGTACTTTTTTATATCCTCCTCCGAGTTCGCGGGTATAACCAGATCCTTGCCCTTTCCGCCCCTGAGCTCGACCAAAAGCGGCCTGCCGCGCAGGACGTAAAACGTGTTGCCGCCGAAATCCGACGAGCGGTTAGCCGTGCCCGCATAGGCTCCCGCGCCGTAGCAGACGTTGTCCCTTATGGTCATCGCCGCGGGTTTGCGGTCGTAAGAAAGGAAGTTGAGGTCTTGGAGGTACGGAGAGTTGAATCCGTTGTCGCCCATCTCCCACGCGAAGTTGCCGACAAATTTGCAGTCTTTGTACTCTATCGGCTCTCGGCCGGCGTCGCCGCCCGAAAGCCAGTGCTCGAACGCCTGGCGGCACCTGTAATATTTGTTGCCCGTAAAGACTATGTCCTCGGCGACGTTTTTGCCCTTCTGCGCCCTGCCCTGAATCGTCGAGCCGCAGTCGAAAGTCCGGCTTATGACGCACCCCGTCACGCGGTTGTGTATGTTTGAGCCCGACGACGGCGAATTTATCCAAAACTCTATGCCGTTGCCCAACCTCACCCAATTCGGGAAGCCGACGAGCACGCTTCCGCCTATGAGGTCGATTTCGAGGTTTTCGATTCTCCCGCCGCGGCAGCCCGTCAGCCCGTGCCTGCCGAACCCCTTTATCGCAACGTTGCGCACCGTGCAGTTTCTAAGGCCGCTTATGCCGTTGCCGTAGGCGATGAGGGCGAGCGAGCCGAACTCCGCGGGATTGCGCCCGAGCTTCAAATGCAGGTACCTGAAAGTCTCGGGCGTCACCTTCTCGCTTCGGAATTCGGAAGAGACTATCATGTCCCAATCTTCTTTGAGGTCGGAATGCTTTCTCAATACCCTGCCGTGCAGCTCGTCGGAGGACATGTCGTATATGCCGCCGATGTTGTTGAAGAGCTTGCCGCGATCTTTCGCCGGCGGATTGCGCCCCGCGAAATTTTCGGTTTTGTCCATGTCGAGCCGCCAGATTCCCCCGCCCATGTTCTCCCACGCCGACGGGTTTTTTATGATTCTCAGCCCGCAGATCAAGGGCTTTTTTGAGCCCCTTCCGTAGGAGTCCACAACGCAGTTTTCGAGCCCCGCCAGCGGCTCGTAAAACACGTCGCCCTTGCGCAAGAATATCCGCGCGTCTTTCTTCGGCATCTTGGCAAACGTCTTGAACGGCTTGTCGCGGGAGCCGTCGTTGGCGTCGTCCCCGTAGGTCGACGAGACGTAGACTTCCGACGCTATCTTGGATTCGTCCGCGCCTATTTGCGCGCCGAAAGCGCCGGCGCAAAGGGAAGCCGCTGCGAATGCGAATAAAAAAAGTCTCATAGGGTTACAATAACACGCCGGAGGCCCAGCGTTCAACAAAAAACGGCGCGCAAACCGAAAGGGCCGGCGAAAAATAAAATTCGTTGAAAAAATTTTTTTTTTGCGCATATTTGTCATTATGATTCTGGAAAAAGAGAAAGAGATGATGCTTTTCGGCCTTCCGCCCGAAGGGCGTTCATTTAAGGGGGTAGGGCTTTTCCTTTTCATATACCTCGGGGCGACTCTGTTCGCCGCGGTTTTGACGCCGCCGGCGTACTGGGCAATCGAGTGGCTGCACTCCGTAAGCCCTTCGGAAACCACGACATGGCTTTTGGGCAAACATCTCGACGTCTATTACGACAGGCTCCGCTGGGCGCCAATAATACTCGGCTTTCCGTGGATGATGAAGGAGTGCGGGCTGTTTTCTCTCTCAAACCTCGGGATGAAAATCGGGATCAGGCCGCTCGTCTCGTTCCTCTCTTTCTTCGCGTTCGGGATTTTGCTCGCCGCGGCGATATTCGGGCTGCAATGGGCGTTCGGAGTGTCGTCGCCCGACAAAACCTTCGACGCGTCAACCCTCGCCTCCGTGATTTTGGGCGCGCTGTCCGGGGCTCTGACGGTCGCGCTGCTCGAAGAGATAATAATGCGCGGGCTCATCATGCGCTCGTTCTACACCGCCATAGGCCCGATTTCCGCGGTCGTTTTGAGCTCGCTGTTTTTCGCCTACAAGCATTTCAAAGTGCCGGACTGCGTTTGGGACAAGCTCCCCGGCGGCGGCAGCGCGACGTGGGACATGGGCTTTTTCGTCGCGTGGTACGACACCGTGGGCATAGCCTACGAGTTTGACTTCCCAAAATTCGGGGGGCTGTTTATGTTCGGCGCGTTTTTGTGCCTGCTATATATAAGAACCAAATCCCTGTGGCCGTGCGTAGGCTTCCATGCGGGGCTCGTATTCTGCCTGATGGTGTACCGCAAGACTTTCGATATCACAAGCGGCGGCCCGCGCGAAATCCTCGGGGGCGCGGGAATGACCGACGGGTGGCTGGCACTCGCGGTTCTGACCGCGATGTGCGCAGCGCTTCTCCTTCCGTCCGGAAGGGGCGCCGATTCGGATGACGCCCGAGCTTCTTAGCCCCGCCCGCGACGCGAACGCCGCGCGGGAGGCGATTCTCGCGGGCGCCGATTCGGTCTATATAGGCGCCCCGCTCTACGGCGCGCGCAAGGACGCCGCAAACTCCGCCGGCGACATCGCAAACCTCTGCCGCTTCGCGCATCTCTACGGCTGCAAGGTGTACGTCGCCTTAAACACGATTCTCTTCGACTCCGAGCTTCCAATGGCCGCGCGCATGGCGGAGGAGCTTTGGGACGCCGGCGCGGACGCGATAATCGCACAGGATCTCGGGCTGCTCGCCGCAACCGCCGGGAGGGTAAAATTCCACGCCAGCACCCAGTGCCACATAGACTCGCCGGACAAAGCGAGATTTCTCGAGGCGGCGGGGTTCGCCGCGGTCGTGCTCGCGCGGGAGACGCCGCTCCGGCAAATCGCCGAGACCGCCCGCGCCGTAAAGATTCCTGCGGAGTGCTTCGTCCACGGGGCGCTCTGCGTGTCGTACAGCGGGCAGTGTTACCTAAGCTACAAAATAGGCGGCAGGAGCGGCAACAGGGGCGAGTGCGCCCAACCGTGCAGAATGAAGTACGAATTTGAGGACTCCCTCGGAAGGCGCGTAGCCCCTCCGGCATATTACCTGAGCTTGCGCGACATGAACAGGCTGTCCGCGCTCGGGGAAATGCTGGACGCGGGCGTCGGGATTTTTAAAATCGAGGGAAGGCTCAAAGACGCCGGATACGTCAAAAACATAACCGCCGCCTACCGCGCCGAGCTTGACAGGCAGCTGGGCGCGCGCGGGCTCGAAAGGGCGTCGTTCGGGGAGAGCCGCGCGGCGTTCGAGCCCGACCCGAAAAAGTCTTTCAGCCGCCTCTTTTGCGAGTACCACCTGCGCGGAATCGAGAGGGGCTGCGCGAGTTTTTCCACGCCGAAAGCGCGCGGGGAGTTCATCGGCGCGCCGCGCTCGGCGTTCGCGGGCGGATTCGAGCTCGGCGGCGCGGACAAAATTTTCTCGAACGGCGACGGCCTGTTTTTCGAGGACGAAAGCGGCGGCGGATTCGGCGCGCGCGTCGGCAGGGTGTCCGGAGAGCGCGTGTTCGTCGGACGCCCCGAAGAGCGGCTGAAAATTCCGCCAAACGCAAAAATCTGGCGCAACCGCGACGCGAAGTTCGAAGCCGCCCTCGCCGGAAAATCCGCCCGCAAAATGCGCGCAGAAATCCGCATAGAAGAATCGGAAACCGATTACATATTTTCGATTGCGCTCTGCGACCGGCGCGCGCTCGGATTCGAGATCCGCCGCGCGAAATCCGGTTTTGAAACGGCGGAGAATTTCGGCGCCGCGCGGGAAAAGCTTTCGGAATCGCTCGCGCGCCTCGGGGATACGCCGTTCGAGTGCGGGGCCCCGCGGATCGGCTGCCGGAGACTGCCGCGCATGAAAGCCGCCGAAGCCAACGCCCTGCGCCGCGAGCTCGTCGGCGGGCTCGAGGAAAAGATAATTTCGGAGTATGAAAAATCGAGAACCTCATACTCCCGCCCGCTGCCGCGCAAAATAAGCTTTGCAAATCCGCCGTTCGAATGCGACGCGCGCGCGAACGCCGCCAACGCCGAGGCGGAAAAGCTGTACGCCGCAATGGGATTTGAAATATCCTCCCGCGCGCCCGAAGCCGGCGGCGGCGCCTCCGCAATCCCGCTTATGCGCGCGCGCCACTGCATTCTGCGAGAGCTCGGCATGTGCCGCAAAGAGGGGAAGCTGCCGCAAAAATTCAAAGAGCCGCTCTTTTTGAGGTCGGCGGACGGGAGATTTCCGGTGCGCTTCGACTGCGCGAACTGCCAAATGTTCGTCCTCAACCCCGAAGAATAATATCATTCGCTCCGGCGGGAAAGCGCCCTTTTCTTTTTTGCGATGTAGGCGGACTCCTTCGCCGCCCCGTATTTCGTGTTGTAAAACTTTTTATAGTAGGCGGCCCTTCCGGCGATGTCGCGGGGAATTTTGTCGGGAAACTCCGCGTATTTCATGCGCGCGAACACCGCGCACAGCTCGTCGCTGTTCTGCAAATCCTCGAATTCTATATCCCCGCGCCCGCCGCCGAACTCGCGGATTATCGCCGCCCGCAATTTGGGATGCTTGCATCTTATAGACCTGTCCCACAGATCCCGAAAGGTTCCGTACTCCACCTGGAAAAGCCCTATCGCGTCCCCGCGGGAACTCTGGAAGCGCGGCGCAAGGTCGCTTTCGACGAGCGCGGTGCCGAGCAGCAGCGCGACGGCTTCGTCGGAATCGTACACTCCCTCCGGAGCGTTCTCGGCGCGGGCAATGAATCCGCACGCCGCGCGTATCGCGCCCGCGGCCTCTTCCGCGCCAAGCCTGCGCGCAGGCTCGGCGTACTTCTTGCGCAGCCCTTCGATGTACGCGATTTCCGCCGGGCTCTTAGCGTATCCGCGCGGCTTGGCGCACTGGGAGGCTGCCGCCGCAAGCGCGACGGCGAAAGCCAGAAACGCCGCAGCGCCCGAAACGGTTTCAATTCGCGCAAGGACAACGCGGGCGAACGCCAGGGCGGAAGCCGCCGCGGAGCAAACCCTTCCACGCGTCCGGACTTTCCCGCCCCTCGCGGATTTCACGGCTCCTCCCGCATTTTGCGGACGAGGGCGATTTCGCGCGCGTAACCGGCGGGGTCGTTTGGGGTTTCGAGATAGAACGGAAGCTCCCGCAGCGCGGGGTGATTGACGATTCTCCCTATCGCCTCCAAGCCTATAGTCCCCTCCCCCAGCCTTTCGTGCCTGTCCTTTTTGGAGTTGAACGGCGTCATGCTGTCGTTTAGGTGGACGGCCTTCAATTTCCCGAGGCCTATTATTCTGTCGAACTCCCCAAGCGCTCCGTCGAGATCCCGCACGATGTCGTAGCCGGCGGAATATGCGTGGCACGTGTCAAGGCACACGCCCGCATCCGTTCCGGACTTCTCCAGAATCTCGGCGATCTCCCCGAAAGTCGAGCCTATCTCGCTGCCCTTTCCGGACATCGTCTCCACGAGAATTTTTGCGGAAAATTTTCCGGAGCATGCCTCCGAGAGCAGGCGCGCCGAGAGCTCCACGCCCCTCTTAACGCCCTGCCCGACGTGCGAGCCCGGGTGGAAGTTGTAGAGCGCGCCTTTGAACGCGCAGAGCTTGGAAAGATCCTCCGACATCGCCTCGAGCGCGAATTTCCGAAGCCCCGCGTCGGCGGAGCACGGGTTGAAAGCGTACGGCGCGTGGACGAGAAGCGGCCCGAAGGAGTTTTCCTCCGCGATTTTTTCGAGCGCGAGCGCGTCGCCGGCGTCGAACGGCCTGGCGGCTCCCCCGCGCGGATTGCGGCTGAAAAACTGGAAGCAGTCCGCACCAAGCCGCAAAGCCTCGCGCCCCATTGCCTCGTAGCCCTTTGAAAAAGACAGATGGCACCCTATGTTCATTTTAAGCGCCCGCCTCCGCGAGCGCCATTATGTCGGGCAGCTCGCGCATTTTTCCGCGCAAGTCCATTCCGTATCCGAACGCGAAACTGTTTCCGATTTCAAAGCCGGAGAAGTCGGCCGTCGCGAATTTCTCCGCGCCCGTGCGCTTGTCGAGCAGCACGCAGATTTTCACCTCCGCCGCGCCGTTTTTGCGGAAAATTCTCGACATCTCGGCGGCGGTTTTGCCGGTGTCGAGCACGTCGTCTATTATCAGAACGCGCATGTTTTCGACGTTTGGCAGCGGAGAGAGCACGCGCGGCTCGCCCTCCGCCCCGAGCGAATTTCCGTAGGAGGACACTTTTACCGAGTGGATTTCCAGCCCGCAACCCGCCATGCCGCGCAGGAGGTCGGCGGCAAAAAACATCGCCCCTTCCGCCAGCCAAACGGCGCATACGGGCGAATCCGCCGAGCCCGCCCATTCGCGCAGGCGCGCGGCGAGCTCCCCCACCCTTCGCCGTATGTCGGCCGACTTCACCAGAACCTTAAATTTTTCAGCCATTCGGGAAAATAATCCCGGTTGCGGAAAACCGTTCAAGCAAATTGCTCCGAAACTTCTCCCCCCGCCGCCGGCTTCGCCGCGCCGCGCGCCTTTTCCACGGCGGTTTTTGCGGCGGAGTAAAACGGCGGAAGCTTCCCGCCGGACTCTCCCAGGACGGCTTCGGCGGGCACGCCGTCGCCGAGCATTTTCACCGCCTCGAACATCGCTATCCTGCGCAGGAGCACGAGGGACGGAACGTTCAGCCGCAGATACTCTATGCTGTCCTCGGCGAGCGCGATTTCGTCGGGATCGGACAGCGCGCTGGAAACCGAAACCCGCCCCGAGAACGAATACTCGAAAAACCTTTCGCACCTCTCGTCATAGGGCGACACGACCCGGTTGCAGCCGCGCGCGTGGCCGCAGTGGAGAGTGCTGCCGACGAGCTCCTCGAAAGTCCTGGGAATGAAATCCGGCTCGTTCTTCTTGGGATCGCGTATGCAGGACGCCGCCATGTTGGAGTAGTCCATGCTGCGCTCCGAAAGCCCGCCCATCTGCGGCTCTATGTGCTCAATGTGCGAGTTCTCCCCGTCTATGCGGCTCTCGCAATAGCAGCACAAAAACTTCTGGCGCGCGATGAGGGAGTCTTTGAGAACCCGCTTTACGCGCGCGTCTTTGAAGCGGTAGTACTTGGCGTTGGGATGCCTGCGCTTCCAATATTTGAAAGCGTCGGGGGCGTCCTCCTCGCGGGGTATTTCAATGTGGCGCATTCGTCCCGCCGCCGTTCGCGTTTGAAGAGCCGATGGCGCGCGCCAGATACTCGCCCCTGAGAACCTCGGGGTCGTCGGGTATTATCCTGCGCAGGCGCGCTATTATTTTCAGGGCCCTATCCGCGTCGCCCGCGTCGAGGGCTTCGTACATCGCGTCTATCTCCGCCTTCACGGAGACTTCGCGGCCGACGTTCAAAAAAGTCCCGAGTATGTCGGCTGGCGCCTTGCCGTACTGCGAAGAACGTTCAAGCCTCACTACTCCGTCCCTGTCCTCGTCGAGCTTGTAGACGGACTTTACCACAGAAAACACCGACGGGGAGTGCGACGAGACTATAAACTGCGTCTTGGGAAAAATCTTTTGCAGCTTGACCGCTATCTGCGCTTGCCAGTCGGGATGCAGGTGCAGGTCCACTTCGTCTATCATTATTATGGCGTCGGTCGATAGCGGCTTTTTCATAGCCGGATTCGCGCCCGACATGCGCAGGGCTATGTCGGAGATGAGGGCCGCCACGCTCTTCTCGCCCTGCGAAAGGTATTCCGCAGGTATCCCGCGCGGCTTGACGAACAGCCTGCCGTCCTCCACGTAAAATCCCTCGAGCGTGGGGGAGAACTCGCGCAAGGCGCCCTTTATCTCGGATATGAAGCGGTATTTTTTTTCTATTTCCTCCCGCGCGCGGTTGCCGCGCTTCAGCGGCATGCGCGCCGCCTCCGACACCGCGAGCTCCCTCTCGAGCAGCACGGCGGCGAACCACTCCGCAAACCCGTCGAAATTCGTGCCCGCCGAAAACGCGTTCTTGTAGACGCTCATCCTGTCCATGCCCTCCGACGGGCGCGGGGCGCAAAATCCCGACGTGTTCCTGTCCGAGCCGTAATAGGCGAACACCGGCAGCTCGCAGTCGGGGTCTCCGGCTTTTGAAAAGACCCCGCGCAGCTTAGCGGCGCACGCTTCCGCCGCGGCGGAATCCTCCATTTCGCCCCCGTCGCGGTCGAGCCCGAGGCTCAAGGTTATCGAGTCTTCCGGCGATGAGAGCGTCAGCCGCAAAAGGCATGAATTCTTGCCGTAGGTAATGTCGCGCCCGCTCAGGTTCGCGCAGTCGCCGATATTGCCGGACATCCTCCCCGAAAGCCTCGACAGCATTATGGCTATCGCCTCCAATATCGTGGATTTCCCTCCGCCGTTGCGCCCCGCAAACGCCGTAAAGGACGGGTCGAAATCTATGGTCTCGTCAACGATGCCGCGGAAATTCTCGATTTTAAGCCTCCTGATTTTCATCTTGGTCGGGCGAAAAATAACACCGCCCCCCAGCGGCGTTCAACCAAAAAAGCGGCGATTTTCATTGCATGGACGCGCCCGGCCGCGTAATAATAAGAACATGAAAGTTTGCATTGCACACATTTGCGCGGCGCTCGCGCTGTCGGCGTCCGCGGCGTTGGCGGGAGGAATCGTCCTGTTCGACGCAGAAAGCGGAACCGGAAAAATCTCGGAGAGCTCGCGGGCGCAAAAGACGCCGGACGGCTATAAAATCTCGCAGCTCCGCGCGAAAATCGTCGGAGAATGGGATCTGTCGAAAAACCTCGATTTTGAAATCGAGGTGAAAAACCTCTCCGAAACTTCCTCGTGCCCGCTCCAAATCCTGCTGTCGGACGACGAGAACGTGGAGAAGCTAAAAGATCCCGCGCAAAACACCATGTTCAGGCTCGCCCCCGGGGAAGTCCGCAGGGCGACAATAAAATATCCGAGGCCGCCCGCGCATCCGGAAGTCGCCGCAAAAATGGCGGGAATGCGCGCCGACCCGTTCGGATACGCGCAAAACTCCAAACGCCCCGACCTGTCAAAAATAAGGGCGGTTGTGCTCGAAAGGCATTGGAGCAGCCAGTCGCCGTTTGAAATCCGCTCCGTCCGCGCGCTCGAACACGACCCGAACGGTGTCCCCGCATGGCGCAACTTCGGGGAGGCCGAATTTTTCCCGTTCATAGACAAATTCGGGCAGTTCAAATTCCGCGACTGGCCCGGCAAGGCGCATTCGGAGGCGGACCTAGAAGCCGCGCGCCTTGCCGAGGAAAAAGACCTCGCCGCCAATCCCGGGCCCGCCGACCGCGACAGGTTCGGGGGTTGGACAAAGGGCGGAAAGTTCAAGGCAACCGGACATTTCAGGTTTGAAAAAGTCGGCGGCAAATGGTGGATGGTCGATCCCGACGGAAACCTGTTCTGGTCGCACGGCGTCGTCCGCGTGACGCCATCCTCGGCGATAACGCCGCTCGACGGGCGCGAGTTCTATTTCGAGTCCCTCCCGCCGCAGGGGGACGAATTCGCGCTTTTCTACGAGACGAAAGATGAGCTCCTCGCCCCGTATTACGAGGCGCGCAAAATCAAAAAAACCTACGATTTTTCCGCCGCCAACATTTTTAGAAAATACGGGAAGAACTGGCGCGACGCCTACGCCGAAACCGCGCACAAAAGGCTTAAAAGCTGGGGGCTGAACACGATAGCCAACAGCTCAGACAAAGACATTTTCATGCGCCGCAAGACACCGTACGTGGAGCGATTTGAAATAAAGGGGCCGGCGCTCTCGGGCAAAGCGGCATGGTGGCCGTTCCGCGACCCCTTCGACCCCGCATTCCGCAAAAATGTTGCGGACAACCTCAAAAGCCGCTCCGACATGACGGACGACCCGTGGTGCATAGGGTTTTTCGTGGACAATGAAATCCACTGGGGCGACAAGTTCGACCTCGCGCGCTTTACGATAATGTCGCCCGCCTCCCTCGCGGGGAAAATCCGCTTCAAAGGCGAGCTCGAAAAAAAGTACGGCGGCATATCCGGACTCAACGGCGCCTGGGGCACGAAATTCGCGGACTGGGACGCCTTTCTCAAAAACCGCGAAGTCCCAAAAGGCGCGGACAAAAAAGACCTCGAAGACTTCACGAGCCTCATGGCCGAGGAATATTTCAAGGTCATACGCGAGGAGTTCGACAAGTTTGCCCCGAACAAGCTCTACCTCGGGTGCCGGTTCGCGGGCTCCAACGAAAACGTCGTGAGAATCGGCGCCAAGTACTGCGACGCCGTCAGCTATAACAGGTACGCCGACAACCTCAAAGGGCTGAAACTTCCCGCCGGCATCGACAAGCCCGTCATGATAGGCGAATGGCACTTCGGCGCGCTCGACCGCGGGCCTTTCCACCCGAGCCTGATAAAGAGGGAAAACCAGGCGGACAGGGCGGACTCCTATTACGAATACGCGAAGTCGGCCCTCGAAAACCCGAACGTGGTCGGCATACACTGGCACCAATTCTCCGACCAGGCCGCCACCGGCAGATTCGACGGCGAAAATTTCCAAGTCGGGCTCACCGACGTGTGCGACACCCCCTACGCCGAGACGATCGCCAAAATCCGCGAAATCGGGCGCGACCTCTATCAGATAAGGCAGGCGGCGCCGCTTCCGTAGGAAGCCCGCGCGACGCCCGCGGCGCGGCGCTGCATTTCCGCCGCGAAATTTTCGGCGGAAGAAGTGTTGCAACGGGGATTGGACGGGAGGATATTTTTTGCAATGGCAAAAAAATCCCAAAACGGCTTCATACTCGGAATACTCGTCGCGCTGTCGCTGGCGCACGGGCTCAACGACGCCATGCAGTCGATAGTCGCCGCGATCTATCCTCTGCTGAAAACCAGCCTAAGCCTGTCCTACGGCGAAATCGGGCTCGTGGCGTTCACGTACCAAATTTCGGCCTCCATAATGCAGCCGATCTTCGGGTACATATTCGACAAGCGGCCGGCAGGATGGTTCCTGCCGATCGGCATGTTGTGCACTATGACGGGGCTAATGCTCATATCGGTCGCGGGAAGCGTGCATTCGCTGATGGCGGCGGTTTTCATTTCGGGGATAGGCTCGTCGATAATACATCCGGAAGCCTCGCGCATAACGTCGCTTGCGGCGGGCAAGAGCCGCGGGCTGGCGCAGTCCATATTCCAAGTTGGCGGCTCGTGCGGATTTTCGCTGGGGCCTCTGCTGGCGGCTCTATTTGTGCGCGAGCAGGCGGGGGTCGCCAAATTCGCGATGCTGGCAGCCCTCGCGATAATCGCCCTCGTGCCCGCATGCA